>JBLRWQ010000035.1:0-29939 GCA_047921175.1 Nitriliruptoraceae bacterium | reverse complement strand
GGACGCGATCGCGATGCCGCTCGCGCAGGGGCTCGACCTGCTGCGGCGCCGCCACGGGCACGCCGTCGACATCGCACTCTCGCCCACCGCGGTCGACCTCGACAGGCCACTCGCCGACCTCCCCGCTGAGGTGCGCTCCCCCGTCGCCGACGAGCCGGACAGCTCGTGGCTCCAGCGCACCAACATGGTCGGGGTCAACCTGCGCACGGTCGGGAACCTCGGCAACGTCGTGAAGTACGGGCTGACGCTGCCTGCCGCCGTCGACGCGGTCCAGTTCCTGCCGTTCTGGGAGCCGGGCGTGGTCAAGAGCCTGTACGGCATGGCCAGCTGGAACCTCGACACCGCGAACTTCTCCGACGAACTCGAGGAGCTCGCGCCCCACCTCGACACGATCGACCGGCAGCTGCGTGCGGTGACCAACCTGTTGCACGTCACCGGGCGAGCGGTCGGGATGGACGTCGTCCCGCACACCGACCGGTTCGCCGAGCAGGCGCTGGCCAACCCGGCGCTGTTCGAGTGGATGCACATCCGCGAGCACCGGATCGTCGACCACACCGTGAGGGTGCTCGACCAGGCGACGCACGCCATCGTGACCTGGCTCGGCGAGCGGGGCCCGGCGCTGGCGGGTGACACGCTCCCCGCGGATGGTGCGTCGTTGTTCGCGTTGGACGAGGACGTCCGGCTCCGGGTGCTGTTCGGTGATCCCGGGGACCTGCACGGGCGGATCGCCCGGCGGGTCGACCTGATCCAGTACCTCAAGTGGTTCGGGCTCGAGCCCATCCCGGCGACGATGGGGCCGCCCTACCGCGACCTCGTCATCGACCCCGACCCGGCGAGGATGGTCATCGACGAGTACGGCATGCGATGGCCGGACATCGTGGTCCGCGAGCCACAGCTGATGTCGAGGGTCTTCTCCCCGATGGCGAGGTACCGGTTCTTCGAGGCGCTCGACGACAACCGTGGCTGGCGGCTCGACTTCGACCGTCCGCACGAGCCCGCTTGGGCGTACGTGTGCGAGCACTACGCCCGGGCCCGGCACGTCGGGAACTTCGACTTCCTGCGCGGCGACATGGCCCACGTGCAGATGCGGCCCGACGGGGTCCCCGACGACATCGACGACCACTACGACGTCCACCGCGCGGTGAAGCGCTACGTCCAGCGTGAGCACGACGCGCCCTACTTCGCCTCCTTCGCCGAGGCGTTCCTCGGCGCCCGTGACGTGTTCCACTACGGCGAGGAGCTCGACCACCTCGAGGCAGCGGAGGCAGACGTCGTGCTCGGCGATCTGCAGTCCACCATCGTGGGCGAGCCGGAGTACCTCCGGCTGTTCCGCCGCTACCTCGACGACCTCGCCACCCGCCGGACGGCGCCGGCCTACACGCTGATGACCGCCGACAAGGACGACCCCCGTTTCGACGCCTTCTACCGCGCCGGCAACGAGGCCCGGCTGTTCACCGCGCTGCTGCTCACCGACATGCCCTCCTACGTCGGGCTCGGGTTCGAGATCCGCGACGTCAGCCACGAGCCGGCACCGAACGAGCACTACACGAAGCTGTTCGTGTTCGAGGAGCGGGGCGACTCCAACCTCCATCCGTCCAAGGCGCGCTTCTCCGATAGCTACGTCTGGGGCACCAACCAGGCCCTGTTCGAGCGGTTGACGGCCATCCGGGTCTTCGCCGAGGACCTGCTCGGCGAACTGGGTGGCGAGGCACGCACCCGGTGGCTGCTCCCGCCCGACGCGACGGGCTTGCGTGGACTGGTGGCCTGGACGCAGGCGGTGGACTCCCTGGCCGCAGGCGCGCGTCCGCACCTGTGCGTCGTGAACTACCACCTCGACGTCAGCTCCGGCCCCACCGGGATCCCCGGGCTGCCCGCCGATGCGACGCTGACCCCGGTGTTCTCCACCCTCGGTCCGGACGCGCTCGAGGCGTCCCCGGTCCGGCACAACGGCTCCTTCCACCGGCTCGCGGACGTCGCGGCCGGCGAGGGCCGGGTCTACGTGATCGACACCTCGACCTGAGCCGGCGGGGGGTCAACCACGATCCTCGTCCAGGCGGTCGACCAGCGTGCGGTCGAGCCGCAACGTGCCGGTACCGCCGTGCAGCAGCAGCGGATCCAGCGAGGCGATCTGGGGCACCCCGCGGGCCCGGAAGCTGCCGCCGGCGCCGAGCACGGTCACCTGCCGCCCATCGCGGAGCAGGGTGAGCCCCGCACCGTGCTCCACCTCGGTCGTCGGGAGCAGCCGCAGGTCGAGGTCGGTCACGGTGCCACCGACGCGGTCCATCACCCAGGCCCAGCCGGCTTCCGGTCCGGCCAGGAGCAGGCCGTCGGGACGGCGCATCGCCAGCACCGGCGCGGGCTCGACGCCAGGTGGCAACGGCACCGAGGTGGAACGGGTCAGCGTGGGGAGTGCGACGCTGCCGCTCGCCCTGCGCCCGATCCGGATGGTCGGTTCCGGCGCGGTGGCACCGGGCGCGGGGAGGGTCGCCACGGTCACGAAGCGGCCGGTGGTGTCCACGACCGTCCGCTCCGGCGCGGCGACGGCGACCTCGCCCATGGCGACGCCGTCGCGATCGTGCACCTCCACCCGGTCGGGGTGGGTGACGACGAGAACGCCGCCGCGCACCCCCGCAGCGACCGCACCCGGCCGCTCCACGCTGAGCAGGTCCAGGCCGTCCCGCGTGCTCACCACGGTCACCTCCCCGGTGGTCGGGTCGAGCAGCGTCGTGCCGTCCACCTGGCGCCGACCGACGGGGCGACGCCAGCGCTCGGATCCGTCGGTCGCGTCGAAGCCGACGAGGTCCCCGTCCGCGACGGCCAGCAGCGGCGCCGTGGACGACCGTGCCGGCGCCGCCTGCCGGATGGGGCGGGCCACCTCGACCTCGAAGCGCACCTGTCCGGTGTCGTCGAGGCCGACCAGCCGCGTGCCCGGCCGCTCGCGGTCGCGGGTGCCGCCGCTGACCACCAGCTGGCCGTCGTGGCGTCGGATGTCGGTGACCTGGGTCGGCGCGAGATCCACCTCACCGAGGACGCTCCCGGTGTCCGCAGCATGCAGGCGCAGCCGATGGCCGTAGGCGATCACCAGCGTGCGGTCGTCGAGGTAGGAGGCGGTCATCGCCGCGGCCGGTGACACCCCGCGGGGATCGTTGTGCCCACGGCTCCACAGCCACTGGCCGGTGTCGAGGTCGACGGCGATCAGCAGCTCGAGCCCGAGCTGGATCGCCACCCGGTCGTTGACCAGCAGCGGGCGCTGGTCGAGGACGGTGGACCGCCACAACGCACAGCCCTCGGTGTCGCAGCTCGGTGCCGACGGCGGGAACGAGCTGCCTGCGGGCACCACGGCGGCGGCACCGGGCTCGGTGCCGGGGCTCCACGACCCGGCGGTCGAGGCGTCCCCGGTCGGAGCGGTCAGCTCCACGGTCCCGGCGCCCGGGTCCGGCCCGGTGGTCGGCGACGGGCCCGTCGCCGCACCCGCCTGCTCGGTCTCCCCGGATGGCGCGCCCAGCAGGACAGCACCGGTGAGCACGGCACCCGCACCGAGGAGCGCGACGGTGCCCACCACCAGGGCCACGATCGCCCGCGGGGAAGGACGGCGTCGGCGGGCCTTCGATGGTGCGGGAGCGCTGCCGCCCTCCCGCGGTCCGTGCACCGATGGGCCGGTCGAGAGCGCGCTCCCACAGGCTCCGCACCACCTGGCCTGGCGGTCCGGCCAGCTCCCCCCGCAGCTCGGACACCGTCGTGCCGTCACGGGCGCTCCTGCTCGGCTCGGTCGTCCGCCGGACAGGGTGCCGGATGCTGCAGCCGTGTCCAGTCGCACCCGGGTCGACCTGCGCGAGACCGCCGCGCTCGCACCACACGATCGCCCGTCAGCCCACCCTTGAGGAGCGACACGCACCCCGATACTGTTTGAACACTCAACCATCACTCCCGGAGCGGAACCCGACCGATGACCGCGACGACGCAACGGATGCCGACGCTGTTCCTCAGCCACGGCGCACCGCCGCTGGTCGACGACAGCCGCTGGACGGACGAGCTGCGGACCTTGGCCGCGGACCTGCCGCGGCCCGAGGCCATCCTCATCGTGTCCGCCCACTGGGAGGCCGCACCGCTGATGCTCGGCGCGACGGAGACCGTGCCACTGGTGTACGACTTCGGCGGGTTCGCCCGTCGCTACTACGAGGCGACCTACCCGGCGCCCGGCGCACCCGGCCTGGCTGCTGCCATCGAGGGACTGCTGCCGGACACCCAGCACGTCGTGCGCACGGACCGCGGGCTTGACCACGGCGCCTACGTGCCGCTCTCGGTGATGTACCCGCACGCCGACATCCCGGTCCTGCAGATGTCCCTGCCGACCCTGGAGCCGGAGCGGCTGCTCGACCTCGGCCGGCGACTGACGGAGCTCCGCGACCTCGGTGTCCTGATCGTCGGGTCGGGCTTCACGACCCACGGCCTGCCGTTCCTCACCCGGGAGCACTGGCGCTCGACCGACGCCGCCCCGCCCGGGTGGTCGGTCGAGTTCGACGCCTGGACGCAGGAGACCCTCGCCGCCGGGGACGTCGAGACCCTGGCCGCCTTCCGTGACCGCGCGCCGGGCATGCCCTACGCCCACCCGACCATCGAGCACCTCGCGCCGATGTTCGTGACCCTGGGCGCTGCGGACGATCCCGAGCAGTCACCCGACCAGCCCATCGACGGGTTCTGGATGGGGCTCGCGAAACGATCCTTCGTCGCGACCTGACCGTCACCCGGGCATCGTGGTCCGAGCTGCCGCGCTACGGAGCTCGATGCTCGGCGGTCGCTGGAACCCGAGACGTCCACGGGTCGTCCCGATCAGCACCAGCGCCGCGAGCCCGGCGAGCGCGACCGCCACCCCGAAGGCGAGGTCGTTCGGGGCCTCCGGCGCGAGCAGGGGGAACACCCCGGCCGCGAGGTTCGTCGTGGTGTGGAGGACGAGGACGAGCGGCAGGCTCCGCGTCCGGTTCCAGACCCAGGTGTAGATCACCGCAGTCGTGGTGGTCTGGCCGAGGTAGAGGCCGAACGGCAGCGAGGACTGGACCTGGCTCGCATCCAGGAACAACGGCAGGTGCCACAGCCCCCACACCACCCCGAGCACGAGCGAGGCGGCCACCGGCCCGACGCGCTCCTGGAGTCGGTCGAGGGCGAAGCCTCGCCAGCCCAGCTCCTCCCCCAACGGGCCGCCGGCGACCAGGATCACGAGGAAGGCCGGGAGGACGAGATAGGCCGTGGCGGGGTCGTTGAAGTCGCCGGGTGGCGTGCCGAGCACGGCAGCGAGGCCGATCGCCGCCACCACCACCACGACCGGCCCGAGCGTGACCGTCAGCCATAGCGACGCCGGAGCCCGCCAACGGCGCAGCGACGCGAGCAGGCGGGCCAACCCGGGACGACCGGCGACGACCAACGTGACGGCGACCGCCGCCAAGCTCGGCCCGAACCGACCGCCGATGCGCAGCAGTTCGGGCAGCGCGCCCGGGAGGTCGAGCCGGGCCGCCAACACCCACAGCGCCCAGCTCCAGGTGAAGGTCCCGATGAGGAAAGCTGCCAGGGGACGGCGCATCAGCGCCGACCACCGTCGAGGTGGTCCGGAGCGGGCCGCAGCACCTCGAGCAGGACCCGCAGGAACAGCACCGCACTGCCGAACAACCCGACCCAGCCGATCGCCTCCAGCAGCCGCGTCTGGCCACCGGCCAGGACCGGACCGGCATCGGTCGCCAGCAGCAGGGTCGCCAGCAGCCCGAGACCGAGCGACAGCGCGGTGAGCACGACACGGTTCACCAGCCGTTCCACGACCGCGACGTCCTCGGCGTCGGAGAACAGCCGCACCCGGCCGGTCAACCGGCCGTGCGTCGCCAGCGTCGCGAGGCGGTCGAGGTGGCGGGGCGCCCGCTGCACGAGCGGACCCAGCTGGGCCCACTCCCGCTGCACCAGGTCAGCGACGGAGTCGGGCGAGCTGCGCTGCTGGAACTCCTCGCCGCCGAGCGCCGCGATCTGCTCGATCAGCGGATAGCCGGGCGAGAGCTGCTCGAGGGTCCCAGCGAGCGTGGCCAGGGCCCGGAACATCGTCGAGGTCTGCGGCGGGAGGCGGAACCCGAGCCGCGTGGTCAGCTGCAGCAGGTCGGTCAGCGCGCTGGCCGGGGGCAGGCCGGCACCGAGGTTGGCGGCCAGGAACCGGGCGAGCTCCCGCTCGATCGCGTCGGGATCGCGGGTCCGCTCGATGGCACCGACCGCGACCAACGACTCGTACAGCAGGGACGGCTCGCTGAGCTGCAGCGCGAGCAGCATCTGGAACACCGAGGCCCGCTCGAAGCTGTCGAGTCGGCCCGTCACCCCGAAGTCGATCAGCCCCAGGGTGCCGTCGTCCAGCAGCAGGACGTTGCCGGGGTGCGGGTCCCCGTGGAACCGCTGCCCCTGCAGCATGGCCTCGACCTGGGAGGCGCACAGCTCGTCCGCCAGCCGCCGACGGGGCGCCAGGTCGGCGTGGACGACCGCGGCCGGCAGCGACGACAGCGGGGTACCGACCAGACGGTCCATGACCACCAGCCGCTCGGTGGTGAGCTCGGTCACGACCTCCGGCGTGCGTACGTGGTCCCGGTCGGCCGTGGCCTGCACCATCTCGGCGGCATGGCGGGACTCGATCCGCAGGTCCAGCTCCTCCCGCAGCGAGCGGGCGAAGTCCTGCGCGATCGCCCCGACCTCGTAGGTCCGACCCCAGTCGGTCCGGCGCTCGGCCAGACGCGCGAACGCCACCGCGATCGCGAGGTCGCGCTCGACCGCCGCCAGCAGGCCGGGCCGGCGGACCTTGATGACGACGTCGCGGCCGTCGTGGAGCTGGGCGGCGTGGACCTGGGCGATCGAGGCGGAGCCCAGCGGTTGCCAGTCGACCGTGGCGAACACCTCCGGCAGCGGTCCGGACAGCTCCGCACGGATCGCCGCCTCCACCTCGGCCCGCTCGAGCGGTCGGGCAGCGGCGTGCAACCGTCCCAGCTCCGCGAGCGCGGCCGGCGGGAGCAGGTCCGGTCGGGTGGCCAGCAGCTGCCCGAGCTTGACGAACATCCCCCCCGCGTCCTCGAGCGCCAGCCGGGCGCGTCGCGCCAGCTCCTCGGGGCTGCGGACGTCCAGCGCACCGCGCTTCAGCCCCAGCGCGGGGGCCAGCCCGTGGCGGCTCACGATCCGTGCGACCTGGAGACCGCGCCAGGCGAAGCCGGGCCAGCGCATGCTCCGCTTCAGCCGCGTCAGCAGTCCGGTGCGAGCGCCGGCGCCGGGGCGTGCGAAGAGGACCTCCAAGCCCACCACGACCAGCATCGTCGCCAGCACCTGGAAGGGCAGCGCCAGGGTCGCGAAGCCGTCGCGCTCCGCCTCGAACCGCGCCAGCGACTCCTCCAACGGCGCACTGAGGTCGATGATGAGCAGGGCAGCCACCGCGGCCCCCACCGCCCCACCGAGCAAGACCGCCAGGATCAGCCGGGCCCAGGTGACCTGCCGCGCGCCGAGCAGCGCCCGCACGACCCAGGCGAACAGCAACACGATGACCAGGTTGCCGACCAGCTCCACGGACCGCAGCTCCTCCACCAGGGTCGTTCCCGAACCTAGGTCCGGGCGGGAAGCAACCGGACGGCCCATACGGCCCGTCGTCACGGCCGTTCTGCTCTGGCCGGTCCCGCCGGCGCCGGGCCGGTCGGGATGGGTCGGATCGTGACGGCGACCCGCCGGGTGTGGATCGCGATCGCCGCGGTCCTCGCCATCTCCGCCCGGCAGGTCTGGCGCCTGGCCAGGCAGCGGTCGAGCTCAGCGTCCTCGGGACGCTCGCCGCGTTGTCCAACGCACCGGGCGTCGTTGCCTTGCTGTCGAGGTGGAGCGCCTCGCCGTCGGCGACCACCCTGGCAGTGCCCCTGACGTCACCCGACGGGCAGGCCCCGATGTCCTCCACCAGCACCTCGCCAGCATCGCTCGCGGGCAGGCGGGCAGCATCCACCCAGGGAGGAGAACCGCCCCCCCCGATCCTGACCTGCCGGGGGCCGCGGAGCGCATGAAGCGGGCCCGCGACGCCATGATGGTCGTCACGGGCCCGCAGGTCGTCGGCGCGCTACTGGATGACCATGCCGCCGTCGATCATCAGCAGCTGGCCGGTCATGTAGTCGCTCTCGGGGCTCGCCAGGAAGGAGGCCGTCCCGACGATGTCCTCCGGGTAGGAGTAGCGCTTCATCAGGATCATGTTCTCGGCGATGCTGTCCATCGACTCGCCGTGCTTGTCGAACTTGCCGATCTCGACCAGATCCCGGTCGAGCTGCTCCCACATCTCCGTCCGGACGACGCCCGGCCCGTAGCCGTTGACCGTGATGTTGTGCTCGATCAGCGCCTTCGCGCCGCCCTTGATGAGGCCGAGCACCGCGTGCTGGCTCATGGAGTAGACGACCACGTCGTCGAAGGCGTCGCGGGACAGGATCGATCCGACGTTGATGATCTTGTAGGGGAAGTCCTGCTTGCCCTGCGCCACCATCTGCGCCGCCGCGGCCTGCATCACGTTGAGCTTCCCCCAGGCGTTCACGTCGTTGATGCGCTCGTAGTTCTCCCGGGTGATGTCGAGGAAGAACAGCGGCTTGTTGATGCCCGCGTTGTTGAGCAGCACGTTGATGCTGCCGAACGCCTCCACCGTGTGCGCCACGGCAGCCCGTGCGTCCTCCTGGCTCGTCACGTCCAGGCGGATATGGGTGGCCTCGCCACCCGTGTCACGGATCTCGCTAGCCACGTGCGCGACGCCATCCTCGTTGATATCCCCGAGGCAGACCTTCGCGCCCTGGGCGGCGTAGTGCTTGGCCACGGCTGCCCCCATCCCCTGGGCTGCGCCGGTGATCAAGATGTGCTTGCCGCTGAGCCGTGTCGTGTCCATCGCTCGTCTCCCTTGCCTCGGTCGTTGGTCTGGTCCGCTCACTGCCCGTCAGCCGCAGTCGGCTCCGGAGGGATCGGATGGCGGTACGGCCACACCGATCCCTCCGGGGCCGTTCACCCGGCGATCACCACTCCGGCGCCACCGACGGGTCGTCGGCGTTGTCCGCGGTGACCTTCACATCCGGCATGAACCGCACGATGCGCTCGCCCGGGTCCTCGGTCAGAACCTCGTAGGCGAGCGTCACCGCGTTCTCGCCGTCCCAGGAGGACGACTGGAACACGGTGCCGTCGAGGGAGCCCTCGATGACCAGCGGGTTGCCGAGGAAGGTGTTGCCGATGGAGGTGATGATCATCTCCGTCGGGTCGATGTCGCGGGCACGCAGGGCGTCGATGGCCCCGGCGACCATCGTGTCGTCGGCGGCGTAGACACCCTGGATGTTCTCCGCACCGACGGCGGTGATCATCTCGGACGCGGCGATCTGCGACTCGTCGGCGTTCCAGTTGCCCGGCTGGCGGGCCAGGATCTCCACGTTCGAGCACTGCTCGTTGATGGTGTCCTCGAAGCCGGCCTCACGGTTGATCGCCGTCGAGTTCCCGGTCAGGCCGTTGATCATGATGATGCCGATCTCCGCACCGTCAGCGAACTCGCACATCAGCTCCGCGGAAGCGACGCCCTGCCCGTAGGTGTCCGGCCCGGAGTAGCCGCGGGTGAGACCGGTGTCCTCGGGGTTGACGTCGGAGTTGGTGACGGTCACCGGGATGCCGGCGTCGGCGGCGGCCTGCAGGCAGGGACGCACGGTGTCGCCCACGGCCGGCCACAGGATGATCAGGTCCGGCTGCGCGGCGACCGCGACCTCGCAGTCGCTCGCCTGGGTGTCGGCGTCGTACTGCGAGTTGGTGATGGTCAGGCTGATGCCGAGCTCCGCTGCCGCCGCCTCCATCGGGGGCAGGTACGTGGTGCCGTAGGGCTGGTCGTTGCCCTGGGGCAGGAGGGCGTAGACGGAGAACTCCGCGTCCCCGGCGGCGGCACCGTCGCCGCTGTCATCGTCACCACCGGCAGCGTCGTCGCTGGCGACGCCGTCACCAGCGTCGGTGGTCGTGTCGTCGGCATCATCGCCACCGCACGCCGCCAGGAGCAGCGCTCCAGCGGCGAACAGCCCGATCAGCCCGGTCAGGCGTCGCGTTCGCATCTTCCATCTCCCTTGTCGTAGCGCACTGTCGGAGCCCGCCGGGCGTCGACGGACGAGGAGCGTCAACCCACCGGTCTCCGCTCCGAAGGACTCCGGACGAGGGCACGTGCGGTCACCGCCGCCGCCCGGAGACTGCTGGGATCGGTGATGACCGCGAGGAGCAGCACCGAACCGATCACGATGTTCTGGACGTCCACCTGGACGCCGGAGAGGGTCAGCGCCACCTGGAGCATGCCCAGGGCGGACGCACCGATCAGGGTCCCGAAGACCGAGCCGCGGCCACCGTTGAGGACCACCCCACCGATGATCGCCGCAGCGAAGCTCGCGAGCAGCACCGTCGACCCCGCGGTCGGGTCTGCGGCGGTGCGCTCGAAGGTGTTGATCACCCCGGCGAGCGCGGCGATGAAGCCGGAGATCATGAACCCCGTGAACACGCGTCGCACGACCGGGATACCGGCGTCGCGGGCCGCCTGCCGGTTGCCGCCAACGGCGTAGAACTCTCGACCGACGCGGACGTGCGACAGGAAGATGTAGAGCGCCACGAACACGGCGAGGAAGATGAGCATCCTGGCCGTCAACGGCCCGACGATCGGTCGCCCGAAGGCGATGCCGGCGTCCACATCCGCGATGCGGACCGGCTGCTCGTTGGAGAGCACGAAGGCCGCGCCCCGCAGGAAGAACAGCATCCCCAGGGTCGCGATGAAGGAGTTGATCCCCACCACCACGACGAAGAACGCGTTGACGGCACCGACGACGAGGCCGGTGGCGAGCGCCGCCAGGATCCCGACGGCCAAGCTGTCGAAGCTGGCCATGATCACGCCGGACACCGCCAAGGTGCTCGCGACGGCGAGGTCGAGTTCACCCATCAGGATGACGGCCGTCAACCCGAGCGCGACCAGCCCGACCAGGGCGATCCGGCCCAGCGTCACCTCGTAGGAGGTCCAGACCAGGGGCGCGAAGGCCAGGGTGAAGACCCACACGACCATCAGCAGGGCGACCGCCCGACCCTCCGTCCGCCTCGAGAGGAGCAGGCGGACCCGCGCGATCAGCGCAGCGCTGGCGGACGTGGCTGCCTGGTCGTCTGCAGGCAACTTGGATTCGGTCTGAGCCTTGGTCATGACGCCCTCGTCTTCCGGGCCAGCGCGTCCACGGACACCGCCAGCACGATCAGCAGACCGATCGCCATCTGCTGCAGCCCGAAGCCCATCCCCGACAGCACCATGATGTTGGTGAGCACGCTCACGAACACGACCCCGAGCAAGGTCCTGAGCACGCTGCCCCGGCCACCGAAGACGCTGGTGCCACCGACGATGATCGCGGCCAACGCGCGGAAGTCGTACCCGGTCGACATCGAGGAGACCGCGGTGTTGGAGAAGGCGGCGAGGACGAAACCGCCGAGCATGGCCGCGATCGCCGACATGGTGAAGGCGCCGATCACGACCAGCGGGGTGTTGACCCCTGCCAGGCGGGTCGCCTCGCGGTTCGAGCCGTAGGCGCGCACCATGAACCCGAAGTTGGTCCGGGTGAGCACCAGTGAGAACACCACGGTGACCACGAGGAACAGGACCATCGAGAGCGGCAGTGGCCCCCAGCGGGTGGTCCCGAAGGTGCGGATCGGACCGTCGCTGTCACCGAAGTAGATGCTGCCGCCGGTCAGCCACCGCAGGAGCCCGAGGCCGATGAACGTCGTCGACAGGGTGACGATGACCGCGTTGGCCTTGAACACCCCGACGGCGATCCCGTTGACGATGCCGTACGCGAGCGCGATGGCGATGGCGAACAGGACCGCTGCGACCAGTCCCACGGCGTTGGTGACGGCGATGAGCGCGACCGCTGCGGTCGCGACCTGGGCGACCACGGACAGGTCGAGGTAGTTCCCACTGATGACCACGAAGGTCATCCCTGCCGCGACGATGCCGATCGGGGCCGCACGGTTGAACACGTCCGTGAGGTTCGGCAGGCTGGCGAAGCCGTCGATGAACACCATCGCGAACACCACGAGGGCGGCCGTGAAGAGGAAGATCCCCTGCGTCGCCATCCACTCGGACAGCTTGAACGCCTTGGTCTCCAGCTCCTGCTCGACCTGGGCCGCAGGTGGCCGGGGCCTGGTGGCTGACGGGGTCTCAGGTGTCATGCGGCACCCACCTCCTGCTGGCCGGATGCCAGCGCCATCACCGTGGTCTCGTCCGCGCCCGCAGCGTCCAGGACCCCGACGATGCGGCCGTCACGGACGACGTGGATCGTGTCGGACAGCTCGAGCAGCTCCGGAAGGTCGGAGCTGACGACCAGCACCGCAGCTCCCTGGTCCGCCAGGTCCCGGATCAAGCGGTGGATCTCGACCTTGGCACCGACGTCGACACCACGGGTCGGCTCGTCGAGCACGATCACGTCCGGGCTGCGACCGAGCCACTTGGCGAGGACCACCTTCTGCTGGTTGCCGCCGCTGTACTGGCCGACCTCGCGGTGGATCTCGGGGGGACGCAGGTTGACGGCCGTCGCGAGCGAGGTCGCGAACTCCGCGATCCGTCGGCGTTGCAGGACGAAGGCCCGGGACAGCGCCGAGCGGTTGGGCAGGGCGATGTTGTCCACCACGGTCATCGTGAGCGCCAGGCCGTCGTTGCGCCGTTCCTCCGGGATGTAGGCGACACCGGCGGCGATCGCCGACCGGTAGCTCACGATGCGGCGTGTCGTACCGCCGAGCGTGATCGTGGTCTCGCCGCCGGTCCGAGGGTCGGCGCCGATCATCGCGCGCACCAGCTCGGTCCGGCCCGCGCCGACCAGGCCGCCGAGACCGACGATCTCACCGGCCCGGACCTCGAGGTCCACATCGTTGACGCCAGGGGCCCTCAGCCCACGGGCCGCGAGCACCGTGTCCCCGATCTGCGGGTCCTGGCGACGGCTCTCGAGGTCGAGCTGGAGATCACGACCGACCATGTGCTGCACCACGGACTCCGGTGTCAGCTCGCCGATGGGCTCGCTGATCACGAACCCGCCGTCACGCAGGACCGTGACCCGGTCGCAGATGGCGAAGATCTCCGGGATCCGGTGGGAGATGTAGACGATGGCCAGGCCACGACCGGCGAGCCGCTTGAGCATGTCGAGCAGGTACTCGGTCTCCGCCGGCGTCAGCGTCGCGGTCGGCTCGTCGAGGATCAGCACCCGGGGCTTGCGGGCGATGGCCCGAGCGATCTCGACGAACTGCCGCAGGGCCACCGAGAGCCGGGAGATCGGCTCGTCCAGGTCCACCGTGACGCCGATCTCCTCGAGCGCCTCCGCGGCGATGCGACGTTGCCGCCGGCCGTCGATGAAGCCGGCCCGCGTGGGCGTGGAACCGAGGAGGATGTTCTCCGCGACCGTCATCTCCGGCACCAGGCTCAGCTCCTGGTGCACCAGCGAGACCCCGGCCTCCAGTGCGTCCCGGGTGTTGCCGGGGTCGAGCTGCCGACCGCCCACCCAGACCGAACCCTCGTTGGGCGCGAGGACACCGGCGAGCACCCGCATCAGGGTGGACTTCCCCGCGCCGTTCTCGCCGACCAGGCCGTGGATCTCGCCCGGCTCGACGGCGATGCTGACGTCGTCCACCGCGATCACACCGCCGAACCGCTTCACGATGCTCCGAGCCTCGATGATCGGACCATCGGCATGGCCTGCGTCCATCTGCGGGGGCTGAGGGATCGATGGCGGCGTCATGACGTCGTCCGCCCCGCATCGAGCCGCGACGGGAAGCGATCACCCGGCAGGAACATCGATCCACCCACGGCACCCTCCCAAGTCACCGTCCGCACGATCGCGAACCTCACCGGTCCGCAATCGATTGCTATGCGTTGCACCATAAGCCTGGCGGCCTCCACTGTCAAGGCGGATCTCCAGGTCTCGGGCGGGGATGCGTCCGATCCGGGGCCTGAGGCGCCAGAGCCGTGCAGGAGCCGGTCCCGTGGTCGGCGTGGCGATCCCCCCTCGAACCGGGGTGGGCGCTGCTATCGTTTGCAGCAACGTGCACGGAGGGGCATCGTGGCGAAGGTCACCCTCAAGGACGTCGCCGCGAAGGCCGGCGTCCACGTCTCGACCGCATCCCGCGCGCTCGACCCGACGAAGGGCTCGCTCGTGCGGGACGACACCGTCCTGCGCGTCCGCGCGGCCGCCGAGGAGCTCGGCTACCAGGGGGATGCCGTCGCGAGCGGGCTGCGCCGGGGGCGGACCAACACCCTCGGTGTCGTGGTCGCCGACCTCGGTAACCCCTACATCGCGGCGGTCGCACGTGGGATCGAGAACCACCTCGACGACCGGGGGCTGATGGCGCTGATCGCGGAGAGCCGGGACGACACGGCTCGGATGAGCCGGGTCCTCGACAACCTGGCCGCCCGGCGTGTCGATGCCGTCATCGTGACCGGAGCGCGCACCGGCGACGAGCGGGCCCTGCTCCGGGCGCAGCAGCGGATGCCGGTCGTGCTCGCCGTCCGCCACCTCCCGGGGTCCGGCATCCCGGCCATCACCCACGATGACGAGCTCGGTGGTCGGATGGCTGCGGAGCACCTCCTACAGCACGGCCACCGCCGGGTCGCCCAGCTGCGCGGGCCAGCGGAGGTGTCCTCCTTCCGGGAACGTGGCGCCGGCTTCCGCCGCCCGTTCGAGGAGCGCGGGATCGTCATCATCGAGGTTGACGACGATGCGGAGCGCCCCGTGCTGCTCGAGGGTCGTCGGCTCATGGAGCTGCTCCTCGCGCAGCACCGGGTGCGGCCGACGGCGATCTTCGCGCACAACGACCTGATGGCGTTCGGCGCGCTCCAGGCCCTGGCCGATCACGGGTTGTCGTGCCCCGAGGACGTCGCCATCGTCGGCTACAACGACACGCCGATGACGGCCTTCACGGATCCGCCGATCACCACGGTCCGGCTCCCGGGCTACGAGCTCGGGCGGATGGCCGCCGACACCGCGGTCCGCCTGATCGACGATCATGGGGATCCTGGCACCCTGGTGTCCCTCTCCCCGGTGCTCGTCCCGCGGCGCTCGACGCTGGGTTGGCACCCGGCGTCCTGACCGGGCGTCCGGCGACTCGCGACCCGGCCAGGCGTCACCCGCCCCGGTCGGACGTCATGCGTCCCAGTCGACCGCGATGTACTTGGCCTCGAGGAACTCCAGCAGGCCCTCGTGGCCACCCTCCCGACCGAGACCGCTCTGCTTCACGCCACCGAAGGGCGCGGCCGGATCGGAGATGAACCCCCGGTTGACCCCGACCATCCCGGCGTCGACGCGCTCAGCGACGCGGAGCGCACGCGCCAGGTCACCGGTGTAGACGTAGGCAGCCAGTCCGTAGGGGGTGTCGTTGGCCAGCCGGACCGCCTCGTCCTCGGTCGTGAAGCTCGTCACCGGTGCGACCGGACCGAAGATCTCGTGCGAGAGGATCGGGTCGTCAGCCGCGACGGAGCTCAGCACCGTCGGCTCGAAGAAGCTCCCGGCACCGCTCCGGGGACCACCGCCGGCGAGCAGCGTGGCTCCCGCCTCGACCGAGCGCTGAACCGAGGCGGCGATGTCGGCACACGCACCGGCGTTGATCATGGGCCCGACCTCGTTGTCCGGGTCCGTGCCCGGCCCCACCTTCAGGACCGACATCCGTTCCGCCAGACGGGCCGCGAACCCCTCGAGGACCGGCTCCTCGACGAGGAACCGGTTGGCCGCGATGCAGGACTCGCCGGCGTTGCGCATCTTGGCCACCATCGCACCCTCGACCGCGGCGTCGAGATCCGCGTCGGCGAACACGATGAAGGGCGCGTTGCCACCGAGCTCCATCGAGCAGTTGAGGACGCGCTCCGCGGCCTGCCGGAGCAGGATGCGGCCCACCTCGGTGGAGCCGGTGAAGGAGAGTTTGCGGGTCGCCGGGTGCTCCAGCATGGCACGGACCGCCGGGCCGGGATCGGCGGTCGTGACGACGTTCACGACCCCGGGCGGGAGCCCGGCCTCCTCCATCAGGTGCGCGATCACGAGCGCGGTCAGCGGGGTCTCGGCGGCCGGCTTGAGCACGACGGTGCAGCCCGCGGCCAGCGCCGGACCGATCTTGCGGGTCGCCATGGCCGCCGGGAAGTTCCACGGGGTGACGAGGATCGACACGCCGACCGGCTGCAGCACCGTCAGGATGCGCCGGTCCCCGGCGGGGGCGGTCTGCACGTGGCCGGCCGCGCGGACGGCCTCCTCCGCGAACCAGCGGTAGAACTCCGCCGCGTAGGTCACCTCGCCCTCGGCGTCGCGACGGCTCTTGCCGCCCTCGAGCACGATCAGCTGCGCGAGGGCGTCCCGGTGCTCGATCATGAGCTCGTAGGTCCGCCGCAGGATCTCCCCACGCTCCCTCGGCGCGGTCGCGGCCCAGTCGGACGCCGCTGCCGCCGCGGCATCCACCGCCGCGCGCGCATCCTCCGGGGTGGCGCTGGCGACGTCGGCGAGCACCGCGTCGGTGGCCGGGTCGTGCACCTCGAGGCGGCCACCGTCGGATGCGTCCCGCCACCGTCCTGCGATGTAGAGGCCGGTGGGGAGTGCTGGGAACGGCAGGGCCTGCTGGGTCACTGCACCACCTTCTGCGCGGCTGCGACGATGCGATCGACCGAGGGGAGGAACTCGTCCTCGAGCGCGTCCGCACTCGGCAGCGGGATGTGGGGTGTGGTCACCCGGGTCAGCGGGCCGTCGAGGTGCCAGAAGCACTCCTCGCCCACGATCGAGACGACCTCCGCACCCCAGCCACACAGCCGCGGGTTCTCCTCGACGGTGATGAGCCGGCTGGTCCGCTTGACCGACTCGATGATCGTCGCGGTGTCGAGCGGGACCAGGCTGCGCAGGTCGATCACCTCGGCGGAGATGCCGAGCCCCTCGAGCTCCTCCGCCGCAGCCACGGCGCGCGGCACCATCGAGGCGAGCGCGACGACGGTGACGTCGCTGCCCGGCCGGATCGTGGTCGCGACCCCGAGCTCATCGACGATCTCCCCGTCCGGGACCTCGCCCTTGGTGGGGTAGAGCGACTTCTGCTCGAAGAACAGGACCGGGTCGGGGTCGCGGATGGCCGCGGCGAGCAGGCCGATCACGTCCTTCGGGTTGGAGGGCGCCACGACCTTCAGCCCGGGGATCGCCATCGCCCAGTTCTCCACCGCCTGGGAGTGCTGCGCACCGAAGCGCAGCCCACCTCCGTTGGCGGTCCGGATCACGAGCGGCATGGTGACCTGCCCATCGGTCATGTAGCGGGTCTTCGGGATCTCGACGGCGACCAGATCCCAGCAGGTGGCCAGGAAGTCCGAGAACATGATCTCGGCCACCGGCTTCAGCCCGGTCATGGCGGCACCCATGGCCGCGCCGAGGATGGCCTCCTCGGAGATCGGCGTGTCGCGCACGCGCTCGGGCCCGAACTCCTCGAACAGGCCCTTGGTGGCCTTGAAGACCCCGCCGGCGGCGGCCACGTCCTCGCCGAGGAAGTAGACGCTCGGATCGTGGCGCATCTCCTGCGCCAGGGCCCTGGCGACGGCGTCCCGGTAGGTGATCAGTTCCGCCACGATGCGCCTCCGTCTGCCCAGAGGTTGGTGTAGGCCGCCTGCAGGTCCGGAGGTGGCGCGGCGCGTGCGGCGTCGGTCGCGGCGTCGACGTCCCGCTCGGCCTCCGTCTCGATCTCGACCAGCGCCGCCTCGGCCAGTCCGTCCGCGAGGAGCCGCGCCCGGTAGGTCGGCATCGGATCGCGGTCGAGCCAGGCGGCCACCTCGTCATCGGGCCGGTACTTGCCCGGGTCCGCGCGGGAGTGGCCACCGTGGCGGTAGGTCTTCGCCTCGATCAGCGACGGTCCTCCCCCAGCCCGCGCACGCTCGATCGCCGTCGTGGCGACCTCGAACACGGCGTCGGGGTCGTTGCCGTCGACGATGATCGACTCGAGGCCGTAGGCCGACGCCCGGTCCGCGGCAGGGTGCTCGACGGCGGTCACGTCGCCGATCGCGGTGTACTCCATGTAGAGGTTGTTCTCGCACACGAACACGACCGGCAGGTTCCACACCTTGGCGAGGTTGAGCGCCTCGTGGAACGCCCCGATGTTGGTCGTGCCGTCCCCGAAGAAGCAGACGGCGACCTGGCCGGACCCCCGCGCCTGCGCGGACCACGCCGCCCCGTTCGCGATCGGCAGGTGCGCGCCGATGATGGCGTAGGAGCCCATCGCGCCATGCTCGACGCTGGTCAGGTGCATCGAGCCACCCTTGCCCCCGCAGACGCCCGTCGCCCGTCCGAGCAGCTCGCCCATCACCCCGGCCATCGGGGTCCCCCGCGCCAGCGTGTGCGCGTGCCCCCGGTAGGTGCAGAAGGTGTAGTCGTCGGCGCGCATCGCCTCGCCGAAGCCGGCAGCGATCCCCTCCATGCCGAGCGAGAGGTGCGAGGTGCCCTTGACGAGCCCCTCCATGAACAGCCGGTAGGCGCGCTCCTCGAAGGTGCGGATGCGCACGACCTGCCGGTACAGGGCGAGCCTACGCTGCTCGTCCTCGGTCAGCTCGCGGGTCGGTTCCTGGATCTCCGTGGTCGACATGGTCCCTCGGATCAGTAGGCGTTGGTGACGACGAGTTCCTCGGCCGGGAAGAGCGTCAGCAGCTCGGCACCGTCGGCGGTGACCACGACCTCCTCCTCGATGCGCGCGGCGGAGCGACCGTCGTTCGCGGGCCAGAACGTCTCCAGCGCGAAGACCATCCCCTCCTTGATCTCCACGGGCTGCTCCAGCGAGTTCAGCTTCGAGATCACCGGCCGCTCGTGGAGGCCGAGACCGAGGCCGTGACCGAACTGCAGCCCGAAGGCCTCCATCTCCGAGGAGAACCCGAACTCGGTGGCGTCCGGCCACAGGCGGGCGATCTCGTCGGTTCCGACCCCGGGCTTGACCATCGCGATCGCGGCGTCGATCAGCTCCCGCGCCTTGCTGTAGGCGTCCCGGTGCGCCTGGGTCGCCCGCCCGACCGCGAAGGTCCGGTAGTAGCAGGTGCGGTAGCCGTTGAAGGCGTGGATGATGTCGAAGTACGCCTGGTCACCGGGTCGGATCAGCCGGTCCGAGAACACGTGCGGGTGCGGGCTGCAGCGCTCGCCGGCGATGGAGTTGATGGCCTCGACCTGCTCGGAGCCCATCTCGAACAGCCGCTTGGTCGCCAGCGCGACGATGTCGGACTCGCGCACGCCCGGCTTCAGCGCCTCGTAGATGTCGTGGTAGACGCCGTCCACCATGGACGCCGCCTGGGACAGCAGCAGGATCTCGTCGACGTTCTTGATCTCCCGCGCGTCCAGCATGACCTGCTGGCCGTCGCGGACATCGAGGCCCTCCGCCTCCAGCGCCCGGAGGAACGGGATCTCGGTCACGTCGACCCCGACCGGCAGGTCCGCGACGCCTTCGTCACGCAGGACCGCGGCGATCTCCTGCGCGGCGCCGGTGGGTAGCCCGCCTCCGGGCGCGATGGCGCCCTGCAGGCCGGCGTTGCCACCCCGCGACTGCTCCGATCGCAGCCACGGGGAGTGCAACCGGTGGTTCTTCGCCGCGGACCCGAAGTCCCAGATCCAGGGCTCCCCCGTGCGGGTGAGCAGGGCCCACCGCTCGGTCTTGTTGTAGCCCCACGTCCCGATGTGGGTGCTGGTCAGGTAGCGGATGTTGCTGCTCTCGAACACGAGCAGCGCACCGAGGTCGCTCGCCTCCAGCGCCTGACGAGCGCGGGCGAGCCGGTGATCGCGGAGCCGGTGGAAGTCGACGCGCGCCTCCCAGTCGACCCCCTGGATACCCGGCGCTGCGATCGCGGACTGGGCGAACTCCGGACTTGTCGCGGTCACGAACCGCCTCCCATCCTGACACACGTGCACCGTGGTGCGACACCGGGGTGCAATCGTTTGCTCTCCGTTGCACCATAACGAGCGGCGTGGTGTGCTGTCAAGGGTCGGATCCGTCACCGCCCGCCGGGCCACGCCGCGCGACACCTAGGCTGGAGCGAGCCTCCCCGGACGAACGGAGGCGAGCGGTGTCCCCCCTGGTGCTGGCGATCGGGCTCGGTGCGCTCAGTGCCGTGTCGCTGCCGCTGGGTGCGTTGACCGCCCGGTTCTGGCAGCCGGCCGACCGGATGCTCGGGATCCTGACCGCCTTCGGCGCCGGGGCGCTCCTGGCTGCGGTGACGATCGGCATCGTCGCGCCGATGCTCGAGGTGGACCAGGCCGGCCCCCTGGTCGCGGGTGCGGTGATCGGTGGGCTGGCCTTCGAGGCGTTGAACCGCGGCATCAACGCCCGTGGGGGGTTCCTGCGCAAGGCCTCCACCACGCTGGTCTACGCCGAGCAGCGCGAGCGGCGACGCCGCCGTCGGCTGCTCGACCACCTCGAACGCGTCGAGGTGTTCGACGGGCTCCCCGACCGTGAGCTCGACCTGCTCGCGGCTGTCGGCGCGATCGTCGAGTACCCGGAGCGTCGACTGATCTACGGTCAGGGCGACCCCGCCGAAGCCCTGCACGTGATCGTGCGCGGGCGCGTGCGGCTGGACCACCCCGACGGCGCCCGTGAGCTGGGCGAGCAGGCGGTCTTCGGGTTCCGGTCCTTCCTCGCCGGGGCCCCGCATCGATCCTCCGCGGTGGCCATGGCGGACCCGACCGAGGTCCTGGAGATCCCCCGTGCCCGCTTCCTGGAGGTGCTGGAGCGGGCCGATCGGCTGCGCGATCGACTGGAGACCTACCTGACGAGCGAGACGGTCCTGACCTACCTCGCCGAGGAGCACGGGCTGACGAGCCGGGAGTTGGACGACTGGGTGGCGCGGGTACGGGCCGACGACGGCCACGGCACGGTGCGCGCCCGTGAGGCTCCCCATCCGGGCCGGGACTTCGTCGCACGGGCCGCTCGGATCCGTCGGATCCCGGTGTTCGCCGAGCTGCCCGCTGAGGAACTCGTGCGCATCGGCGACCGCCTGCTGCGCAAGGAGCACGCGCAGGGCCACAGCTTCTTCCGCCCCGGCGACGCCCCCGACCGGCTGTACGTGCTCGAGGCCGGCCAGGTCTCGCTCGTGACCCAGGGCGGGCCGCATGCCGGCGAGCAACTGCGGACCGACGACGCCTTCGGCGTCCTGTCGTTCTTCACCGGGGCACCCCACGTGGCGACCGCGGTGGCGACCACCGACGTCACCGTCTGGGTGCTGCGTCGGGCGGACCTACCGGAGCTGCTCACCGACCTGCCCGGGTTCCGCGCGGCGGTCCAGCGCTACCTGGAGCAGCCGGACGTGCGCCGCTACCTCCGCGAGCAGCAGGGCGCCGCCCCACAGCAGGCCGAGCTGTGGGCCCGGCGTGCCATGCGGTCCGTCGCCGACGCGCGGCCGGCACCGGAGGTCCGCGCGACCACTGCAGAACGCGCCGCGCCGATGGCGATCTGGCTCGGGCTGATGCTCGACGGCATCCCCGAGTCGTTCGTCATCGGTGCCGAGGCCACGGCCGCGGTCGGTGGCAGCTCGCTGCTCGTCGGGCTGTTCCTCTCCAACTACCCGGAAGCCCTGTCCTCGTCGGTCGGGATGCATGAGCAGGGCTGGGGCTGGCGTCGGATCCTGCTGCTGTGGTCCTCGCTCCTGGTGGCCGCTGCCGTCGGCGCGGGCATCGGTGCGCTGGTGTTCGCAGGCGCGTCACCGGCGCTGTCCGCAGCCATCCGCGGGATCGCCACCGGGGCGATGATCACGGTGATCGCCGAGACCATGCTGCCCGAGGCCTTCGCGCGCAGCGGCAGTGCGAGCGGGCTGGCCACACTGGCCGGGTTCCTCGTGACCGTGCTCGTCGGCCACTGACACACAGGGGGTCTGCGACGATGCGTGCACGCGAGCTGCGTCGGTCCCTGGAGGACCTCGGGGTCACCGACCCGAGTGCAGCTGCGCTGGCTGCGGCGATCGGCGGACTGGTGCACAGCGGCCACCTCCCCGCTGGCATCGACCTACCGTCGGCGCGCGATCCGGGCACGGCACTCGGCCGCAGCCGCGGCATGATCGCCCGGGTCCGTGATCGGCCCGCAGCTCGATGAGCTCAGGCTCGGGATCCCGCCTGGGGCGGTCATCCCGGTCGCCAACACCATGCGGGCGCTCGACGTGGCGCTCATCACCCTGCTCCGTCAAGGCGAGCGGGTCCTCGTCCCGGCGCTGACCGAGCCTGGACCGCTGACACCGCTCAGGATCCGCGGGCTACACCCGGTCGCCCTCCCCGTGACCCCGCAGGGCGTCCGCGATGGTCATCGCCGGCATGGGCGCCATGCGTGCCGGAGGTGACGATCCTGTCCGGCATCTTCCAGCAACGGCTCCTGGCGGCGTTCCTGGCCTCGGTCTTCGCGGTGGCGATCGTCGGTGGGCTGGTGATCCCGGCCGCGACCTGAACGCAGACCGACACCGGTGACGGTCGCACTACGGCCGAGTGACCCTGAGGAAGGGACCTTCTGCAGGGCGGCGACCCCATCCACTGTGGCAGGATGGCCGCGCGGCTCGGGATCGTTGTCTGCGGTCGCACCACCGCCGATCGCACGTTGGCCCCCCGGGCTGACCCGCGCCCATGCCTGCACGCGTCCCCACCGAGAAGCTCCGCAACATCCTCGTCCTCGGCCACCACGGCACCGGCAAGTCGACCCTGGTGGAGGCCATGCTGGCCGCCTCGGGCCACGCGACCGCGCATGGTGACGGCTGTCCGACCGTCGACCACGAACCCGAGGAACGCGACCGCGGCCACTCGCTCTCGCTCGCGCTCGCGAGCTTCGAGTTCGCCGGCGTCAAGCTGAACCTGCTCGACGCCCCGGGCGGCGCGGAGCTGCTCGGTGACGTCTACCCGGCGATGCTGGCCGCGGACGCCGCCCTGTTCGTGATCGACGCGACCGTCGGCATCCAGCCCCAGGACGAGCAGCTCTGGCGCGTCTGCGAGGAACGCGGCCTGCCCCGGCTGGTCTTCCTGAACAAGTTCGACCAGGAGCGGGCGCGCTACCAGCACTGCATCGACGACCTGCGCGAGCGGTACGGCAAGCCGGTGGCACCCGTCCACATGCCGCTGCCGGGCGCGGACGGCGTGGACGGCATCATCGACCTGCTGCACTGCACCGCCGTGGAGTTCCGCGACGGCAAGCGCATCGAGGCGGAGGTCCCCGAGCCACTCCGCGAGCAGGCCGAAGCCAACCGCGACGCACTCGTCGAGTCGGTGGTGGAGATCGACGACGACATGCTCCTGGCCTACCTCGACGGGGAGATGCCGGGGAAGCAGGAGATCGCCGAGCAGTTCGCCCACGGCATCGCCGAGAAGAGCTTCTTCCCCGTGCTGTGCGGGGCGGCCACGGCCGGCCTCGGGGTCGAGCTGCTGCTGCACTTCCTGGTCGAGGAGGCGCCCTCGCCTGCCGAGGCGGCGCACCCCCTGCCCCACGACGGCCCGACCGTGGCCTACGTCGCCAAGACCTTCACCGACCAGTACGTCGGCCGCATCAACCTGCTGCGCGTGCTGTCCGGGACGCTCCACGCCGACGACGAGCTCACCTGCGGCCGCACCAGCAACAAGGAACGGCTCCACCAGCTCTTCTCGCTCCGCGGCCGTGAGCAGCTGCCGGTCACCGAGGTGGCGGCCGGCGACCTGGTCGCGGTCGCGAAGCTCGGTGACGTGGCGACCGGCGACCTGCTCACCGCCGACGGCGCCCCGGAGCTCGACGTCCCGGTCGCCCCGGTCGGCTACCACCGCGTCGGCCTCGAGCCCGTCTCGGCCGCGGACGACGAGAAGCTCTCCTCGGCCGTGCAGCGCATCATGCAGGAGGACCCGTCGATCCGGCTCGACGTCGACCAGGCCTCCGGGACCCGGACCTACAGCTTCCAGGGCCCGATCCACGCCGAGGTCACGATCCAGCGGCTCAAGCGCAAGTTCGGGGTCGAACTCCACCTGACGCCGGCACCGATCAACTACCTGGAGACGATCAAGGGCCGCAGCACCGGTCTCGGCAAACACGTCAAGCAGAGCGGTGGCCACGGCCAGTACGGCGTCGCCCACATCGAGATGGCGCCGGTCGACCGCGGCGAGGCCTTCGTCTTCGAGGACGCCATCGTCGGCGGCGTGATCCCGCGTCAGTTCATCCCGTCGGTGGAGAAGGGCATCCGTGAGGCGATGCGGGAGGGGCCGCTGGCGGGCTACCCGGTCGTGGACGTCGGCGTGCGCCTGGTCGACGGCAAGCACCACTCGGTCGACTCCTCGGATGCCGCGTTCCAGATGGCCGGGATCCTGGCCTTCCGGGACGCGGTCGCCAAGGCCGATCCCGTCCTGCTCGAGCCGATGCTCTCGCTGGAGCTCACGATCCCCGACGAGCACACCGGTGCGGTGATGGCGGACCTGTCGAGCCGCCGGGGACGCATCCTCGGGACCGATGCCGCGTCCCACGGCCGGACCCTGATCAAGGCCCAGGCCCCGGAGTCGGAACTGGCCACCTTCGCTGCCGAGTACCGGGCCCTCAGCGCCGGCCGGGGCGAGCTCACGATGGCCTACAGCCACCACGAGGAGGCCCCGGCACAGATCGCCAAGCGGCTGCTGCAGGAGCGTGAAGCCGCCCACGCCTGACCCCCCGAACGGCACACACCGACCGGGCGGCTCTCGATGCAGCCCGGTCGGTGGTCGTCCCGCGCAACGACGCGCCTCGCCCGCACGAAGGTTGCAGGCTACAAGCAACTACCGGTACGGTCCCACGCGTGACCACCTCCCCCGACCCACACGACGAGCTGGAGCGCGCGCTGACACGCGTGGTCCGGCGCGTCTTCCTGCCCACCGCCGGCGAAGCCACCCGGCGTCGTGCCGGCGTCGATCTCGAGCGCGCGACCTACTCGACCCTGGCACGCATCGCCGAGCTCGACCATCCGCGCCTGACCGAGGTGGCGGCGGCGATGGGACTCGACACCTCCACCGCCTCCCGGCACGCAAAGCGGCTGGTGGAGGACGGCTACGTCGAGGTGACCGCCTGCAGCGAGGATGCCCGGGCACGCCGGTACCGGCCGACACCGGCCGGCCGCGCGGCACTGGAGCGGGTGCGTGACGCACGGCGGGAACGGCTGGAGACCCTGCTCGCAACCTGGCAACCGGACGAGGTCAGCCGGTTGGCGCAGGGCCTCGACGGCCTCATCGACGCGATCGAGGCCGACGAGCGGGCCCGGCGATGAGCGAGCAGCTCACGCGCAGCCACCGCGAGATCCTGGTGATCCTGTCCGGGCTGATGACCGGCATGTTCCTGGTGGCGCTGAACCAGACCATCGTGGCCACGGCGCTGCCGACCATCGCCGGCGAGCTCGGTGGTCTCGATCTCATCGCCTGGATCGTGACGGCCTACCTGCTGGCCGCGACGGCGGCCACGCCGCTGTTCGGCCGGATCTCGGACGTGTACGGCCGCCAGCGGGTGTTCCAGGCCGCGATCGTCATCTTCGTCGTGGGGTCGCTGCTGTCCGGCGCCGCGCTGAACATGCCGATGCTGATCGTGGCCCGCGGCATCCAGGGGATCGGCGGTGGTGGGGTCATGGCGCTGGCCATGACCATCATCGGCGACATCCTGTCCCCCCGTGAGCGCGGCCGCTACCAGGGCTACCTCGGTGCGGTCTTCGGCGTCGCGTCCGTGACCGGCCCACTCATCGGCGGGTTCCTGGTCGACAACGTGCACTGGCGCTGGGTCTTCTTCGTGAACGTGCCCGTGGCGATCATCGCGCTGGTGGTCACCTCCCGGGTGCTGCGCCTTCCCCACCGCCGGGTCGACCAACGCATCGACCTGCTCGGCGCGGCGCTGCTCGTCGCGGGGGTGGTGTCGCTGCTGCTGGTCACGGCCTGGGGCGGCTCGTCCTACGCCTGGACGTCACCGACGATCCTGCTGCTGGCGGTCACCGGCGTGGGGCTGACGGTGCTGTTCGTCGTGCGTCAGCACGCGACCCCGCAGCCGATCATCCCGCTGCGGCTGTTCCGGTCGCGCGTCTTCAGCATGGCCACCGCTGCCGGCTTCGTGGTCGGGGCGGCGATGTTCGGTTCGATCGTGTTCCTACCGGTGTTCTTCCAGCTCGTCACCGGCGCGAGCGCCACCGAGGCGGGGCTGCTGATGGTGCCGCTGATGGGCGGCTTCATCCTGACCTCGATGGTCTCGGGTCGGCTCATCACCCGCACCGGCCGGTACAAGGCCCACCCGGTCACCGGCACCGTGCTGATGGCTCTCGGGCTCGGCCTGCTCAGCACGATGGACGTCACGACCTCCCGCCTGGGGGCCGGGGCGTTCACCGCCGTGCTCGGGATCGGGCTCGGCATGGTCATGCAGAACCTCGTCCTGATCGTGCAGAACGACGCACCCGCCGCCGACCTCGGGGTGGCCACGGCCACGATCGGCTTCTTCCGGACCCTCGGCGGGTCGATCGGCACCGCGGTGTTCGGGGCGTTGATGGCCGCTGGGCTCGCCTCCCGGCTGGCCGGCGCACTCCCCGACGGGGTGGCGATCGACCCGGCCGCGCTGCAGGGCAGCCCGGCCACGATCCTCGCGCTCGAGCCCGAGATCCGTGACGTCGTCGTGGATGCGTTCTCCGGCGCCGTGTCGATGGTCTTCCTGGCGGCCGTGCCGCTCGCGCTCGTAGCCGTCGTGCTCATGCTGGCGCTGCCCGAGCGGCCGCTGCGCGAGACCCGGCACGTCGACGCCGACGCGGACGACCCCGCCGGCGCGTGACCGGCCCGTCGCCCGACCCCGTCGGTGCCGGGTCTCCGACGTCGACGTGCGATAGTTCGCGTGAGGGCACGGGAGGGCCGCGGGTGGGTTTCGACACGGACATCGCGATCGTCGGCAGTGGCTTCGGGGGCAGCGTCTCGGCGCTGCGCCTGACGGAGAAGGGCTACCGCGTCACCGTGCTGGAGGCGGGGAAGCGCTGGACGAAGGACACCCTGCCCGACACCAACTGGGATCTCCGCCGGTTCCTGTGGGCTCCCCACCTGGGCTTGCGCGGGTTCCAGCGGCTGACCCTGCTGCGCGACGTGTTCGTGCTGTCCGGGGCCGCGGTCGGTGGCGGCTCGGTGGTGTACGCCAACACCCTGTACGAACCCCTCGGCGCGTACTGGGACGACGCCCGCTGGCCGGCGGGCAACGACTGGCGGGCCGAGTACCTGCCGCACTATGCCCAGGCCAAGCGGATGCTGGGGGTCACCCCCGTGCCGTTCACCACCCCGGCGGATCGCCTGCTCAAGGCCGTCGCGGAGGACCTCGGTGTCGCCGACACCTACCACCCCACGGACGTCGGGGTGTGGTTCGGCAAGCCCGGCGAGCGGGTCGCCGACCCGTACTTCGGTGGCGCCGGCCCCGACCGGGTCGGCTGCATCCGCTGCGGCAACTGCATGGTCGGCTGCAAGCACGAGGCCAAGAACTCCCTCGACCACAACTACCTCTACCTCGCCGAGCACGCGGGCACCGAGGTCCTCGCGGAGCGGCAGGTCGTGGACCTCGAGCGCCTGCCCGGCGGGGGCTGGCGGCTCACCCACGAGCGGCCGGGCGCCTGGGTCCGACGTGACCGTCGTACGCTGACCGCGGAGCAGGTGATCCTGTCCGCGGGGGCGCTGGGTACACAGAAGCTGCTGTTCCAGCTGCGCGAGAAGGGCCGGCTGCCGGGGCTCTCCGACGCGCTCGGCACGCTGGTGCGAACGAACTCCGAGGCGCTGGTCGGTGCCACCGCGCACCGGGTCCCGGGGACCCGCGACGACGTTCCCGGGACCTCGGGTGCGGTCGGCTACAGCGCCGGGGTCGCGATCACCTCGTCGATCCACCCGGACGAGCACACCCACATCGAGCCGGTGCGCTACGGCAAGGGCTCCAACGCGATGTCGTTGGTCGCGACGTTGATGGTCGACGGGGGCGGCCGCCTCCCGCGGCCCTTGCGGTTCCTGCTCACGATCCTGCGCCACCCGGTCCGGTTCCTGCGCAGCCTGTCGGCCCGGCGCTGGTCGGAGCGCAGCATCATCCTGCTGACGATGCAGACCGTCGACAACTCGCTCAGGATGGTGCGCCGCCGCGGCCTCTTCGGCCGGCGGCTGACCACCCGGCCCGGTCACGGTGAGCCGAACCCGACCTGGATCCCGGTCGCGAACGAAGCCGCCCGGCACGCCGCCGCACACCTCGGCGGGGAACCGCTCGGCTCGGTCTTCGAAGCGACGCTCAACACCCCGAGCACCGCGCACTTCATCGGCGGCTGCCCGCTCGGCGAGGACCCGGCGAGCAGCGTGGTCGACCCCTACCACCGGGTGCACGGCGAGCCGGGGCTCCACATCTGCGACGGGTCCACGATCACCGCCAACCTCGGCGTGAACCCGTCGCTGACGATCACGGCGATGACGGAACGGGCGATGTCGTTGTGGCCGAACCGGGGCGGGCCGGACCCCCGCCCGGCGCCGGGCGGGCGCTACCAACGCATCGCCCCCGTGCCACCGACCGCGCCGGTCGTGCCCGCCGACGCCCCGGCGGCGCTGCGCCTGCCCGTGGTGGACGCCTGAGCCGGCCTACTCCTCGTCGTAGCCCATCGCCGCCTCGAGCGGGATCGGTCCGGGTTCCCGACCACCTCGGTCAGCCTGCCGGCAGCCTCGAGCGTGGCTCGGGTCCATCGTCACTAGCGCTACCCCGAGGCCGACCCGCATGCTGAGCGGGACGGCTGGGCCCGTCGTTCCCGGTCCCGACCGGACGGCGAGACCGCAGGCGGGCGTCGGGCCTGCTGTCCCGGAGGTGGTCGCCATGGGTGCCCGTCGCTGGCTCGTGCTCGGCCTGGTGCTCGGCCTGCTCGCCGGCTGCGCCGCGCCGGCGGACGACATCCCCGATGACCCGGACGACGGTGGGGCCGAGCCGGTCCCGGCCCCCGATCCGGATGACGAGGTCGACCCCGAGCCCGCCCCCGGACCGGACACGGTGCAGGTCTGGATCCACCTGACGAACGACCGCTTCGGCGACCCCTGCACCGACGTCTACCCGGTCCCCAGACAGGTTCCGGCGGACGACCCCCTGACCGGCGCCCTGGAGGCGCTGCTGGCCGGCCCGACCGACGACGAGCTGTCGCAGGGCTACTGGAGCTGGTTCTCGGACGAGACCGCCGGCATGCTCCGGTCGGTGGACGTGGTCAGCGGGACCGTCATCGTCCGGTTCGGTGACCTGCGAGAGATCATCCCGAACGCCTCGACCTCGTGCGGCTCCTCGGCGCTGCTCGCGCAGCTCGACCGGACCGTGCTCGGGGTCGCCGAGGGGGTGGCCCCGCCGGTGCGGTACGCGATCGAGGGCGACCAGGACGCGTTCTACGAGTGGCTCCAGCTCGGGCCCCCGGGAGGCGTTCCCGAGCGGTCTAGCGACGCGGACGAGCCCGGCGAGCCCGACGCGGCACGGCCCACGGACCTGGCCGACGGCCGGCACGCGGTGCTGCTGCACGCCGCGGATCTCCCCGGCCGGTCACTCACGGTGGACGTGATCCAGTTCCTGACCGGCGAGGAGGCACGCATCGCCTACGCCGAGGACCACCCCGACGACCCCGACGGACCGCCGAACGACTTCTACATCCGCAACGTGAACCCGCGGCTCCGCACCCTGCTTGCGGCGGCCGACGTCGAGGTGACCCTGATCCACCTCGATGCGGATCCCGCAGCGGTCGTGAGCTCCTGGGAGACGCTGCTCGACGACCTGACGTCGGAGCCCTCCGACCACGACCTGGTGTCCTACAACCCCTTCTGGCTCACCGTGGAGGGCGGCGTCGTCACCCGCATCGAGGAGCAGTACGTGCCGTAGCCGCCCCGGCCCGCACCGCCGGGCGGGGCCCGCGCCGCCGGTCCACCGCCACCTCAGGTGCCGCTGGCACGCCGTACCCACGCATCGAG
>JBLRWQ010000034.1:0-32954 GCA_047921175.1 Nitriliruptoraceae bacterium | reverse complement strand
CATGGCCGCCAAGCGCAGCGGCCGTCGCTCGAGTGGGGGCAACGGCAACGGACGGCGCGGGGCACAGCGCACCGGTGGCGTCCCCGAGGAGGTGCGGCGCGCCATCCTCGAGGGGCCACCGCGCACGATGCTGGTCACCGCCCGTGAGGACCGGACCCAGATCGCGGTGCTCGAGGACCGCACGGTGGTGGAGCACTACGTCACGCGCAAGAAGGACGTGACCTACGTCGGCAACATCTACATGGCCCGGGTGCAGAACGTCCTGCCCGGCATGGAGGCCGCCTTCCTCGACATCGGCAAGGGCCGCAACGGCGTGCTGTACGCCGGGGAGGTCCTCTACGACGAGCTCGACCTCGAGGAGGGCGAGGCCCACCGGATCGAGAACGCCCTCAAGCCCGGGCAGACCGTGCTCGTGCAGGTCACCAAGGACCCGATGGGCTCCAAGGGGCCGCGTCTGACCATGCACCTGTCGCTGGCGGGGCGGTACATGGTGCTGGCGCCCAACTCGGACCTGTTCGGCATCTCCCGCAAGCTCACCGACAAGGAACGCGACCGGCTACGCCGGGTGGTGAAGAAGGTCAAACCCGAGCAGCACGGCATCATCGTGCGCACCGCCGCCGAAGGCGCCAGCGAGGACCAGATCACCGCGGACATCGAGCGCCTGCTCGCCAAGTGGGCCCGTGTCGAGGAGGCGGCGGCGGACGCCAAGGCGCTCACCGCCGTCTACGAGGAGCCGCCGCTGGTCGTCAAGGTGATCCGGGACAACTTCGGGCCCGAGTTCGAGCGGGCCATCGTCGACGAGGAGGACCTGTACCGCCAGGTCCGTGGCTACCTGGCCGAGGTCGCACCGGAACTGCTCGACAAGGTCGAGCTGTACGGCGCGCCGACCTCCGACGCGCGGGCGCGCGCGGCCGGGGCGCCGGCGTTGGAGCCCGGGACACCGACGTCGGAACCCGGCGCGCAACCGTCCCCGGTCGGGCGTGAGGAGGAGCACCCGGGCGAGGGAGGAGCCGACGCGGAGCGCTCGGACGAGGTGGCCGCGGCAGCGACCGACGGCGCGGCCGAGGCGGCCGACCCGTTGGTCGGGTCCGTCGACCTGGCGGCCGCGGCGGCCCGACGGACCGAGCTGCCGGCGTTGTTCGAGGCCTACGACGTCGCCGATCAGCTCCGCAAGGCCATGGGACGCAAGGTCTGGCTGCCGTCGGGTGGGTACCTCATCATCGAGTCGACCGAGGCCATGAAGGTCATCGACGTCAACACCGGCCGGTTCACCGGCGGCAAGGACACCAACCTCGAGGAGATCGTGCTGCGCACCAACCTCGAGGCGGCCGACGAGATCGTGCGCCAGCTCCGGCTCCGGGACATGGGTGGGATCATCGTCATCGACTTCATCGACATGCTGCTGAAGGCGAACCAGGAGCAGGTCGTCCGCCGCCTCAAGCGCGAGCTGCTACGCGACCGGACCAAGACCCGGGTCTCGGAGGTCTCCCGGCTCGGGCTCGTCCAGATGACGCGGAAGAACGTCAGTCAGGGGCTGATCGAGTCCTTCAGCCACCCCTGTGAGGCGTGCGAGGGTCGGGGGGTGATCAGCGAGCTCGAGTGACGGTGTGGTCAGGCGCGCCACCGGCGGGCCGGTCTCTCGACGTCGAGACATCACCGCCGGAGGCTACCCTCGACCGGGTGACCTCCCTCGATCGGCCCACCCCGCGCGACCCGTCCGACGACGGGTTGATGCGCCGTGGTGCCCGGGTCACCGCCATCGCCCTGCGGTCCGCCCCGCGTCCCTTCAGCGTCGGGATCGGGGGCTCGCTGCTCTACGCGGTGATGATGGTCCTGTCCTCGCTGGTGCTGGGGTGGGTCACCGACGAGGTCCTGCTGCCGACCTTCGCCTCAGGGCAGGTCGACCGCGGGCTCCTGCTGCTGGCGGTGCTGCTGATCCTCGGCGTGGCGTTGCTGAAGGCCATCGGCGTGGTCGCCCGCCGGCTGGGCGCGTACGCGGCCCAGTACCACCTCCAGGCCACCTACCGCCGCAAGGTCACCCGGCGCTACCTCGAGCTCCCGATCGCCTGGCACCGGCGACATCCCACCGGTGAGCTGCTGTCGAACGCGAACGCGGACGTGGAGTCCGCGTTCTTCGTGGCGGCACCGCTGCCGATGGCCGTCGGCGCGAGCGTCCTGCTGGTGCTGACCGCCGGGCTGCTGATCGTGACCGACCCGGCCCTGGCGGCGATCGGGTTCGCCGTGGGACCGCTGCTGGCCTTCGCGAACTGGTTCTACCAACGTCGCATGCGCCACGCCGCGACGGTGGCCCAGCAGGCGCGGGCCGGGGTCGCCGAGGTCGCGCACGAGTCCTTCGACGCCGCGCTCGTGGTGAAGACCTTGGGGCGTGAGGACGCCGAGGAGGCCCGGTTCCGTTCCATCTCCGAGGACCTGCGCGACAAGATGGTCCGGGTCGGCCGACTGCGGGCCTTCTTCGACCCGGTCATCGAGGCGCTGCCCAACCTCGGTATCCTGCTGGTCCTGCTGGTCGGCTCCTACCGGGTCCGGGACGGCGCGCTCACGCCCGGCGACCTGGTCCAGTTCGCGTACCTGTTCCGGCTCGTCGCCCTGCCCATGCGGGTGTTCGGCTGGTTCCTGGGCGAGCTCCCGCGGGCGGTGGTCGGGTGGGACCGGGTCTCCCGGGTGCTGGAGGCCGATGCGCGCATGGCCTACGGCCAGGCGTCCGGCGCCGGGCGGGGCGGAGCGACGGTCGCGATGCGTTCGGTCGGCTTCCACCACCCCGACAGCACGCGGGAGGGTCTCGACGGGCCGTCCCCGGGGCCGGTGACGGCGACCGAGGTGCCCGCGGCCGACCACCGTCGCGGGATCCGCTCGGTGACCTTCGACGTGGCTGCCGGGCGCACCATCGCGCTGGTCGGCGCGACGGGCTCGGGCAAGTCCACCGTCGCCTCGCTGCTGGTCCGTCTGTTCGACCCGGATACCGGCGCGGTGTCCTTCGACGCCACCGCGCTGCCCGACCTGGCGCGCGAGCAGCTGGCCGAGCACGTGGCGATCGTGTTCCAGGAGGCGTTCCTGTTCGACGACACGGTCCGCGACAACATCACCCTCGGTACCGAGCTCCCCCACGCCGAGGTGGAGGCTGCCGCCCGGCTCGCGCAGGCGCACGGGTTCATCACTGAGCTCGAGCACGGCTACGACACCCCCGTCGGGGAGCGGGGCGCCACCCTGTCGGGCGGGCAGCGCCAGCGCATCGCGCTGGCCCGGGCGCTCGTGCGCCGGCCACGCCTGCTGGTGCTCGACGACGCCACCTCGGCGGTGGATCCGGCGGTGGAGTCCGCCATCCTGCGGGGCCTGGCCGCCGCGTCCCTGCCCTCCACCGTCGTGGTCGTCGCCTACCGCCAGGGCTCGATCGCGCTCGCCGACGAGGTGGTGTTCGTCGCCGACGGTGCGGTCGCGGCCCGCGGCCCCCACCACGAGCTCCTGCGCACCGTGCCGGCCTACCGGCACCTGGTCACCGCCTACGAGGAGGACGCCCGCGACCGGGACGGCCTGCCCTCGCCGCTGCCGGCCGAGGAGCGTCCATGAGCGCCGAGCCGACGCCCGGCCAGCCGGCGACACCGGACGGTGCCTGGCGCACCATGCGCCGTGGCCTGGCGCTGTCCCCGGAGCTGCGGACCGGACTGGCCGGCACCCTGGCGCTGGCGCTGCTGGCCACGGCCGGGCGGGCCATCGTGCCGATCGCGATCCAGCGCACGATCGACGACGGGATCGCCGGCGGCGCCGGGCTCGACCTGGACGCGGTGCTGACCGTGGTCGCCGCCGCCGCGGTCGCGGTGCTGGTCACGGCCCTTGCCAGCGGGGCCATGAACTACCGGCTCGCAGCGGTGGTCGAGGGCGCGCTGTCCAGCCTGCGCGTGCAGGCCTTCCGGCACATCCACGACCTGTCGATGCTGCATCAGGCCACCCAGCAGCGCGGGGCGCTGGTGTCGCGCGTCACCTCCGACGTGGACGAGATCAGCCGCTTCATGCAGTGGGCCGGGCTGAACCTGATCACCAGCGTCGGGCAGCTGACCGTGGCCACGCTGGTGATGCTGGTCTACTCGTGGCGCCTGACGCTCCTCGTCCTGGCCGTGTTCGTCCCCTTCGTGCTCGGTGCCCGGTGGTTCCAGCGCCGGCTCACCGTGGCCTACCTGCTGGTCCGCGAGCGGGTCGGGGCCCTGCTCGGGGTCCTCGCCGAGAGCGTCGTCGGTGCCCAGGTCATCCGCGCGTACGGCGTCGAGGGTCGCACCCAGGCCCGCCTGGACGCGCGCATCGAGGCCCACCGACGCGCCGCGGTGCGGGCCGGGGCCTACTCCTCGACCTTCTCCGGCACCGGCGAGGTCTTCGGGGCGCTCGCGACCGCGACCGCCGTGGTCGGCGGGGTGTGGCTCGGCATCGACGACCAGATCACCGTGGGGACGGTCCTCGCCTTCCTGTTCCTCATCACCCTGTTCGTCGACCCCGTGCTGATCGCCGCCGAGGTCATCAACGAGGGGCAGACCGCGGTGGCCGGGTGGCGTCGGGTGCTCGACATCCTCGACCTCGAGCCGGACGTGGCCGACCCCGGCGACGACGGCCTCGTGCTGCCCCCGGGCCCGATCGCGATCCGCTTCGAGCGGGTCACCTTCCGGTACCCCCGTCCCGGTGAGCACGCCCGCGCGGCGACCGGGCCCCCGGTCCTCGTGGACCTGCAGGTGGAGCTCGCCCCCCGGACCCGGGTGGCCGTGGTCGGGGAGACCGGCTCGGGCAAGACGACCTTCGCGAAGCTGCTCACCCGGCTGATGGACCCGAGCGAGGGCCGGGTCCTGCTCGCCGGGCTGCCGGTGGACCGCATCCGGTTCTCCTCGCTCCGTCGCCGGGTGGTGCTCGTCCCCCAGGACGGGGCTCTGTTCGACGGCACGATCGCCGACAACGTGCGCATGGGCCGGGCCGACCTCAGCGACGAGGACCTCGCCCTCGCCTTCCTCGAGCTGGGGCTGAGCGACTGGGTCGAGGAGCTCCCCGACCACCTCGCCACCCGGGTCGGCGAACGGGGCGGCTCGCTGTCCGCGGGGGAGCGGCAGCTGGTCGCGCTCGCCCGTGCCTACGTCGCCAACCCCGACCTGCTGGTGCTCGACGAGGCCACCTCGGCGGTGGATCCGGCCACCGAGGTCCGGACCCAACGGGCCCTGGCGGGACTGACCTCGGGGCGGACCACCGTCACCATCGCCCACCGGCTGTCCACCGCGGAGGCGGCTGACGAGGTGCTCGTGTTCGACCAGGGCCACCTCGTGCAGCGCGGTTCCCACCGCGACCTGGTCGCCCAGGGCGGGGTCTACGGTCGGTTGCACGCGAGCTGGACCCGCGGCGTCGGTAGCGGCTGACGCAGCGTGACCTCGTATCCTTCCGGCCTGCCAGGAGGTCGCGTCGTGTCAGAGGTCACCCGTCCGTCCACCACCGCCGTCGGAAGCACGGTGCCGCCCGCGACCCCCGCGGAGCTCGACCAGGCCATCGCCGAGCTCACGGCGGCGGCGCCCCGGTGGTGTGCGACGAGCGTCCCGGACCGGCTCGAGCTGCTCGCCGAGCTCAAGCACACGGTGCTCGCCGCCGGACCGGCCTGGGTCGCCTCCGCGTCGGCGGCCAAGGGCATCCCCCCCGGCCACAAGCTGGAGGGTGAGGAGTGGGGGACCGGCATCTACCCGGTGGTCCGGAACCTGGCGCTGCTCGAGGAGACCCTCACCGCCATCGAGGAGACCGGCCGGCCGCAGCCGCCGTCGGTCCGCACCGAAGGCGCCCGGGTCGTGGTCCAGGTCAGCCCCGCCGATGCGCTCGACCGGCTGCTGTACCAGGGGGTGACGGCCGAGGCCTGGCTGAAGCCGGGGGTGAGCCAGGACGAGGCGCTCGCGCGCATGGGGCGCACCTACCGGCCCGACCACGACCGCATCCCCGAGGTGGCGCTGGTGCTCGGCGCCGGGAACCTGTCCTCGATCGGCGCGATGGATGCGCTGTCGCAGCTGTTCGTCGAGGACCGGGTGGTGCTCCTGAAGATGAACCCGGTCAACGCCTACCTGACGCCGCACCTGCGCGAGGCGCTGGCCCCGCTGATCGAGCGCAACCTGCTGCGGATCGTGCACGGCGGCACGGACGTCGGCCGGCACCTCACCGACCACCCCGACGTCGACGCGATCCACATCACCGGGGCCGCGGCCACCCACGACGCGATCGTGTTCGGGGTCGGCGAGGAAGGTGCCGAGCGCAAGCGCCGTGGTGAGCCACGCCTGGACACGCCCATCACCTCCGAGCTCGGCACCGTCGGCCCGTACATCGTCGTCCCTGGCCCCTGGAGCGCGAAGGACCTCGCCTACCACGGTGACGCCATCGCCTCCAGCATGGTGGTCAACGCCGGCTTCAACTGCGTCACCCCACGCGTGATCGTCCAGCACCGCAGCTGGGCCAAGCGCCGTGCCCTGCTGGACGCGGTGCGCGACTCCCTGCGCCGGGCCACCCCGCGCGTGCCCTACTACCCGGGCGCGCTCGATCGGCACGCCGCCTTCGTCACCGCCCACCCGCAGGCGGAGCGCTTCGGGCCGGACGGCGAGGGCGAGCTGCCCTTCACCCTCATCCCGGATCTCGATCCCGACGCGCACGACGACCTCGCCTTCGCCACCGAGGCCTTCTGCGGGCTGATGTCCGAGGTGGCGCTGGACGTGGACCGGTCGGTGCCGGCGTACCTGGCCGAGGCCGTGCGGTTCGCCAACGACACCCTGATGGGGGACCTGTCCGCGACCATCATCGTGCATCCGCGCTCCCTGGCCGACCCCGAGGTGGCCGCGGCGGTGGACCGTGCGGTCGAGGAGCTGCGCTGCGGCACGGTCGGGGTCAACCTGTGGGCGGGGCTGTCCTACGTGCTGGTCTCCCCGCCGTGGGGCGCCTACCCCGGCAACCCGCTCGAGGACATCGGCTCCGGGCGTGGGGTGGTGCACAACACCTTCCTGCTCGAGGACGTGGAGAAGACCGTGGTGCGCGGCCCCTTCCGGGCACCCTTCACCCCCGGGTGGTTCCACACCCTCGGGCGGCCGCAGGAGGTGTACCGGCTGGCCTCGGACCTCGCGGCCGGGTGGGACGCACGTACGGCCGCGCGGCTCGTCTACCACTTCCTTCGCGGCTGAGGCCGACGCCGGGCATCGGCCGGCCCCGATCGGCCTCAGCCGATGACCTCCACCGACACCGGGTGGAGCACGGCGAGCCGCTTCGCCGCGCCCTCGCAGGAGATCGGCCGTGCCGCCTCGGTCCGGGCTGCTACCCGCACCTGGACGCGGCGTGTGCCCGCGGTGACCACGACCTGGACCGGCGGACCCTCCGGTTCCGGGTCGGTGACCGGCAGGTCGGTCACCTCGACGTCGTCGAGGCCGTCGAGCGCCAACGCCCGACGCGCGGCGACCTCCGCCACCTGGGCGACCCTGGGGAGCCGCGAGCGCCCGCGTAGGTGCTCGGTCACGACCCGTCCGTCGCGCTGCGCAACGACCACCTGCATCGCGGTGACGACGTCGAGGTTGCCGTAGACCAGCCCGTGGGGCAGGACGAGCAGGGTGCCGGCGAAGCGGTGGCCACCGAGGTGGCTCGACTCCCAGGTGCCGTCGGGGTCGATCGCCGCGAGCGTGTCGGCGATCGGGCGACCCCGCGTGGCACAGCAGCGATCGCGGCGGGCATGCGTGCAGACCAGCCAACGCGGCTCCGCGAGCCGGGTTCCTCGACCGGGCGGCTGCGCTGCTGCGCACAGCGCGGGATCGAGCCGGTGCAGCTCCTCGCCCGTCAACTGGCAGCGCTCGAGCCAGGGTGTCGGCCCCGCGTGGGCGAGCAGCACCTCGACGCGCTCGCGAACCTGGGCCGGGTGGGGCCCGGGCCGACGGGCGAGCAGCACCTTCACGTCCGCGTCCTCGGCGCGGGCCGTCAGACGTGCCACGAGGTCGGCGTCGAGCCGGGAGGCCACCGCGTCGCGCCCCCAGCTGCCCGGCTGCTCGATGACCAGGTACCCCATCGCGTGGCTCGCGGTTCCGGCCGGCGGCTCCTGTGCGGCCCGCGCCAGGCTGCTGCAGGTCGGTGCCGCCACGTGGAGCTCCGTCGTCCGGGGCCCACAGGGTGCCCGATACGGCCGTGGTCGTGGCACGACGACCTGGCCGGGGCGCGCCCGGTTGACCGCTCCGGCGCCTCCCCGGTACCTTGCCCACCTCGGCGTGGCGGCCGCAGGGTCCGCTGTGCGCAGACACGTCCCCGACGATCCCATCCGTTCCGCTTCCCGGCCCCCCACCACGCGCGTGGGCCACGGGGAACGGTCACCGGGATCGCGTCACCGTCACGACAGGAGCCAGCCGTGTACGCGGTCATCGCAACGGGTGGGAAGCAGTACCGGGTCGAGCCCGGGCAGCAGCTCACCGTGGAGAAGCTCGCCGGCGACGTCGGCGACAGCGTCGAGCTGCGGCCGGTCATGGTCGTCGACGACGAGGGGCAGGTCACCACCGGCTCCGCGCTGGCGGACCGGCAGGTCGCCGCGACCATCACCGGACACGAGCGCGGGCCACACCTGCGCGTGTTCACCTACAAGAACAAGTCGCGGCAGCGCAAGCGTCGCGGCCACCGCCAGCACCACACGATCATCCGGATCGAGGAGATCTGACATGTCGACCAAGAAGGGCGGCGGCTCCTCAAACAACGGCCGCGACTCCAACGCGAAGCGACTCGGCGTGAAGCGCTACGGCGGCGAAGCCGTCACCGCCGGCAGCATCCTGGTCCGCCAGCGCGGGACCAAGATCCATCCGGGAGACAACGTCGGCCGCGGCGGGGACGACACCCTCTTCGCGCTCGTCGACGGCTCCGTCCGCTACCACAAGACCCGCAGCCGGACCGTCGCGAACGTGGACCCGGTCGAGGTCTGACGCCGACGCCGACCGAAGCTCGCGCGAGGGCGGCCCCGGGGCCGCCCTCGTCGCATCCCGGCCGGCACCGTGTCCCACCGACCCGACCCGAGGCCACCGCATGGAGTCCGCCAGCTTCATCGACGAGTGCACGATCCACGTGCGCGGTGGCAACGGTGGCGACGGGTCGGTCTCGTTCCGGCGTGAGGCCCACGTGCCCCGCGGCGGGCCCGACGGCGGCGACGGCGGGGCGGGTGGCGACGTGGTGTTGGTCGCCGACCGCAACGTCACCTCCCTGCTCGACCTGCGCCGCGCGCCGCACCGGCGCGGTGGCGACGGCGGCCACGGATCCGGCAGCAACCGCACCGGCGAGCGGGGTCACGACACGATCCTGGCGGTGCCGATCGGCACCCTGGTCCGTGCACGTGAGGACGGCCGGGTCATCGCCGACCTGGTGCGCGAGGGCCAGCGGGCCGTGCTCGCCGAAGGTGGTCGCGGTGGACGGGGCAACGCCGCCTTCGCCACGCATCAGCGCCGGCTGCCACGGTTCCGGGAACGCGGCGAGCAGGTCACGGAGCGGACGCTCCGGCTCGAACTGAAGCTGCTCGCTGACGTCGGACTGGTGGGCTTCCCCTCGGTCGGCAAGTCGTCGCTGGTCGCCCGCCTGTCGGCGGCACGGCCCCGGATCGAGGCCTGGCCGTTCACCACCCTGACCCCCCACCTCGGGGTCATGCGCGGCGGCGACAGCGCCGACGGCACGCCGATCGACGTGGTGCTCGCGGACGTGCCGGGCCTGATCGAGGGCGCGGCGGAGGGGCGGGGGCTCGGGACCCGCTTCCTGCGGCACATCGAGCGCTGCCTGGTGCTGCTCCACGTGCTCGATGCTGCGCCACCGGAGGCCGACCGCGACCCGGTCGAGGACCTGGCCGCCCTGCGGCGCGAGCTCGAGCGGCACGACCCGACGCTGCTGACCCGCCCGCAGCTGGTGGTGCTGAACAAGGTCGACCTGCCCGACGGGCAGGCCATGGCCGAGCTCGTCGCCGACCGGCTGCGCGCCAACGGCGAGGAGGTGCTGGAGGTCTCGGCCGTCACCGGCACCGGGCTCGATGCGGTGCGGTTCCGGCTCGGAGCGCTGGTCGCCGCCGAGCGGGAACGGGTCGGGATCCGGACCGAGGGCCCCAGCGACGAGGAGGTGCTGCTCGAGCCCGCGCCGGTCGGCCCGGACTTCACGGTCCAGCGCGGCGAGGACGGTGCCTTCCACGTCGTCGGCCGGCGGGTCGAACGCTGGGTGCAGATGCTGCCGCTCGAGGACATCGGCGCCGTCCGCTACCTCCAGGGCCGCCTGCGCCGGGCCGGGGTCGACCGTGCCCTCGTCGGCGCCGGAGCCCGCTCCGGTGACGACGTCGTGATCGGTCAGGCCGTGTTCACCTTCGAGCCGGAGCTGGACGACCTCCCGGAGGAGGAGCGCGCCGCGCTGCTGGCGGGTGAGGCCGACGCCGGCGACGACCGGGAGGCCGGGGGGACAGGACCGGAGCCGCCGGCGTGACGACCCGGTTCGACCGTCCGACCCTCGTCGTCGTCAAGGTCGGCTCCTCCAGCCTCCGCGGTACCGACGGCCGCCTCGACCCCGACCAGGTCGCGAACCTGGCGGGGCAGATCATCGCGGCCCGCTCGGCCGGCAGCCGGATCGTGCTGGTCTCCTCCGGCGCCGTCGCGGCCGGTATGGGGCTCCTCGGGCTGGAGCGACGCCCGATGGATCTGCCGACCCTGCAGGCCGCGGCCGCGGTCGGGCAGGGCGAGCTGATCCAGGCCTACCAGCGCGTGCTGACCGCCGAGGGCCTGACCGGGGCGCAGATCCTGCTCAGCCAGGACGACTTCGTGCACCGTGGCCGCTACCTCAACGCCCGTACCGCGATCCAGCGCCTGCTCGACCTCGGGGCCCTACCGATCGTGAACGAGAACGATGCGGTCGCCACCGACGAGCTGTCCTACGGTGACAACGACCACCTCGCCGCGCTGGTCGCCTCGATGCTCGACGCGGAGCTGCTGGTGCTGCTCTCGGACGTCGCCGGCCTCTACGACCGTGACCCGCGCCAAGAGGGTGCGACGTTGATCCCGCGGGTCGACGACGTGACCGCGCTCGACCTCGCCGCGATCGGAGGCGTCGGCTCCTACGTCGGGTCGGGCGGGATGCGGACCAAGGTCGGCTCGGCCCGGGTCGCCGTGGCCTCTGCCACCCATGCGGTGATCACCGATGCGCGGGCGCCAAGCGTGCTGGAACGGGTGCTCGCCGGCGAGGACGTCGGAACCTGGTTCGTGGCCGCCCCCCACCGGGTCGAGGCCAGGAGGCTCTGGATCGGTTTCGCGCTGCGCGTCCACGGCCGCATCCACGTCGACGCGGGCGCCGCGGACGCGCTGCGATCGAGGGGGGTGTCGTTGCTCGGCGTCGGCGTCATGCGTGCCGACGGCCGCTTCGGCGCCGGTGACGCCGTCGAGGTGGTCGGCCCCGACGGCGCGGTGGTGGCACGCGGTCTGAGCAACTACGACGTCGCGGATGTCGCCCGGCTGGCCGGCCGCTCCACGGCCGAGGCGGCCGCGGACCTCGGGGTCGGCTACGCGCGCGAGGTCATCCATCGCGACGACCTCGTCGTGCTCGGCTGAGCGGCCTCAGTCGTCGGAGTCGACGCTGTCGACGCTGTCGACGCCGTCGTCGCCGTCGTCGCTGTCGAGGCTGTCGTCCCGGTCCACCGGGGCGGTGGGGGCAGGCGCCGGCGGCGGTGCGGCGGGGCTCGCGAGCGACGCCGTCGGGCTCTCGAGCGGGGCGACCTCGGGGCTGTCCACCGCGGCCCGCCCGGTCGGGGTGCGAGGCGCAGGGACCTCCACCTGGTCCTCCCGGATCAGCGGCGGGACGATCTCCATGCCGGACAGCGGTCGGTCCCGGATCGGTCGGTCCGGCTCGGTGCTGGCGACCACGAGGTCGAGGTCGATGGGCTCGATCGGGGTGCTCGCGGTGCGGCCGACCAGCAGGCTGCCCACCCCGAGGCCGGCGATGGCCGTGGCCACGCTGACCACCTGCCAGCGACGTGCGGTGTCCATCGTGGGCTCCTAGCGATCCGGTGTCCGTGGCGGCAACGGTGGGGGCGTTGGGGTGATCCGGGCCGTCGTCGTGGTGCCGACCGGTCCTGCGGACGGCGTCGTGGCGGCGAGGGGCTCCGTGCGATCGAAGCGCTCATCGAGCTCCTCATCGATCCGGCAGGGCAGCCAGAGCGTGATCTCCGTGCCGCCGCGGTCGGAGACCACCTCGACGGTCCCGGCGTGGGCGGTCACCACCGCCTGGACGACCGCCAGCCCGAGGCCGGTGGAGTCGCGCGCATCGCCGGCCCGCACGAACGGGGCGAAGACGTCGTCCAGGATGGCCGGGTCGATGCCCGGGCCCTCGTCCCGGACCCGGAGCCCGAGTCGGTGGGCGCGCCGGTCGACCTCCGCCTCCACGGCGATGGGCGTGCCCGCGGGGGTGTGCACCGTCGCGTTGTTGGTCAGGTTCAGCACCGCTTGGGCGAGCCGGTCGGGATCCGCCCGCAGCGTGACCGGCGGCGGCGGGTGGACGGTGATGCGGTCCCGTCCCGTCGTGCCGGCAAGCTTGACCTCGAGCTCCTCGAACCACGCGACGAGGTCGAGGTCCCGCGGCCGCACGAAGTCGGGCGTGCGGGTCCGCGCCATCGCCATGAGGTCCTCGACCAGTCGGGCCATGCGACCGAGCTCATCGCGCACGATGGCTGCCGTCTCCTTCACCGCTTCCGGGTCGTTGGCATCCACGCTGGTCAGCAGCTCCAGGTGGCCACGCGTGATCGTGATGGGGGTGCGCAGCTCGTGCCCGACGCTGGCGAGGAACTCCTGCTGCTGGGCCGTGGCCTGCTCCAGCCGCTCCAGCATGGTGTTGAACTCCCGCGCCAGCACCGCGACCTCGTCCTCGACGTCGGGCACCTCGACCCGGGCATCGAGCCGACGCAGCTCGGTGGAGCGAGCGGCCTCGGCGAGGGCCCCGAGCGGCGACAGCGCGCGCCACAACGTCGCCGTCAGCAGGATGCCACCGACCAGCAGCGAGGCGCCGGCTGCGGCGCCGACCAGCCAGGCGGCCTCCCGGGCCTCGTCGCGCACCGGCGCCATGGGGGAGACGATCTGCAGGGTGGCCAGCTGCTCGCCACCCAGCAGGATGGGCACCGTCGAGGTGCGGATCTCCCCGGCGTCGGTCCCGGTATCGAGGGTCTCGCGCAGGTTCAACGCCCCGCGGGGCAGCGTGCCGGTGGCGAACAGCTCCTCGAGCTCCGGCGGACCGTTGCTGGCCGCCAGACGCAACCCGTCCTCGAAGGTGACGATGGTCCAGTACGACTCGTTCGACGGGTTGAGCTGGAGGTAGCGGCGCACCGCCTCCTCCAGCGCCTGCAGGTCGCCGGCAGCGGGGTCGTCCTCGCGGGCCTCGACCAGCAGCGCGGCGATGGAGCGCTCGAAGCGTTGCTCCTCCCGGGCCAGCACGACGTCGATGTCGCGCAGCCCGTCCTGCAGCAGCAGCTCGTAGGCGAGCACGGCGGCGACGCCGAGACTGACGGCGAACACCACCATGGCGGTCAGCGGGACCCGGATGCGCAGCCACTGCGACGGCGAGCGCCGTCGGTCGGTCCGCGTGCCGTCGTCGCTCATGGCGCGAACCGGTACCCGGCCCCGCGCACGGTCTCGATGCGCTGCCTGCCGAGCTTGCGACGCAGGTAGCCCACGTAGACCTCGACGACGTTGGAGCCGGGCTCGAAGTCGTAGCCCCAGACCCGGTCCATGAGCTGGACCTGGGACAGCACCTGCCCGGGGTGGCGCATGAAGGTCTCGAGCAGCGCGAACTCGCGGGCGGTGAGGTCCACGCTGCGGCCCTCGACGGCGACGATGCGGGCGTGGAGGTCGAGGCGGACCCCGCCCTGCTCCAGCGCCGCGGCGCTTCGCTGGTCCCGGGCGCGCAGCCGTGCGTGGACCCGGGCCAGCAGCTCGGCGAAGCTGAAGGGCTTCGTGAGGTAGTCGTCGGCGCCCGCGTTGAGGTTGCGGACGCGGTCGTCGATCGCGTCCTTCGCGGTGAGCACGATGACCGGCACGTCGGGCCGGCGCTCCCGCAGCTTCGCCAGCACCTGCTCGCCCGGCAGCTTCGGCAGCTTGAGGTCGAGGATGACCAGGTCGACCGACTCGTCGCAGGCCAGGGCGTAGCCGGTCGACCCGTCGCTCGCGACGGTGACGGTGAAGCCCTCGGCCTTCAGGCCCCGTTCGACGAACGACGCGATCCGCGCCTCGTCCTCCACGATCAGTACGTTCATGGCCGCAGTGTGCCCGACCGTTCGTCGGCAACGTGCGGACCTGAGAGGGCCCTCACGTCCGGTTCAGCGACGGCTCACGGCCCGGACGCACCCTGCCGTGGGACCGCCGGCCCCGTGCGGCGGTCGCCCGGCGCCCCGACGCCGTCTCGGTCGTCCCTGACGCGCAGGAGCCCAGATGCCGGAGCCCACACCGGAGCACCGCGACGAGCCCGTCGAGCTCACGCCCGCCCAGGAACGTGAGCTCCTCGCGACGGCCGCACGGGCAGCCGGTGCCCAGCTGCGTGCCGCCCGGCTGCGGAGCGTGCACCACCGGCCCGGTCGGAGCCGTTCGGTCCTGTTCGACGCCACCCTCGCGGTCGGTGGGACCGAGCGCGACGTCGTGCTCGTCACCCACACCGACGTGCGCGGTCTGCCCGAAGGCGCCCTGGTGCTGGCCGACGGGGACGTGCAGGTGGCCGTGTGGCGCTTCCCGAACGACCCGTACCTGCCGGGCCTGCCGTCGGCGCTGTCGCCGGCGCGGGTCCGGGAGCTGCTGGACCGGCTCGGTGGCCCACCGGGCGCGATCGGGCTCCGGACCCGCGCCTACCGCCCGACCCGACGCGCGGTCGTCGAGGTCGAGGTCCACGGCGAGGTCGCGGGTCGGATCCTGTACCTGAAGGTGCTCCCCGAGCGCCGCGCCCGGTCCGTCGCACGACGGCACCGGACCCTGCTGGCCGCGGGTCTGCCGGTCCCCGGGCTCATCGGGCTGGCGGAGTCCCAGGGCATCGTCGCGCTGGAGGCGCTCGGGGGACCGACGCTCGCCCAGGCCCTCGCAGCGGACGCACCGCTGCCCGACCCGGCCGCCTTCCTCGACCTCGCCGAACGCTTCGCCGGCAGCGGGGTCGACGGCAGCCGCGACCCGCGCGCCTTCGCCGACCCGGTCCGGCACGTCGCGCTGCTCGGCGGTCTCCTCCCGGAGCGTGCCGGGGAGATCGCCTCCCTGGCAGAGGAGGCCGCCGCGGTCACGGGCTCCGTGGTCGGGGTCCACGGCGACCTGCACGCCGGGCAGCTGCTGCTCGGCCCGGACGGGGCGATCACGGGGGTGCTCGACGTGGACGGGGCCGGGCAGGGCTACCTGGCGCACGATGCGGGCAACCTGCTCGCCCACCTCGAAGCCTTCGGCGACCTCGACCCGGCCATCCACGACCGCGCGCACGCCTACGCGGCCCGGCTTCGCGACGCCTACACCGAGGTGGTGGAGCCCGTGATGCTGGACCGCGCGGCGGCGGCCTCCTGGATCGGGCTCGCGACGGGGGCGCACCGGGCACAGGAGCCGGGCTGGCGGGACCAGCTCGCCCAGCGCCTGGACCGTGCGGCCGAGCTGCTCGGGCGACGCTGACCCCGGCCGGTGGGTCGAGCACAGCTGTCGATGGAGCTGTCGGAGTCGACGGACACGGCCGTGGTTCCGGCGCTGCTCAGCTGCTGACGGAGCTGATCGAGTCCATCGACGCGCTGTCGGTGCTGTCCGGGCTGTCGTACGAGTCGGGCGCGACCCGTGGGCTCGCCACCTGCTCCTCCGGCGAGTCGACCGACGCGGACGACAGGCTCATCGCCGACGTTGCGCTGATCGGCGACGGCCCGGAGCTGGGGCTGTCCGGGGACGCGGTCCGGGTCACCGCCCGGTCCTGCTGCTGGGCGGTCGAGGACCGGACCGTGTCGTCGCGGCTCTCGATCGACCGGACCGACGCTGCGGAGATGCTCTCGGTGGTCGGGGAGTCCGTGGTCGCCGAGACCGGCGACGCCGTCACGCTCGCAGCCGAGGCCTGGCTCTCGGCGGACAGGTCGGCGAGCCGGAGCTCCGTCTCGTCCTCGGTGTCGGACGCCGCCAGCTCGATCGCGGCCGGCTGACCGGCGCCGTCCATGGCGCCCGCGATGCCGAGGGCACCGGCCGCCAGTGCGGCGGTCGTGGCGGCTGCGGTGACGGTGCGCCAGCGGGTGAGGTGCTGCATCGTGATCCTCCGGGGGTGGTGCCGGCGGGGTGCCGGCTGGTGAGAGAGATGATGGGCCCCGGACCTGAAGCCGAGGTGGCAGCGGGCTGAGAGCCCGCTCAGGTACGGCTCAGGTCGTGCACACCCCGGCCGCACGCAGAGCCGTGCCGCCGGGGTCCGGCCTCACCCGGCCCCGCCCCGCTCGGCGAACCACCGCTGCAGCCGCTCGGCGAGCTCCGCCGCGCCCTCACGGCTGCCCTCGAGCAGGCCGGAGAGCAGGTCGTCCAGGAGCTGCTCCGGATCGAGCGACGGGAAGCCGTCCCCCGGGAAGCCCTGGCCGTCCACCTGGCCCCGCAGGTCCTCGACCTCGGCCCGCAGCAGGGCGACCTCGGTGGCCAGCGCGTCGCGCTCGGCTCGGGCCTCGGTGGCCAGGCGCCACTGGACGATCCCGAGGGCGAGGCTCGCGACCAGCGCGAGCATCACCGCGACCGCCACCGTCGGGAGCAGCCAGGCAGGGGGGCCCGCTGGCGCCCGTGGGGTGTCGTCGATGAGCAGCTGGGTGTGCCGCTGGGCTTCGATGCCGTCGTCGCTGCTCATCGCCGCGGGTCCAGGACCAGCTTGCCGACGGTGCGCCGGTCGCGCAGGTCGCGGTGGGCCTGGGCGGCCTCGCTGAGCCCGTAGGTCCCACCGACGACCGGGTGCAGCTCGCCGGTCACCACCAGGTCCAGCAGCTCACGCATCGGGCCGGCGAGGTGGCGCTGCGGGTCCCGCATCGCGTGCGCCAGCCAGAACCCGACCACCCCCCGGGAGCGGGCCAGCAGCAGCCGGGGGTCGACCAGGCTCGGTGCCTGCCGCGAGGCCATGCCGTAGACGACGCAGCGACCGAACGGTGCCAGCGCCGCGATGCTCTGGTCGGTGACCGACCCTCCGGCCATCTCCAGGACGATGTCGACCTTGCCCCCGGCAGCCTCCTCGATCGCGCCCTTGAGGTCCTCGGCGCGTGAGTCGATCGCGACATCGGCACCGAGATCGAGCGCCAACCGGCGCTTGTCCTCGCTGGAGGCGGCCGCGATCACCCGGCCCGCCCCGTACCGCTTGGCGAGCTGCACGGCCAGGGTGCCGACTCCACCGGCAGCGGCCAGCACCACCACGGACTCGCCGGGCGCCATCCGGGCGCTGGTGCGCAGCAGGTGCCAGGCGGTCGTGCCCTGGAGCACCAGCGCCAGCGCCGCGCCGTCGTCCACCTCGTCGGGGAGTGTGAAGCTGGTCGCGCTCGGCGCCAGGGTCCGCTCCGCGTACCCGCCACCGGGGAGCAGGGCCACGACCCGCCGGCCGTCCGGCAGCCGACCGACCGCCTCGGCACCGGGCACCAGCGGCAGCGTCGCGGGCGCCAGGTAGGTGTCCTCGGCCTGGTGGGTATCGGCGTAGTTGATGCCGGCCGCGTCGACGTCGAGCACCTCGAACCCCGGCATCGGGGTCGGCTCCGGCTGATCGTCGACCAGGGTGAGGACCTCGGGTCCCCCGAACTCGGTGATCCGGATCGCACGCACGTGCACGTCCTCCCGTCCCTCGCCGCGGCACGGCGCCGCGGCAGGCGGTGACGGTACGGCCTGCACGACCGCCGGCGCCATCGCCGGGCGGGCAACGAGCCGCGCGCCTCGCCGACCACGGCTCAGGTCAGCTCGACGACCTCGGCGGCCACGGCGGCGAGCAGGTCGTCGGCGTCGAGCCGGAGCGAGACCCCGTGCGCCCCCGCCCCGACCGTGACGATGCCGGCACCCGGTATCGCGGCGTCCGCCAGCACCGGCAGCTGACCGTGCGCGCCGAACGGGGTGATCGTCCCCCGCTCGTAGCCGGTCACCTCCCGGGCCTCGTCCGCGTCCGGCAGCGACAGCCGCGAGACCCCGAGGTGGGCGCGCAGCTTCGGCCAGGACAGCTGGGCGCTCCCCGGCAGGAGCACGAGGAGGTGGTCGTCCGCGGCACGACGCACCACGAGCGTCTTGAGCAGGTGGTCGGGGGCGATCCCGAGCCGCTCGGCCGCTTCCTCCAGGCTGCGGGGCCGCTCGATGCGGACCTCGAAGGCCACCCCGGCCGCGGCCGCAGCGGCGATGGCCGGCGTCCGGGGCCAGGCATCCCGCTCCTGGCGGGTCACGGCACGACCAGCAGCTTGCCGGCGGTCGTGCCCGACTCCAGGTCGGCATGGGCTCGACCCGCGTCGACCAGGGGGTAGCGCTCGTGGATGGCGAGCTCCAGGTCACCGCGGCGCAGCAGGTCGAACAGGCTGGTGGCGCGCCACTCGAGCTCGTCGGTGGTGGCGACGTGGTGGAACAGCGACGGCCGGGTCACGAACAGCGAGCCGTGCCGGTTGAGGAGCTGCAGGTCGATCGGGGGGACCGGCCCGGAGGACGCGCCGTACAGGACCATCAGGCCGCGCGGACGCAGGCAGCGCAGGGAGGTCTCGAAGGTGGCCCGGCCGACCGAGTCGTACACCACGTCGACGCCGGCGCCGCCGGTCAGCTCCCGCACCCGTGCCGCGACGTCGACGTCGCGGTACAGCAGCACCTCGTCGGCCCCCAGCGAGCGCACCTCCTCGGCCTTCTCCGGCGTCGAGGTGGCCGCCAGCACGCGGGCACCGCGGCGGAGGGCGAGCTGGACCAGCAGGCGGCCGACGCCACCGGCGGCGGCGTAGACCAGCACCTCGTCCCCGGTCCGAAGCGCCGAGGTGGAGTGGGTCAGGTAGTGGGCGGTCATCCCCTGCAGCATGACCGCAGCGGCATCCTCGGTGCTGACCCCGTCCGGCACCCGTACGCAGCGGCCCGCGGGGACCGCGACGCGCTCGGCGTAGGAGCCGCGCGTGTCGGCCCAGGCGACCACGTCGCCGACCTGCCGGGAGGACACCTTGGGGCCGACCGCGACGACCGTCCCGGCCCCCTCGAGCCCGAGGCCGCCCGGCAGGTCGATGTCGTACGCGCCGGAGCGCTGGTAGGTGTCGATGAAGTTGACCCCGGCAGCGGCCACCTGGACCACGACCTCCTCCGGGCCGGGCTCGGGGTCCGGCAGGTCCGCGACCTCGAGGACCTCGGGGCCGCCGTGGGCCGAGAGCTGGATCGCGCGCATGAGGGCTCCTGCTCGCTCGGGGGACCGGGATCGTGGTGCGCCAGCACCGACGCTAGTGCGTCGAGCACGGCGGGTACCGACCCGTCGGCCGGGGTCGAAGCTTGCACCGGGCCGACGCGCGGTTGGTCGTCTGCGGGGACGGTGCCGTAGCCTGCTGCGGGCCCGGTCGCCATCCGGGTCGATGGCCCGACCCCGCATCCCGTCGCCGCGCCCGGGCGGCGGGCGGCACCGACCGTCCCCCCGCGGCTGTCAGGAGCGCCACCGTGTCCCCGACCTTCGCCGACGTCGCGGACGTTCGGGCTCGGCTCGAGGCCGTCGGCTACCTGGTCGACGTCTCGATCGAGACCGTGGTGCTGCTGGCGGACCGGCTGGGCAAGCCCATCCTGGTCGAGGGACCCGCCGGGGTCGGCAAGACCGAGCTGGCCAAGGCGATCGCGGCCGCAACCGACGCCCGGCTGGTCCGGCTGCAGTGCTACGAAGGTCTCGACGAGGCCAAGGCGCTGTACGAGTGGAACTACCGCAAGCAGCTGCTGCGGATCACCCACGCCCGTGGCGGTGAGCTCGGCGGCGGTCAGGCCTGGGACGAGGTCGAGGACGACCTGTTCAGCGAGCAGTACCTGCTCGAGCGGCCGCTGCTGCAGGCGCTGCGCAGCGAGGAGCCGGCGGTGCTGCTGATCGACGAGGTGGACAAGGTCGACCTGGAGTTCGAGGCGCTCCTGCTCGAGATCCTGTCGGATTTCCAGGTCACGATCCCGGAGCTCGGGACCGTCCGGGGGACCCGGCACCCGGCCGTGGTGCTGACCTCCAACGGGACCCGGGAGCTGTCCGAGGCGCTGCGGCGGCGTTGTCTCTACCTCCACCTCGACTACCCGACCCCGGAGCGGGAGCGGGAGATCGTCCACACCCACGTGCCCGACGCGCCGGCGGCGCTGACCGAGCAGCTGGTCGCCGTCGTGCGCTCGCTGCGGCTGCTGGACCTGCGCAAGCCGCCGTCGGTGTCGGAGACGCTCGACTGGATCCGCACGCTGCTGACGCTCGGGATCGACGAGCTGGATGCGTCCGCGCTGGAGCGCACCCTGGGGGTCGCGCTCAAGCACCGGCAGGACCTCGAGCGGGCGCTCGCGCACCTGACGGCGCCCTCGGGGCGGGATGGGCTCCGGCGGTGACCACGACCGAGACGCAGCCGGGTCAGGTGCCCCCGTCGGACGAGCCGATGGCCGCCGACCGGCGCACCCTGACCATCGGTGCCATCGCCATGGTGCTGCTCATCCTCGTCGGGGTCGTCAGCGGTGCCCTGTTCGCCCGCTCGGCCTGCAGCGACATCGGCCCGAACACCGTCGCCGGACCCGTCGCCGGATCGGCACCCGGGCTGCTGCGCGACACCGCCCCCGGTCTCGACGCCGAGGAGCGGACGCGGTGGCTCACGCAGCTGGAGGAGCTCGAGCAGCACCTCGGGCCCGTGACGGGTATCGCACAGGCCCCCGGTGCCGGACGGTTGGCGGCGACAGGGCTCGGACCGGTGGCGCTGGGGGAGACGATCGTTCAGTTGGATCCTGCCGGCGGCCGCGTCCGAGCCGCGATCGAGGTCGGCTCGGGCACGGTGGTGGGTGGCGGCGACCACCTCTACAGCCTGGCGCTGACCAACCTGCTGACGGGGCAGGTGGACGCGCTCCAGCCCCTGGACGGCGATCTCGGCGGGATGACCTGCGTCGACACGGCGCTGGTCGGGAGCCCGCTGGCCTTCCACCTCGACGCTGCGGACGGGCAGCTCCTGCTGCTGCGCATCGAGGAGGACGGCGACGACGCCGAGCTCGAGCTGCGCGACCCGATCGCCGGTCGCGTGTGGGCCGCCGAGCTCGCACTGCCGGCCGCGCCCGCGGGGCTGGCCGGTGCGCGGCTGACCGCAGGCCTCGGGCCCGACGTGATCGTCACCGGGACCCGGACCGGACCCGGTGAGGAGGGCCCGGTGCTCACGGCGGTGTCTCGGGAGGACGGTTCGCCGCGCTGGCAGCTGACCCGCGACCAGCTCCTGGACGCCGGGGCAGCACTCGCGGTCGACGGACCGACCCGTGCGGAGGTCCAGCATGTGGGGGAGGACCTGGCGCTGATCGGCCTCCGCGATGTCGAGGGGGCCGGCCGCGCCGACGAGGAGGCCGAACAGGACGCGTTGTCCGCGCTGCGCTACCAGGTCGTGGGGCTCGGCCTCAGCGACGGTGCACTCCGGTTCGCCGTCGACCTCCCGGTCACGGAACGGATCGTGTCGGCGACAGGCGCCGGTGATGTGGGCCTGCTGGTGACCGTGGACGCCGGCCAGGGACGGACCCTGGTTCGGGAGGTGGCTTTGGACCGCACGCGGTTGCTGGACGAGGGCGAGCTGCGTGGCCCGGTCCTCGACGACCTCGATCGCACCGCGGCCTCCTCACGCGGCGCGGTCGGGAGCGCGGTCCTGCCGTGGCCCGGGGGAGCTGCCACCCTCGCCGACGGTCGTCGGGTCGTGGTCACGGGCGTGCGTGTGCTGGTGCTCGCGCCGGACACCTCGCCGGAGGAGATGGTCCTGGCACAGGTCGAGCTGCCCGCGACCGCGGTCGCCACGCACGCGGGAGCGGTCAGCCTGCTGCTGCTCGGACCGGACGGGGACCGGTCGGTCGTCACCTTCGCGGGCTGAGCCGTGCCGACGGGACGGGGGTTGCTGGACCGGGTGCTCGACCTGGTGGTCGCCCTGCGGCAGGCGGGTCTGCCGGCGGCGCAGACCGGCGCGATCGACGCCGTCCGGGTCCTGCAGGAGATCGACCTGGGCGACCGCGACCAGGTACGCGAGGCGCTGGCGTCCGTGGTCGTCTCCGCCGCCAGCCAGCGGGCGACCTTCGACCAGCTGTTCGACCTGTACCTGCCGTCGCGACCCGTCGCGCTGGATGCGTCGGAGGTGGTCGGTGGCGGGGACGCTGACGACCCGACGGCGGCGACCGCCGAGGAGCTGCTGGAGGCGATCGGCTCGGGTGACCGTTCCGCGATCTCGCGAGCCGCCCGGCGTGCGGTGGAGCGCCATGGCCGCGTCGAGGGGCGGGACGGGCGCGTCACCTACTTCCAGTACCGGGTGCTGCGTGCGGTGGACGTCCCCGGGCTGCTCGCTGCGCTGCTGCAGGCCGCGCAGGACGACCGTGACGATCCTCTCACGCCGCTCGAGGAACGCCTCCTGCGTGACACCTTCGAGGCGCGGATCCGGCAGCTTCGTGAGGAGATCGACGTGGCGATCCGGCGGCACGCGGTCGCCGACCGGGGGCTCGAGCAGATCGCGTCGCGCGTGGTGCGTCCCCCGATCGAGGAGCGGGACCTGTTCAACCTCAGCCGCGAGGAACGCGAGGAGCTCCAGACCCAGCTGCGTCCGCTGGCCCGCAAGCTCGCGACGCGGGTCGCGGCCAAGCGGCGCAGGGGGCGTGACGGTCGCCTCGACGTCCGGCGGACGGTGCGTCGGTCGCTCATCACCGGTGGTGTGCCCTTCGACCCCGTGTTCCGGCCCCGCCGGCCCCACAAGCCGGAGCTGGTGCTGCTGTGCGACGTCTCCGGGTCGGTCGCGTCGTTCTCGCGCTTCACCCTCCAGCTGGTCCATGCCCTGCAGGAGCGGTTCACCACGGTGCGCTCCTTCGCGTTCATCGACGAGCTGGATGAGGTGACCGGGTGGTTCGCGGCGGGTGATGCCGACGAAGCGGCACGCCGGATGCTGGTGGAGGCGCGCCTCGTCCACCTCGACGGGCACTCCGACTACGGGCGGGCCCTGTCGCGCTTCCACCGGGAGCATCGCGATGCGGTCACCCCCCGGACGACGGTCCTGATCCTCGGGGATGCACGCAACAACCACCGGCAGGCCAACGCCTGGGTCCTCGAGGACCTCCAGCGCCGTGCCCGGCAGGTCTACTGGCTCAACCCGGAGCCACGCCGTTTCTGGGACACCGGCGATTCGATCGCCTCGACCTACGCCCGCCACGCGGAGGCGATGGTCGAGGTCCGCAACCTCTCGCAGCTGGCCGCGTTCGTCGAGCGGGTCAGCTGACCGAGCCGCGGATGCGGGTCACGGCGGGTCGCGTTCCGCCGGCGCCGTCGGGGGCGCGACGGTCCGTTCGGACCGGACGGCCGCAGCCGGCGGGGTCGTCGGTGCGTGGCCGTTCCCCGGTCGCCAGGTCGCCGGGAGGGTGTCGGTGGTCAGGCCGCTGCGGGCATGGATCCACCGCCGGCGACCGTCGGCGGTCTGCTCGACGGTCCAGCCGTCGCGCTCCTTGCCTCGGTTGTGGACCGGGCACAACGGTGCCAACTGCCGGACGTCGGTCGTGCCCGGCACGTCCTCGGGGCGTGTGGGCCACCAGGGCTGCGCGTGATCGAGGTCGGCGCCGCGCGCTGCAGCCAGGCAGCCCGGTGCGCTGCAGGTGTCGTGCAGCGCGAGGACCGCGTCCGACAGCCAGCCGGGTGCGAGCCGGTGACGTCGCCCCACCCCGACGACCGAGCCCGTGTCGTCCAGGACGACCGTGCGCAGGTCGGCGCCGCGTTCGTCGAGCATCCGACGGGCCGTGTTGGCGCTGACGTGCACGTGTCCTCCCAGGAGGGTGGTCAGCAGCGTGGCCGGCGTCTCCTCGCGGCCGAGCAGGGTGTCCAGATCGGCTCGCAGGAGCAGCTGCGGCCGGCTTCCGGCGGCAGCACCGCGGGACGCCGTCGCGTCACCGGTCGCACCGGGGAGCGTCGACTCGAGCAGGGCGACGAGGCGCCGTGCCCGGTGCCGCCCGGTCACATCGGGGGGCACCGACGGCTCGTCGGCGTCGTCCGCTCGTGCCTGCTGCTCCCGCCCGTCGGGCGCCGCGGTCGGGGCGTCGTCCCCGGCGGCGCCCGTCCCGGGCTCGCCGCCGGCCGGGTGCAGCGCCGCGTCCAGCACCGCCCACGAGGTCGCACCGAGCTCACCCCACAGGCGGCCACCCGAACCGTCCAGGCGGGGCTGGAGCGCGAGGAACTCCTGCGCCGTCTCGGTGCGCTCCACCCGCGTCGTGCGCTCCGGGTGTAGGGCGGCGAGGGACCAGGCGATGACCCGGGTGAGGGCATCCGGCTCCGCACCACCCGCCCCATCGAGTGCGGCAGCGACCGCGGCGTCGACCCGGTCGTCGAGGGCGCTCGGCAGCGGCCGGGCCTTGAGGGCGACCGCGCGGACCTGTGCCCAGGAGGCCTGGCCCTGCTGGAAGGCGGCCCGCAACGAGGGCAGGCGCCGGAGCATCTCCGCAGCTGCGAGCAGCATGCGCGCGTCGGTGCGGGTGCGGCGGGCGATCGTGGTCAACCACGACTCGAGGCCGACACCGGTGGTCGCGGCGACGTCCGCATGGTCCTGGAGGAGCAGGATGCCCTCCAGTGCGCGTGCGATGAGCTGGTCGGCATGCCGCAGCTGCTCCAGGACCGTCCCGAGCGCGGGGAGCTCCGCGAGCACGGGGAGCCCGAAGGGCGGCCCGTCGTCGCGCGGGGCGGGATCGTCCAGGTCATGGACGTAGCGCCACGCCGGGTCGTCGGCCGGGTGGGGGGCGCGCTCCGGTAGGACGGTCGTGGCGGCGACCGGATCCTCAGCAGCGGGCCGCCCACCCCCGGCCGGGAGCCGCGCACCCCCGGCCGGGAGCCGTCCACCGCCAGCAGCGGCAGCGGGCGGCACATCGGTGGCGGGTGTCGACGGCCGGCGTGCGCCGGGCTGCCGCTGCGGGCGAGGATCCGGCCGCCCAGGGCCGGCTGCCGTGTAGTCGGCGCCGCGCTCGCGCGAGAGGACCGGCGCCGGTGGCCGACGGTGCGGGAGCCGGCCACCGGGCCGGTGGAGGAGAGGTTCGGCTGCGATCATCATGGTTCGAACATACGTTCTTCCTGTGACACGGGCAAGGCGTCCGTGCCGGCTGTGGACGACCGGGCCTGAGGGAGCCGACCGGATGCTCGCTACCGTGCGGCGCCCCGACCGTGAGCACGCTGTGACGGATGCCCCCGCTGGCCCGCCCCCGTCCGACGACGGGCACACCCCTGCCGCATCCGACGACAGGAAGACCCCCGGGGCGTCAGACCACGCCGAGCGGCAGGCGATGGTTGCCTACCCTGCCCCGCCCGATGACCTCGAGGGCTACCGGACCACGACGATGCGCGTCCTCGGCCGGTTCCGGCTCGTGCTCGGGCTGGTGGTCGCCGGCGCCATGCTGGTCCCCGCCGGTGGCTGGGTGCTGGACCGGCTCGCGGTCCGGGCGGCCAGCGAGGCGGTGCTGGAGGCCCTCGGTGACGACGCGGACCTGGCCGCCTCGTTCCGGCTGGTACGCAGCGTGGACTGCCTCGGTCGCGCGACCAGCGGCAGCGCCTTCGCCTTGGAGACCGGGGGGGCGACGGTCCTGGTCACGAACCGCCATGTCGTCGACCAGGCCCGGACCACGCTGGTCCAGCCACTCGACGCCGGGTCTGGCGCGCCGGTCACGGGGGTCCGGCTGGCCACGATCGCGGACGTCGCCGTCCTGGAGGTCGACGCCGAGGCCCTGCCGCCGCCGCTGCGTGGCGGTCCGTCCGCGTCGGTCGGGCAACCGGTCATCACGGTGGGGTTCCCCGGTGCGCGTCCGACGCTGCGCGAGGGGCGCGTCGACCGCGTCGAGGCGACCCGGCTGGTCCTCGGCCTCGAGGTTGCGGGTGGTGCGTCCGGCTCACCGGTGCTCGATGAGGACGGCCGGGTCGTCGGGCAGGTCTACGCACGCACGACGGAGGGTCGCGGGCTGGCAACCCCGATCGAGCTCCTGCAGGCTGCCATCGCCGAGGCGGCACCGGTGGCCCCCTGCGGCTGACCGGGCGCGCACCGACCGGCCCGATGCGGGCATGGAACGGATGGTCGAGTACCGTTCCGGGTGCGCGGCGGGGAGGCCGTGCCATGCACCGACCGTGAGGAGACGTCCATGGCCGAGGCGTACGTCTACGACGCGATCCGCACCCCGCGGGGCCGGGGGAAGGCGACCGGGTCGCTGCACGAGGTCAAGCCCGTCACCCTCGTCACCGGGCTCCTCCACGAGCTCCAGGCGCGCAACCCGGGGATGGACCCGGCGGGCATCGAGGACCTCGTCCTCGGCGTCGTCGGCCCCGTCGGGGACCAGGGCGGCGTCCTGCCGCGCACCGCGGCGCTCGCGGCCGGTCTCCCGGAGGGCGTCGCCGGCGTCCAGCTCAACCGCTACTGCGGCTCCGGGCTCGAGGCCGTCAACCAGGCGGCGGCCCGGGTGCGTTCGGGGTGGGAGGACCTGCTCGTCGCCGGTGGGGTCGAGTCGATGTCCCGGGTCCCGATGGGGACCGGTGGCGATCCGTGGGCGATGGACCCCGAGACCAACCTCGCCACCGGGTTCGTGCCGCAGGGGATCAGTGCCGACCTCATCGCGACCATCGAGGGCTTCTCCCGCGAGGAGGTCGACGCCTTCGCGTCCGAGTCCCAGATCCGGGCCGCGAAGGCCTGGGCCGACGGCGCCTTCGACCGCTCGGTCATCCCCGTCCGGGACCGCAACGGCGTCACGATCCTGGACCGGGACGAGCACGTCCGGCCCGAGACGACCCCGGAGGCCCTCGCCGCGCTCAAGCCCTCGTTCGCCGGGATCGGGGAGATGGGTGGGTTCGATGCGGTCGCGCTGCAGCGCTACGTGGACGTGGAGCGCATCGACCACGTCCACACCCCCGGGAACTCCTCCGGCATCGTCGACGGGGCCGCGCTGGTGCTGCTCGGGGACGAGGAGGCCGGGCGCCGCCACGAGCTGACCCCGCGGGCGCGGATCCGCGCTGCGGCGGTCATCGGCTCCGAGCCGACGATCATGCTGACCGGCCCTGCCCCGGCCTGCCGCAAGGCGCTCGACCGGGCCGGGATGACCCCGGCGGACATCGACCTCGTGGAGATCAACGAGGCCTTCGCGTCGGTCGCGCTCAAGCTGATGCGCGACCTCGACGTCGACCACGACCGGACCAACGTCAACGGCGGCGCGATCGCGATGGGGCACCCGCTCGGCGCCACCGGTGCGGTGCTGCTCGGCACGATCGTCGACGAGCTCGAGCGGCGGGACCTGACCACCGGGCTCGTGACGCTGTGCATCGGTGGCGGCATGGGCATCGCCACCGTCGTCGAGCGCGTCTGAGGCACCGCCTCGGCGCGCAGCAGGGCGGTGCCAGCCACCGCCGAGCCCGCCACCTCGATCCCCGCCACCTCGATCCCCGCGACCTCGACCCTGGCCCCAGCGGCCGACACCCACGGAGCCCGACATGACGGCTGAGCTCGAGACGATCCGCTACGAGCGGGACGCCGACGGCGTCGTGACCCTGACCATGGACGACCCCGCGCAGCGGGCCAACACCATGCGTGCCCGCTTCACCGCCGACCTCGCCGAGGTGGTCCGGCGCCTCGACGCGGAGGAGGGGCTGACCGGGGTGATCCTGACCTCGGCGAAGTCGACCTTCTTCGCCGGCGGGGACCTGGTCGAGCTGATCCAGGCCGGCCCCGACGATGCGGAGGCGGTCTTCACCCGGACCGAGGCGCTCAAGGCGGACCTGCGGCGGCTCGAGACCCTCGGCGTGCCGGTCGTGGCGGCACTCAACGGCACCGCGCTCGGCGGCGGCTTCGAGCTGGCACTGGCCTGTCACCACCGGGTCGCCATCGACGACCCCGGCGCGGTGTTCGGCCTGCCCGAGGTCACCCTCGGGCTGCTCCCGGGTGGCGGCGGCGTGATCCGCACCGTGCGGATGCTCGGCATCGTCCAGGCGCTGCTCCAGGTCCTGCTCCAGGGCCAGCGGCACAAGGTCGAGGCCGCGCGCGGGCTCGGGCTGATCGACGAGGTCGTCGCCGACCACGACGCCATGCTCGCCGCCGCGCGGGCCTTCATCGCCGCCAACCCGGACGCGGTCCAGCCGTGGGACGCGGACGGCTACCGCCTGCCCGGGGGGGACCCGTCCCGCCCGTCCTTCGCGCAGAACGCGCCCGCCATCCCCGCCAACCTCCGCAAGCAGCTCAAAGGGGTGGATCAGCACGCCCCGAAGCGGATCCTGGAGGTGGCCTACGAGGGCGCCCAGGTGCCCTTCGAGACCGCGACCCGGCTCGAGTCCCGGGCCTTCGCGGAGCTGGTCTGTCGCTCGCCGCAGTCCAAGAACATGACGCAGGCGTTCTTCTTCGACCTCCAGGCGATCCAGAAGGGCTCCTCGCGGCCGGATGGCTACGAGCCGTGGGCGGCCACGAAGGTCGCCGTGCTCGGCGCCGGGATGATGGGCGCCGGCATCGCCTACCAGTGCGCGCGTTCGGGCATCGAGGTGGTGCTCAAGGACGTGACGCTCGAGGCCGCCACCACGGGGAAGGGCTACGCGCAGCGTCTCGTCGCCAAGGGCATCGAGCGCGGCAAGGTCAGCGAGGCCAAGGGGCAGGCGCTGCTGGACCGCATCACCCCCTCCGCCGAGGTGGCGGACCTCGCCGGGTGCGACCTGGTCATCGAGGCGGTGTTCGAGTCCACCGAGCTCAAGCACCGCGTCTTCGCCGAGGTGGCGCCGGTCGTGGCACCCGACGCGCTGCTGTGCTCCAACACCTCGACCCTGCCCATCACCGAGCTGGCGGCGGGGGTGACCCGGCAGGAGGACTTCCTGGGGCTGCACTTCTTCTCGCCGGTGGACAAGATGCCGCTGGTGGAGATCATCCGGGGGCAGCGCACCAGCGACGCGGCGGTCGCCAGGGCCGTCGACCTCGTGCAGCAGCTGCGCAAGACGCCGATCGTCGTCAACGACGCGCGCGGGTTCTTCACCTCCCGGGTCATCGGCACCTTCCTCAACGAGGCCGTGGCGATGCTCGGCGAGGGCGTGCACCCGGTCCGCATCGAGCGCGCCGGGGAGCAGGCCGGCTACCCGGCCCCGCCGCTGCAGCTCATGGACGAGCTCACGCTGACCCTGCCGCGCAAGATCGAGGCCGAGTACCGCGCCGCCGCCGAGCGGGCCGGTACCCCCTACGAGCCGCATCCCGCGTTCGCGATCCTCGACACGATGGTCGAGGAGCACGGCCGCGAGGGCCGCAGCACCGGTGCCGGCTTCTACGACTACGCCGAGGACGGCACGCGGCTGCGCCTGTGGCCCGGGCTGCTCGAGCAGGTCACCAGCGGCGACGCCGACCTGCCCCTCATCGACCTGATCGAGCGCATGCTGTTCGCCGAGGCGATCGAGACCGTGCGCTGCTTCGACGAGGGCGTGGTCGAGAGCTTCGAGGACGCCAACATCGGCTCGATCTTCGGCATCGGGTTCCCGGCCTGGACCGGCGGGGTCGCCCAGTACATCGACCAGTACGAGGGCGGCACCACCGGGTTCGTGGCCCGCTGCAAGGAGCTCAGCGACGCCTACGGTGACCGCTTCGTGCCCCCGGCGAGCCTGCTCACCAAGGCCGAGGCGGGTGAGCCGCTGCGGCCCCGCCGCTGACCGGTCAGGTCGCGCGGCTACGGGTCAGGCCACACCGCTGACGGGCACGCCACGCGGCTCCCGGTCAGACCACGCCCGCGAAGCCGAGCAGGGTCGGCAGCACGGAGCCGAACAGGTAGCCGGCCACGCCGGCGACCGCGGCCAGCGCCAGGATCTCCAGCCCCGACCAGAGCCAGGACCGGTCGGTCCAGCGCGACTTGACCACGCCGATCGTGAACAGCACGAGCCCGGTGGACAGCGTCGCCAGGCTCAGGGCCAGCAGGCCCTCGGTGAACAGGAACGGCGCGATCGGCGGGACGGAGCCGGCCGCGAAGGCCCCGCCCATCACGAGCGCCCCACGCAGGGGCGTGCCCGCGGCATCCGCCTGCCCGTCGCTGGCGAGGCCCAGCTCCTTGGCGGCCATGGTGGCCAGCAGCGACTCCGGGTAGCGCGCGATCACCTCGGCGGTCTGCCACGCGGTCTCGCTGTCCATCCCCTCCTGCATGAACAGGTAGGCCACCTCGGCCTCCGCCTCGTGCGGCCGGACCTCGACCTCGTGCCGCTCCCGTGCCAGGTGGCCGCGCTCGATCTCCGCCTGGCTCTTGGACCCCATGTACTCCCCGATGGCCATGGAGAAGATGCCCGCCATGGCCGAGGCGAAGCCGGCGACCAGCACGGCGAGGTTGTCGGTGGTCGCCCCGGCCACCGTCGCGACGACGGCGAGCGTGGAGACCAGCCCGTCCTGGGCGCCGAAGACCAGCTCCCGGATCTCGCCCAGCACGGAGACCGTCCGCCGCTCCTCGCCGATGTGCGCCGCGATCTCGTCCAGGGGGTAGTCGCGGGCGCTGGCGCGATCCGGGAGGTGGTTCGTGTCCATCGTGTCCTCGCGGTCCTCGGCAGGTTGGCGGGCGCGGGTGGTGCGGCGGCAGCGTACGGTCGCGCTGGGGACGCGGGTCGTCTGGGTCGCGTCGAGGTCGTAGGGTTCGGGTGTGCCACCCGCGCCCCGACGCCGAGAGGAGCCCCTCGTGTCCCCCTCCCTGCAGCCCTCGCTCGATGCCGCCGGCTGGCCGGCCGGGCCGTTCGCGGTGCTCGACCTGGAGACCACCGGGGTGGACCCGGCCACGGCCCGGATCGTGGAGCTGGCGCTGCTGGTCGACGACGGCGCGGGTCACCTCCGGGACCTGTACGCCGGGCTCGTCGACCCGGGCGCCGAGGTGGAGATCCCGCCAGGCGCGTCGGCGGTCCACGGGATCACGCGGGAGCGGCTCGAGGCGGAGCAGGCCCCTCCCGCCGCGGAGGTGCTGCCGGCCGTCCACGTGCACCTGCACACGATCCAGGCCGAGGGTTGGCCGCTGGTGATCTACAACGCCACCTACGACTGGCCGCTGCTGGCCGCGGAGCTGCGGCGGATCGACCCTGCGCTGACCCTGCCGGACGTCGTGCTACTCGATCCGCTCGTGCTCGACCGGCACGTGGACCGGTACCGCAAGGGCAAGCGGACGCTCGAGACCGCCTGCCAGGTCTACGGGGTGACGCTGACCGATGCGCACAGCGCCCGCGCGGACGCCGTCGCCTCGGCCGCGGTGGCCCGGGCGCTGGTCGGCCGGTACCCGGAGCTGGCCGCGCTGGAGCTTGCGCAGCTGACCGAGGTCCAGGTACGGGCACACGCCAGCTGGCGGGACAGCTTCAACGCCTACCTCAAGCGCATCGCCGCGGACCGGCCGCCGGTCCGTGGGACCTGGCCGGGACTCGAGCGGACCGGCTGACGGGTCGAGTCAGCGGCTGACGGGACCGGCGGTCCCGGACGCCTCCCAGCGCACGCGGGTTCCGAGCAGGTCGGCCAGGTCCTCGAGGTGCAGCGCTGGCAGGCCGGGCTCGCCACGCCAGTGATCCAGGCAGGCCGACCGGAGCTCGCGCCACTCGCGCAGCGCCGGATCGCCGAGGTAGGGGTTGCCCGCGCCGCTGAACGGGTGCGCGATCTGCCGGGGCCGGGCGATCAGCCCGGCGGCCTGGCTGTCGAGCCCCTGGGCCGCGCAGGGCACACAGCGGTCGGGGATCCCGACCTCGACCACGCGCTGGCGCTCGGCGCGGTAGCCCAGGTCGTACTCGAGCACCACGCCCGACAGCTCGACGTCGAGGCGGACGCTGAGCGGCTCGGCCCGCCGCGCCCAGGCGGCCTCGTGCGGGAGCTGCCGGGACTCGGGATCGCCGCGCATCGCGTAGAAGCCACACCGGCAGGACGGGTCAGGGACCGGGCAGCCGCGCGGGCACGTCGCGCGGGCATCCACGGCGTAGCGGCTGCCGGCGGTCAGGCCGGTCAGCGTCGCCTCCGTGCCCTCGGGGGACAGGCGCACGTGGGCCCGCTTGACCGCACGGATCGGCTCGTCGAGTGCCGCCTCGTCGAGGTCGCGGGGCACGGCCAGCCCGGGCTCCCCGCCGCTCACGCGCAGCAGCACCAACGCCAGGACGATCAGCACGAGCAGCAGCACCACGGCGGGCACGGCTGCTCAGCCCTGGTCGGCGGCCCCGGGCTCGTCCGGACGCTCCACGACGACCAGCGGTGGCAGCTCGTGGTCGGCGACCGGCCGTGGCGCGGGCCGCTGCTCGCGGGGCGCCACCTCGGTGTCATCGCCGCGCGTGCGGACGACGACCGCCGGCTCACCCCGACCCGTGACCTGGAGTCGGCGACGCAGTCTCCCGAGGTTCATCGTGCCTCCTGAGGTAGCTCGGGCCCGATGGTACGGGGCCGGGTGGCCGACCACCAGACCCCGTCCACGGCTCGCACGGTCCGCGCTCCCGACCCATCCGCCGACGTTCAGCGGCCCTCGATGACCGGGACCCGTGCCATCGCCGCGGCGACCGCCTCGGCGGGGTACTCGTGGTCGGTCAGCTCCCCGGCGAGGTAGGCGTCGTAGGCCGCCATGTCGAAGTGGCCGTGGCCGCACAGGGCGGTCAGGATGACCTTCTCCTCGCCGGTCTCCTTGCAGGCCTCCGCCTCCCGGATCGCGGCGGCGATGGCGTGCGTCGGCTCCGGGGCGGGCACGATGCCCTGCGTGCGGGCGAAGGTGATGGCCGCCTCGAAGCAGTGGGTCTGGTCGATCGCCTCGGCCTGGAACAGCCCGAGCTCGTACATGTGGCTGAGCAGCGGCGACATGCCGTGG
>JBLRWQ010000033.1:0-33361 GCA_047921175.1 Nitriliruptoraceae bacterium | reverse complement strand
GCCCCGGCGTAGGCGGCGTCGTCGATCTCCTCCCAGGGCGCCCCCTGGGTGTAGCCGACCGCCTGGGTCTCCAACCAGTCAGCGATGTCCACGATCGTGTCCGCCGCGACCCCGACCGCAGCCAGCGCCAACAGCACGTCGATCGTCGGCCCCGGGCTGGCCCCGAAGCCCGTGTCGATGCCCGGATCGTCGGTCAGCGCGGAGACCAACCACCCCGCCGCCGCCTCCGCGGGATCCTCGGTCGGGACGGACTGCGCGGCTGCTTGTTGGTGCCCCAGCGTCGCCAGCAGCAGGGAGACGACGGTGAGCAGTGCCAGGATGCTGCCGGTGGGACGGGTGATGGTGCGGACCACGAAGGTGCCTCTCGTGAGCGGTCCGAGACGGTGGACCCCGTACGTCCCGGCCCCCGAGACGACGACGTCCTCCCGTGCCGCGTGGGACGCGACGACGGGAGGACGGACGCTCGGGCGTGGTTCGCCCGGGCTCCGCCCCGCAGACCTCGACGGTGGATGGAGCCGCTCGCCACAGGAAGGTTCCCCGACTCGTCGCCAGGCACGTCCCCGGGTCCCTGCTGGGACGGCGGGTGCGTGGACGACCTACGGTTGCGGGTCAGCGCCGGAATCCGACCGGACTTCCCCTGCCCATGGTGTTCGGTGTTCGGTTGTCTGACCCCACCGCTGCCGGTGGCATCAGGGCGCACCTAACCACTTGGCGGTCTGCGAATCAAAGAGGAGTTCGGCCCTACAGGTAGGGCAGCCTGCGGCGCGGGCCGGATGGCATCCGGCGCGTGACGGGTTGCTGTATGCCGGGCGGCCGTTCGTGGCAGGATGGTCGTCACCACGGACGGATGGAGCCCACGTGGTCACACCTGCCGCACCGCAGCCTTCCTCCACGCCGCCGCCGGCACCCCGGACCGCCTCCGCATGGCGCAAGGTGCTCGAGCTCGACCAGCTCCCCGAGGGACGGGTGACCACGATCACCGTCGACCAGCGGACCTACGCCGCGACCCACGCCGGCGGCACGTACGGTCTGCTCGACGACCGGTGCCCGCACCAGGGTGGCCCGCTCGGGGAGGGCTCGATCGAGAAGGGCTGGCTGCGCTGCCCCTGGCACGGCTACGACTACTCGCCGTGCAACGGCATGCCACCGCCACCGTTCGACGACGCCCCCGGCGCCTACCCCGTCGAGGTCCGTGACGACGGGGTCTACGCGCTGCTGCCGGACCCGACCCCGCGGCAACGCACCGTCTCCGACGTCATGGTCGAGACCCTGCTCGCCTTCGGGGTGACGACGGTGTTCGGCATGGTCGGGCACTCCAACCTCGGCCTCGCGGATGCCTTCCGTGAGGCCGAGGAACGTGGTTCGCTGACCTACATCGGTATCCGCCACGAGGGCGCCGCGGCCTTCGCCGCCTCCGCCTACGGCAAGCTGACCGGGTCGCTCGCCGCCTGCTTCGGCATCGCCGGTCCTGGCTCGACCAACCTGCTCACTGGCTTGTACGACGCCGAGGTGGACCGCTCCCCGGTGCTGGCGCTGTCCGGTGGGGTGCCGTCGTCGCAGGCGGGCCGCGGGGCGTTCCAGGACCTCGACCTGATCGCGGCCTTCGCGGACGTCGCGCGCTACCAGGCCACCCTGCGGGCTGGCTCCGACCACGCGGAGCTGGTGGCGATGGCCTGCAAGACCGCCCTGGTCGAGCGCGGCGTGGCGCACCTGGAGTTCCCCGACGAGGTCCAGACCCTGCCGGCCGCCGAGGATGCCGTCGCGGCGCAACCGATCGGGCGTCTCGCCGACCGGGCGGTCGCCCCACCCGCCGACGTCCTCGAGGAGGCTGCGGCCCTGCTCGCCGACGCGGAGCGGCCGCTGTTCGTGCTCGGTGCCGGTGCACGCGACGGCATCGAGGCGATCGTGGCCCTCGCGGAGACGCTCCGGGCGCCGGTGGTGACGACCTTCAAGGCCAAGGGGCTGATCAGCGACGCGCATGAGCTCGCCGGCGGGGTCCTCGGCCGGTCCGGGACCCCGATCGCGTCGTGGTTCATGAACGAGGCCGACCTCATCGTCGCCTGGGGTGCGTCCTTCTCGAACCACACCGGCATCGCGCCCTACAAGCCCATCGTGCAGGTCGACCGTGACCCGATGGCGTTGGGACGGTTCCACCCGGTCGCGGTCCCGGTCCTCGGTGACGTCCGCGTCACGGCGGCTGCGCTCGCCCAGGCCGTCCAGGGCCGTGCGCGGTGCGTGGACCACCGGCCCGAGCTGTCCGAGCGGTGGTCGATCTGGCGCGCGGAGAAGGCGCGCCGCCGTGACGATGACCGCGGGCAGGGGGTCAGCGCTGCGGCGCTGTTCGACGCGCTCGGACGCGTCGTCGCGGACGATGCGGTGCTGTGTGTGGACGTGGGCAACAACGCCTACGCCTTCGGGCGCTACTTCGAGGTGACCGCGCAGTCGGTGCTGATGTCGGGCTACCTCGGCTCCATCGGCTTCGCCCTGCCCGCAGCGCTGGGCGCCTGGGCCGCGGTCCGGGACGAGCGCGAGGTGGTCTCGATCTCCGGCGACGGTGGCTTCGGGCAGTACGCCATGGAGCTGACCACCGCGGTCCGGTACGGCATGCCGATCCGGCACGTCCTGCTCGACAACGACGAGCTGGCCAAGATCTCCAAGGAGCAGCGGGCCGGGGAGTGGCCGGTCTGGCAGACGGGCCTGGTCAACCCCGACTTCGCCGACTTCGCGCGCTCCTGCGGCGCCTTCGGGGTCCGGGTCGAGCATCGCGACGAGCTCGACGACGCGCTTGCTGCTGCCTTCGCGCACGACGGAGCGGCGCTGGTCCACGTGCGCACCGACCCGTTGCTGACCTGATCGGTTCCCTCATGCCCCTGCGTCCCGTCCCGTCCCCCGACGTCCTGGCCCCGACCCGTCGCAGCTGGCACCTGCTCGCCGCACACGTGGTCGCCGAGGAGCGCTTCCGCCGCCGCGGGCACTCCGGGCTCGAGCCCACGCCGACCGGGTTCCGGACCACGGCGGACGAGCCGGTCGGGGTCGCGGTCGAGCTCGATGAGCTCGTCGTCCGCGGACCGTCGGGTCCGCAGCGGCGCTCGGTGACCACCCTCGGTGCAGCCCAGGTGTGGGTGCTCGGCGAGGTCGGTCCGCCGCGGTGGGGCCAGCAGCCCGGGCTCCACGACCCGCCCGGCGAGGTGGCACCGGACACCGTGCTCCCGATCGACCGGGAGGTGGCCGCCTGGCTCGGAGGGTGGTTCCACCTCGGCGCCCGTGTCCTGCAGGCGCTGGTCGCCGACCCCGTCTCCACGGACGCGGGCGTCCCGACCCTGTGGCCGGAGCACTTCGACGTCGGCACGGAGCTGCTCGGCGGGGAGCGCCGGGCCTCGTACGGGGTGTCGCCGGGCGACGAGGTCATCGCGGCGCCCTACGCGTACGTGGTGCCGTGGACGCCGCCACCCCCCGGCCCGTGCTGGAACGACGCACGGCTGACGGGCGCGAGCCTGGCCGCGGGCGACCTCGTCGACGAGGGCGACCCTCAGGCGCGACTGCTCGCCTGGTTCCGGGAGCGGCGCGACGCGCTGCGTGCGGGGCCGGCCTGACCGCCCGCCGCGGGGATCAGCCCTCCAGGTGGTGGCGGAGGCCGTCGAGCCCGGCGCTGAGCACGGCGCCCATCTGGCCGGCCGCCTCCGCGGGCTCCACCTCGGTGGAGTAGACGACCAGCGATCCCTCGCCGACCGGCAGCACGTCGATGGTGGCGAGGTGGAAGTCGAGCGGCATGTCCCCGCCGACGATGCGGTACTGGAACCGTCGCAGCTCATCGTCGGAGGTGACGATCTCCTCCTCGAGCTGCCCGCCGCCCTGCACCGTGCAGTGCCGCACCTTGCCGTCGAGTTCGCTCGTCTCGATGATCGGGAACCAGGTGGAGATCGCGCCGGCGTCGGCCACCACCTTCCAGACCTCGTCGGGTGAACGGTCGATGGTGGTGTGGTGGCGGACGGTGGCCATGGATACCTCCGGTGTTGACATCGTGGTTGTGGAGGGAACCGCCGGGACGCGTCCCGGCTTCCCTCCGGTCGGGGATGCTCGTCCTGGGGGCCGCCTCGGCACGGAATGGCCCGCCCGTGCGGCCGGTTCGTCGGACGGGACGTCGCGCGGGAAGGATCACGACGTGGAGGGGTCACCGCAGGTGCGCAGGCGGGCGCTGAGACGCCTGGCGCTGGCGGTGCTGCTCGCGATGAGCACCTGGTTCTCGGCCGCTGCGGTGGTCCCGCAGCTGCGGGCCGCGTGGGGGTTGGGCCCGAGCGCCGCGGCGTGGCTCACGATCGCCGTCCAGCTCGGGTTCGTGGTCGGGGCGCTGGCGAGCGCCGTCTGGTCGCTGAGCGACACCGTCGCCCCGCGGGTCGTGATCGCCGTCGGCGCGGTGCTCGCCGCCGGGGCGAACCTGGCCCTGCTCACCGTGTCGTCCGTCAGCGGCGCGATCGTCTGGCGGCTGCTGACCGGCGTCGCCCTCGCGGGTGTCTACCCGCCGGCGATGAAGGCCATGGCGACCTGGTACCGCGCCGAGCGGGGCTTCGCGCTCGGCACGATCACCGGCGCCCTGACGGTCGGGTCGGCGCTCCCGCACCTGATCCGCGCCGGCGGCGGGGTCGACTGGCGTCTCGTCGTGGTCGTCACGTCGCTGACGACCCTGCTCGGCGGGGGCCTCGCCCTGACGGTGCCCGAGGGGCCGTTCGCCTTCCCCGCCGCCCGCTTCGATCCGCGCGCCGCCGTCCGGGTGCTCGCGGACCGTCGGGTCCGGCTCGCCACCCTGGGCTACCTCGGGCACATGTGGGAGCTGTACGCCATGTGGGCCTGGATCGGGGCGTTCCTGCTCGCCTCCTTCGAGCGCCGCCAGCTCGTCGGTGCCGACCGGTGGGCGGCGCTCGCGGCGTTCGCGGTGATCGCAGCGGGAGCCATCGGTGCGGTGCTCGGCGGCGTGCGGTCGGACCACGCCGGCCGGCCCCGCACGGCCGCGGTGGCCCTGGCCTGGTCGGGGACGTCCGCGCTGGCGATCGGTGTCACCTTCGGTCGTGCACCGTGGCTGGTGGTGACGGTGGCCGTCGTGTGGGGTGTGACCGTGATCGCCGACTCGGCGCTGTTCTCCACCATCGTCACCGACGTCGCCGACCAGCGCTACGTCGGGACCGCCGTCACGCTGCAGTTGGCGCTGGGCTTCGTGCTCACCGTCGCCACCATCTGGCTCGTGCCCGTCCTGGTCGGGGCGGTCGGCTGGTCGTGGGCCTTCCTGGTGCTGGTCCCGGGGCCGGTGCTCGGCATCGTCGCGCTCCAGGCGCTCCGCGCCGAGGACGCCCGCCTCGCGGCGAGACCGAACGAACGAGCGGGTCAGCCACCCCCGTCCGCGCCGGCGGGGACCTCGACCTCGACCGTGGCGCCGCCCCAGCCGTAGCGCTGGTCGCGGCCCTCGACGGTGATCCGCTCGACATCCTCGGGGATCGCCAGGCCGGACAGGGACCGGGTGAAGGGCTGCTCGTTCGCGTGGTCGTGGGCGAGCTCACGGACGCCGAGCACGTTGCCATCCTCGTCCAGCGCCCGGAACGCATCCGCGTAGCGCTCCGGGGTGTCGTACGGGGAGGACAGCGTGGCGCTGAGCTGCCACGTCCCGTTCGTGGCCTGGAGCTCCGCCGCCAGCACATCGGGGTAGCGCTGCTCCCGGGCGTCGCCGTCAGGCGCGTCGGACGTCGCGCAGGCGCCGAGCACGACGGCGCCGACGAGCGCGAGCAGCGGCACCCAGCGGCAGCTCCGGCGCGTGCGTGGCCTCCATCCCATGCGCACCTCCCCAGGTCGGTCCCCGGGACCGTACCGAGCGAGATGCGAGCCCGGTGGAAGCGTTCGCGAGCCTCGACGGTTCCCCGGCATGGAGCGGACACCACACGGACCCGAGGCCGCGATTCTGCCGGCCACCCCCCTTCCTTCCCCGCCCGGAGCATGAGGAGTTCACCCATGGGAGCACTCCAGGACGTCGCCGCGGCAGGACAGAGCGTCTGGTACGACAACATCCGCCGCGCGCTGCTCGACAGCGGTCAGCTGGCCAGCTTCATCGACCGCTACGCCGTGACCGGCGTGACGTCCAACCCGACGATCTTCGAGCAGGCCATCGCCGGCGGCGGTGACTACGACCAGGCGATCTCCGACGCCCTCGACGAGGGGGTCGAGGACGCCGAGGAGATCTTCTGGCGTCTGGCGATCCGCGACATCCAGGACACCGCGGACCTCCTGGCACCGATCCACGCCGCGACCGACGGTCGCGACGGGTTCGTCTCGTTGGAGCTGCCACCGCGGCTCGCGCATGACACCGACGGCTCCGTCGCGATGGCACTCGAGCTCGCACGCCGGGTCGACCGGGCCAACCTGATGGTCAAGGTCCCCGGGACCCCGGCCGGGATCGCCGCGATCGAGGAGCTCATCGCTCGCGGGGTGCACGTCAACGTCACCCTGCTGTTCTCGCTCTCACAGTGGTCGGACACCGCCGAGGCCTACCAGCGGGGGCTGGAGCGGCGCCGGGAAGCAGGGCAGGACCTGCGCGTGGCCTCGGTCGCCTCCTTCTTCGTCAGCCGGATCGACGCCGCCGCGAACCCCGAGCTGCCGGAGGTCCTCCACAACCGGCTCGCGGTCGCCAACGCCCAGCTGGCCTACACCGCCCACCTGGAGCTGCTGGCCGGCGACCGCTGGCAGCAGCTGGCCGCGGCCGGCGCGCACCCGCAGCGGCTGCTGTGGGCGAGCACCTCGGCGAAGGACCCGCGCCTCGACGACGGCTACTACGTCGGCGCGCTGGTCGCGGACGGCACCGTGAACACCATGCCGGAGCACACCATGCTGGCCTTCGACCGCGACGGCTCGGTCACCGGCACCCTCGCCGCCGCGAGCGCCGACGCGCAGGCGATCGCTGAGGCGGCCGGCGAGGCCGGGGTGGACCTGGAGCCGCTCGGGGCCCGGTTGCAGCAGCAGGGTGACGCGAGCTTCGCGACCTCCTTCGACAACCTCCTGGACTGCATCCGCACCAAGGTCGCCTCGCTGCGGGCCGCGGCCTAGCGCACCCACGACACCAACAACGACGAGGAGCACCCCATGAAGATCGGCATGATCGGACTCGGCAAGATGGGCGGCAACATGGCCACGCGGCTACGCCGCCACGGCCACGAGGTGATCGGTTTCGACCGAGACCCCGCAGCACGGGACGTCGACTCCCTCGAGGAGCTCGTCGCCGCGCTGGACGGGCAGCCGCGCCGCATCGTGTGGGTGATGGTCCCCTCCGGTGGACCGACCGCCGACACGATCACGGCGCTGTCGGACCTGCTCGATGCGGGCGACCTGGTCATCGACGGCGGCAACTCCAACTTCCGGCACTCGCAGGCCCATGGCGCGGGCCTCGCTGAGCGCGGCATCGGTTTCGTGGATGCCGGGGTCAGCGGCGGCGTGTGGGGCCTCGACGAGGGCTACTGCATCATGGCCGGCGGTCACGAGCCGGACATCTCCGACCTCGGCCCGGTCTTCGACGCCCTGGTCACCGACGACGGCTTCGCCCACGTGGGCCCCGTCGGCGCCGGCCACTACACCAAGATGATCCACAACGGGGTCGAGTACGGGATGATGCAGAGCCTGGCCGAGGGCTACGAGCTCCTGGCGGCCAGCGACCTCGACATCGACCTTCCGGCCGCGCTCGAGGTCTGGCGCCACGGCTCCGTCGTGCGCTCCTGGCTGCTCGACCTGTTCGCCGACGCCGTGCATGCCGACCCCGAGCTGGAGACCGTGCGGGGCTGGGCGGAGGACTCCGGTGAGGGCCGCTGGACCGTGGAGCAGGCGATCGAGCTGGCCGTCCCCGCACCCGCGATCACCGCCGCGCTCTTCGCCCGCTTCTCGTCCCGGCAGGATGACGCGCCGGCCATGAAGGCGATCGCGATCATGCGCAACGCCTTCGGTGGGCACGAGGTGCGGTCGTGACCGAGCGTTCCGACAGCCTGGTGCTGTTCGGCGGGACCGGCGACCTCGCGCAGCGCAAGCTCTACCCGGCCCTGTACGAGCTGGCCCGCACCGGGCGGCTGCCGGCCCGCGTGGTCGCGGTGGCCGCCTCGGAGTGGACGGTGCAGGAGCTCCGCGACCGGGTCGAAGCGTCGATCGCCCGCTTCGTCGTCGGTGACCCGGATCCGGCCGCCGTCGAGCACCTCCTCGCCACGCTGGACTACATCGCCGGCGACTACCGCGACCCCGCCACCTTCGCGCAGCTCGCCTCCACCCTGGAGGGCTCGGCGCGGCCGCTGCTCTACCTCGCGATCCCCCCGAGCCTGTTCGACACGGTGGTCGCCGGTCTCGCCGAGGCCGGGATCGCTGCCCGGGGTCGGGTCGTGCTGGAGAAGCCGTTCGGTCGCGACCTCGCATCGGCACGGGAACTGAACCGCTGCGTGCTGGGCGCCTTCGACGAGGCGTCCGTGTTCCGCATCGACCACTTCCTCGGCAAGGACCAGGTGCTGGACGTGCTGGTGTTCCGGCTCGCCAACTCGTTGCTGGAGCCGTCCTGGAACCGGCACCACATCGCCAGCGTGCAGATCACGATGGCCGAGTCGATCGATGTGGAGGGGCGCGGGTCGTTCTACGACGAGGTCGGGACCCTGCGCGACGTGGTGCAGAACCACCTGCTGCAGGTGCTGACCCTGGTGGCCATGGAGCCGCCGGTCGACACCAGCGCGGACGCGTTGCGGGACGAGAAGGTCAAGGTGCTCCGTGCCATCCCCGCGCTCGACCCCGCGCACATGGTCCGCGGGCAGTACGCGGGCTACCGGGACGAGGACGGCGTCGCGTCGGACTCCGAGGTGGAGACCTACGTCGCGTTGACCACCACGATCGAGTCGTGGCGCTGGGCCGGCGTGCCCTTCTCCATCCGGGCCGGCAAGGCGCTCGCGGCGACGGCCACCGAGGTGGTCGTGGAGTTCAAGCGGCCACCGCTGACGTTCTTCGCCCGCTGCGACGCGCCACCGCCGGCACCGAACCGGCTGCGGTTCCGCATCAAGCCGGGCGGTGAGGTCGGGCTCCAGGTCCAGATCAAGGCCCCCGGCGGGGAGATGGTCAGCCACCCCGTGGAGCTGGCCTACCGCTACGACGAGCAGGCGGAGGGCACCCGTGAGGAGGCGTACGCGCGCCTGCTCGACGACGCCCTCGACGGCGACCAGCGGCTCTTCGCCCGCGCGGACGGCGTCGAGGAGGCCTGGCGGGTGGTCGGCCCGGTGCTCGGCGAGGTCGGACCCGTCCATCCGTACGAGCGCGGGACGTGGGGGCCGGCCCAGGCCGAGACCTTGCTGCCCGATGGGACGTCCTGGCACGACCCGGAGCTCGCCGACGAGGCGCGGCACGACGATGCCTGAGCCCACGCTGGCCGTCGACCTCGGCGGCACGACCATGCGCGCGGCGGTCGTCGCCGCGGACGGCGAGGTGCTGCGGCGTCGGACCCAGCCGACACCCCGTCAGGATCGCTGCCCGGACGCGCTCCTGCGCCTGGTGGGCGAGCTCCTCGCGGCCGAACCGGTCGCCCGGGCGGTGATCGGCGTCCCCGGTCGCATCGACCACCGTGAGGGTGCGCTCGAGTACGCCCCCAACCTGCCGGAGCACTGGCCCGAGGCGCTGCGCGAGGACCTGCTCCGCGAGCACCTCGGCGTGCCCGTGGCGCTGGCCAACGATGCGGACCTCGCCACCGTCGGGGAGGCCTGCTTCGGTGCCGGTCGCGGGGCCGACGATGTCGTCTACCTCACGTTCTCGACCGGTGTGGGCGCCGGCGTCGTGCTCGGCGGTCGGCTCCTGCGCGGGCGCCGCTCGGCCGCCGAGCTCGGGCACACGGTCATCGATCGTGCCGCGCTCGCACGGGGCGAACCGGCGACCGTGGAGGACCTCGGCTCGGGCACCGCCTTCGGACGGCTCGGGGCGGCACGCGGGCTGCCCGGCTCCGGGGCCGAGCTGTCGGCGTTGGTGCGCGGTGGGGACCCCGCGGCGATCGAGGTCTGGGAGCAGGTCGTCGCCGTGGTCGCGGCTGCGGTGACCAACACCGCGCATCTGTTCGCCCCCGAGGTCGTGGTGCTGGGCGGGGGCCTGGGACGCGACCCGCAGCTGCTCGAGCCGGTGCGGGCCGCGGTGCATCGTCATGGTCCCCGCGCGCTGGACCCGCCGATCGCGGTCCGCAGCGCGGCACTCGGCGACGACGCCGGGCTGGTCGGTGCCGCCGGCTGGGCCCGGCTGGCCGGACCGGCACCGACCGCCACCACCGTCCGTGCGGCGACCTCATGAGCGATGACGCGCTGCAGCGCATCGTCCTGGTCCGTCACGCGGAGACCGCGTGGAGCCTGACCGGCCAGCACACCGGGTCCACCGACCTGCCCCTGACCGCCGCCGGTCGCCGCAGGATCGCCCTGGTTGCCGAGCGGCTCGCCGGGCAGCGCTTCACCCGGGTGCTCACCAGCCCGCTGCGCCGTGCGGCCGAGACCTGCGCCATCACCGGCTTCGACGGCCAGGCCGAGGTCCGCGACAGCCTCCGGGAGTGGGACTACGGCCGCTACGAAGGACGCACGACGGCCGAGATCCGCGCGGAGGACCCCGGCTGGGAGCTGTACCGCGATGGCGCCCCCGGTGGCGAGTCACCCGAGCAGGTGGCCGTGCGGGTCGACGCGTTGCTCGCGGAACTCGTCGAGCTGTGCCGCGCCGGTGGGCACGCGCTGCTGTTCAGCCACGGGCACCTGCTGCGTGCGCTGGCGGCGCGCTGGGTCGGTCAGCCGGTCGCCCTCGGTCGTCATCTGGGCCTCGGGACCGGGAGCGTGTCGACCCTGGGCTGGAAGCGTGAGCTGGCCGTGATCGAGGTCTGGAACGACCGGGCCCATCTGGAGGACGCATGAGGCTCGAGGTACTCGAGACGCCGGACGCCCTGGCCGAGCGGGGCGCCGACCTGCTCGCCGAGCTGCTCCGCGATGCGCTCGCAGCGCGTGGTCGCGCCACCCTGGCCGTCTCGGGTGGGCAGACCCCCGGCGCGACGCTGGCGGCGCTCGCCCGACGCGACGTGGACTGGGAGCACGTCCACGTGCTGCAGGTCGACGAGCGGATCGCCCCGGACGGCCACCCTGAGCGCAACCTCGGCCTGCTGCGTCGCAGCTTCCTCGGCCAGCTGGCGGGGCCGACACCGAGCCTGCACGCGATGCCGGTCACCGCTGGCGACGCCGAGGTGGCCGCCGCGCGCTACGCCGGCCTGCTCGTGGCGCTGGCCGGTGCCCCCCCGGTGCTCGACGTCGTCCAGCTGGGGCTGGGTAGCGACGGCCACACGGCCTCGCTGGTCCCCGACGATCCCGTCCTGGACGTCGAGGACCGGGAGGTCGCCGTGACGCAGCCCTACCAGGGACGCCGACGGCTGACCTGCACCTTCCCGCTGCTCGCGCGGGCCCGCCAGCGGGTGTGGCTGGTCAGCGGTGCGGCCAAGGCGTCGGCCGTCGCTCGCGTCCAGGCGGGGGACCGACGGCTCCCCGCCGCCCGCCTGCCGCAGCGTGACAGCCACTGGCTGCTGGACCGCGCCGCCGCGACCGCACTCGACCGCAGCGCCGTCCCCGCCTCCACCACCGCTCTCCCCGACCCCACCACCGCAGCGACCCGCGAGGAGCAACGACCATGAGCCTCACCACCGACCCCACCCTGCACGACGAGCCCGACACCGACGTGAACGCTGCCCCCGGACGCCAGCCAGCCGGAGCGGAGCGCGACGCGATCGACGCGATCCGGTTCCTGGCGGCCGATGCCGTCGAACGCGCCGGCTCCGGCCACCCGGGGACCGCCATGGCGCTGGCCCCGGTGGCCTACCAGCTGTACGCCCGGCAGCTGCGCCACGACCCGACTGCTCCGCACTGGCCCGATCGCGATCGGTTCGTGCTCTCGGTCGGTCACGCCTCGATGGTGCAGTACGGCGCGCTGCACCTGTCCGGCTACGACCTGGACATCGCGGACCTGCAGCGGTTCCGGCAGCTCGACTCCCGCACACCCGGCCACCCGGAGCGGGGCCACACCGACGGGGTCGAGGTGGGCACCGGCCCGCTCGGGCAGGGGGTCAGCATGGGGGTCGGCCTCGCGCTGGCCGAGCGGATGCTGGCGGCGAGCTTCAACCGGCCCGGTCACCCGATCGTGGACCACCGGACGTGGGTGATCGCCGGGGACGGCGACCTGATGGAGGGGGTCACCAGCGAAGCGAGCTCGCTCGCCGGCACGCTGGGGCTCGACCGGCTCACCGTCCTCTACGACGACAACCACATCTCGATCGAGGGCTCGACGGAGCTCGCCTTCTGTGAGGACGTCGCACGCCGGTTCGAGGCGTACGGCTGGCAGGTGCTCCGCGTCGACGACCCGGACGATCCGCACGAGCTGCCGGTCGCCCTGGACGCCGCCCGCGCCGACACCGAGCGGCCCACGATCGTGATCGTGCGGACCCACATCGGCTACGGCTCCCCGAAGCAGGACGACGCTGCCGCGCACGGGGCGCCGCTCGGCGCCGAGGCGGTCGCGGCGACCCGCGAGGCCCTCGGCTGGTCCTACGGGCCGTTCGAGATCCCCGCCCACGTCTACGACCACTGGCACGCGCACGTGGCGGAGCGTGCCCGCGCGCATGCGGCCTGGCAGGCGTCGTTCACGTCCTACCGCGCGGCGTACCCGGACCTCGCGGCGGAGTTCGAGCGCCGCATGGCCGGGCAGCTCCCGGACGGCTGGGACGACGACCTGCTCGCCAGCGTGTCCGGTGACGCGCCGGTCGCCACCCGTGCGGCGCTCGGCCAGGTGCTCAACGCCGCCGCGGCCCGGATCCCGGAGCTCGTCGGTGGCAGCGCGGACCTCGCCCCCTCGACCGTGACGACCCTGCACGGTGCCGGTGACGTCAGCCGTGCGGACGCGCACGGGCGGAACCTGCACTTCGGGGTGCGCGAGCATGCGATGGGCGCGATGCTCAACGGGCTCGCGGCGCACGGCGGCTTCCGCCCCTTCGGGGCGACCTTCCTGGTCTTCAGCGACTACGTGAAGCCCGCGATCCGGCTGTCGGCGCTGATGCAGCTGCCGGTGCTGTACATCTTCACCCACGACTCGATCGGGCTGGGCGAGGACGGTCCCACCCACCAGCCGGTCGAGCAGCTGGCGGCGCTGCGTGCCACGCCCGGGCTGACCGTGCTCCGTCCCGCGGACGCGAACGAGACGGCGTTGGCGCTCCGCACGGCGCTCACGCTCGCTGGCCCGGTCGCGCTCGTGCTGTCCCGCCAGGCGCTGCCCCGGCTGGCGCCCGAGCACCTCGATGCCGCCGGCAGCGTCGTGGCCGACGGCGCCGACGCGGTCCTCGTCGCGACCGGGTCCGAGGTCGCGGTCGCGCTCGAGGCACGGGAGCTGCTGGCGGGGGAGGGGGTGGCCGCCCGGGTGGTGTCCCTGCCCTCCTGGGAGCTGTTCCGCGCCCGGCCCCCGGCCGAGCGCAGCCGTCTGCTGCCGCCGGGGATCCCGACGGTCGCCGTCGAGGCGGCGTCGCCCCAGGGCTGGCACGAGTTCGCGGACGCGGTGGTCGGGCTCGATCGCTTCGGAGCCTCCGGTGCCGCCGCGGCGCTCTACGAGCACCTCGGCATCACCGCCGAGGCGGTCGCGGCAGCGGTCCGTGCGCTGCGGGCGCCGCGATGAGCGACCTGCCGATCGAGGAGCACGCGTTCCTGTCCGACGGCCACTCGGCCGCGTTGGTGACCCGGGAGGGCTCGGTCGACTGGCTGTGCTTCCCGCGTTTCGACGCGCCGAGCGTGCTCGGGCGACTGCTCGATCCCGACGCGGGCCACCTCGCGATCCGGCCGCAGGGGGAGTTCGTCGCCGAACGCCGCTACCGGGCGGACAGCCTGGTCCTGGAGACCACCTTCGTGACCGCGACCGGCACGGTCGTGGTGACCGATGCGCTGGCGTTGCGCGCCGACGACAGCGGTCACCAGCTCGGTCGGGACGCGCCCCATGCGCTGCTCCGGCACGTGCGCTGCAGCGACGGCGAGGTGACGGTGGCCGTGGCGTTCGCGCCGCGTCCGGAGTACGGCCTGGCCCGGCCGCTGCTGCAGCCGGTCGACGGCGGCGTCGTGACCCGGGGTGCCCCGGACGCGCTCGCGTTGTGGACCGAGGTCCCCCTCCGGCTGGACCACAGCCACGCCGAAGGGACGGTCCGCTTGACCGCGGGGCAGGAGACCACGGTCGCGCTGCAGTGGGCGCGTGCCTGGGAGGCGGCTCCGGCGCGCTGGCGGCCCGACGAGGTCGTCGGGCGGCTCGAGGACACCACCGAGGCCTGGCAGCGCTGGGCGGCGGAGCACCAGCGCTACGAGGGGCCGTGGCGGGAGCTGGTCCGCTTCAGCGGTCGGGTCCTGCAGGGCCTGACCTTCCAGCCCACCGGGGCCGTCGTCGCCGCCGCCACCACCTCGCTGCCGGAGGAGGTCGGTGGGTCCCGGAACTGGGACTACCGCTACGCCTGGCTCCGGGATGCCTCGCTGACCCTCGATGCGCTGTGGATCGCGGCCTGCCCCGACGAGGCGCGGGACTTCGTCGCCTGGCTGGTCGGTGCCGCCGCCGGTGATCTGCGGGCCGGGTCGATGCCGCAGATCATGTACGGCGTGGGTGGCGAGCACGACCTCCGTGAGCGGACCCTCGACCACCTCGCCGGTTGGCGGGAGAGCCGACCGGTGCGGGTCGGCAACGGCGCCTACGACCAGCTCCAGCTGGACGTGTTCGGCGAGGTGCTCGCGGCCGTCGCCCGTCTGCGCGACCAGCTCGGTCCCCTCGACGAGACCACGCGTTGGTTCCTGCGTCAGCTCGCGCAGGCGGCCATCGACGGGTGGGAGCAGCCGGATCAGGGCCTGTGGGAGGTCCGGAGCGGGCCACAGCACATGCTGAACTCGAAGCTGATGTGCTGGGTGGCGCTGGACCGGGCGATCGAGCTCGCCGACCTGCTCGGACCGACACCGGACGAGCTGGAGCGCTGGCAGCTCGAGCGGGAGCGGGTCCGGGCGGCGATCCTGGCGCGGGGGCTCGATCCGGAGACCGGGGCGTTCACGCAGGCCTTCGGCTCGACGCTGCTCGACGCGAGCGCGCTGCGGATCCCCATCGTCGGCTTCCTCCCCGGTGACGATGCCCGGGTGCTCGCCACGATCGCCGCCGTGCAGGAGCGACTCACCGACGACGCCGGGTTCGTACGCCGCTACGAGGGCAACGACGGGCTCGACGGGGAGGAGGGCAGCTTCCTGCTGTGCACCTTCTGGCTCGCCCACGCGCAGGCGCTGGCCGGCGACGTCGACGCTGCGCGGGCGACGTTCGAGCTGGCGATCGGGGTGCGCAACGACGTCGACCTGCTCGCCGAGGAGTACGGCGACGGACAGCTGCTCGGCAACGTCCCGCAGGCCTTCAGCCACATCGGGCTCGTCACGGCCGCGGCGGCCATCGCCGCCAGCGGGTCGGACGTCGCTCCCCGGTGATGTGCGGTCAGCGGGCCGGGGCATGGCAGCTCGGCCACGACGCCCCGGCCCGCCGCATGGTCACGCGGCGGCAACCTCGATCTGCGCGGCGATCGGCGTCGCGCTGCGGATGTTGTCGAACATCGGCGAGGTGGCCTCGGCCGCCAGGCGGATCTCCTCGAGCTGCTGGCTCGTGGCGTCGGTGTCGACGTCGACCCGGTAGGTGATCGTGTCGAAGCCGGGGCGGACGGCCTCGTCCAGCGCCAGATAGCCGCGCAGGTCGAAGGTGCCGATCACCTCGATGCGGAGGTCCCGGTAGTCGAGCCCGCGCTTCGCCGCCTGGGTGACCCAGCCGATGGTCAGGCAGGTGCCGAGCGCTGCCAGCAGCAGCTCCATCGGGTCCACGGCCGCGTCCGTGCCGCCGAGTGGTGCGGGCTCGTCGGTCTCGATCGCGAAGGACCGTGCGGTGGTGCGCGCCCGGGCGCCGTCCTCCCACCGGGTCACCGTCGCGAAGGACCCGGTCCCCTGGGACGGGTCCTCGGCGACGGCCCGGCGGGTGGCGTCGAAGGCATCGAGGTCGAGGTTCGTGCAGCTGGCGGTCATCGGTGGCTCCTGGTCGTTGGTGGCCCGGCCGCGCGAACGCGCCGCCGGACTCCGGACCCGGGACCGCGGGAGCGGTGCCGGTGCGGGGGGAACCCGCCCGGTGTCGTCGCTGCTCCCGGGGACCGTGACAACCGTGCGAACCTCGGTCGACGTGACCGCTCAGGGCACCACATGGGTGAGGTTGCCGGCGCCGGTGCCGGTGAGGACCAGGGCCGCGATCAGGCCGACCAGCACGAGGCTGCCACCGGCCCACCACAGGCGCAGGGTCAGCTGCTCTCGCCGGGCACGCGCGCGGGCGGCAGCGTTGCGCTGCTTGCGTCCCGGGGTGGGACGGCCCTTGGGCGCACCGGGCGGGCGGCTGTTGCGTGACTCGGTCGTCCCCACGGCGGATCCTTCGTTCGACAGCACGAGGGTCGCGGGAGGGAACACCGGAGAGCCGCGCGCTCTTCCCTCCCGGCGGGACCGCCGGCGCGCCCCGCCGGGGCCGGCGGTCAGGCGAACGACACGTTGTCGACCAGGTGCACGCCCTTGTCGAGGGTCTTGTGCACCGGGCAGCTGGCGGCGACCTGGGCGAGCCGTGTGCGCTGCGCCTCGTCGAGGTCGCCCCGGATCGTGACGTGGCTGACGATGCGGTCGATGTAGCCGCGCTGGTGCTGCTCGCAGTCCGCGCAGTCCTCGACGTGGATCCGGTCGTGCTCGTAGCGGACCTCGATGCCGTCGAACGCCCAGCCCTTGCGCTGCGCGTACATCGACACGGTGATGCTCGTGCACGCGGCCAGCGCACCGAGCAGCAGCTCGTAGGGGTTCGGGCCGGTGTCGGTCCCGCCGACGGCGGTCGGTTCGTCGGCGGCCCAGCGGTGACCTGAGGAGGTGCGCAGGTCGACGGCGTAGCCCTCGCTCAGCGTGGCGGTGATGGTGGCCATGGGATGCTCCCGCGTCGATGGGGTGGACGGCCCGTCGGAGCGTCCACCCCGGGGGTGTCGGGCCGGTGGTTGTCGTGCCGCTCAGCTTGCCGTGGTGCGTGGCACCGTGGCGAGCTCGCCGATCCGCTCGAGCGCTTCCGGGTCGACCACCTCGATGCGCCGGGAGCCGATGCGCACGTGCCCGGCCTCCTCGAGGCCCTTGCGCACGCGGTTCACGCTCGGCCGCGTGGTCCCGAGCAGGCCGGCGATCTCCGCGGCGCTGCAGGGGGCCAGCTCCCCGCGGCCCACGCAGCGCCCCATCCACCCGGCGCTGCGCAGGTCGTCCATCAGCGCGGCTCGGAGGCGGCGAGCCGCTCGGCGGCCTCCACCAGCCGGGTGTAGGCGGCGAGGTCGAGGTCGGGCCGCAGCCGGCGCAGGGCGGCGATCACCAGCTGCTGGATCTCGGCCTCGACCTGGCAGCGCGAGCAGCTCTCCAGGTGTGCGGCCACGAGCTCGCCCTCGAGCGGGTCGACCTCGCCGTCCAGGAAGGATTGCAGCATGCGACGCACCTGCCGGCACCCGAGCCGGGCGTCGCGACCCATCGCCTCCATCTGCACCCTCCTCGTGTGTCGGACGTGCCGACCTCGACCGCCGCGGTCAGGCGCCGACCACCTCGGTGTCGGGCTTGAACGCGACCCAGACGAACCAGAAGGTGTCGTCGTGGGGTACGGCCTCCAGCTGTCGGCCCTCCAGCGGGCCGTCGAGCGCCCGCCCGCGCAGGTCGAAGGTGGACCCGGTGCGCTCGTCGACGAAGCGGCCGTCGGTGTCGGTGGCGACCAGCTCCACGGGCTCGCCGTCGAGCTCGGCCACGAACGCGGCGGTCTGGCCGACGTCGCGGCCCTGGTCGATCGTCGCGGCGTCCAGCGCCGACGCCTGACCCGGTGCCCACAGCACGGCCAGGTCGCGATCGCCGAGCCGGACGGTCACGCTCCGCTCCTCGCTGAGCTGCTCGAGCAGGACCGCGGTGGCGTCGTCCCCGTCGGCCAGGCCGACGAGCCGGGCCATCGCGCTGAAGCGCTGGTCGAGCTCGCCGTCGAACAGGAACGGGGCCCGACCCTCCTGGTCGTAGGCGACGTAGGGGTTGCGGCCGTAGTCGCGTCGGAACCCGGTGTCCCGGGACAGCACCCGCGCGTCCGGGTGCAGCTCGACGAGCTCGGCGAACCCGAACAGCCAGGCCGGGACCCGGGTCAGCTCGGTGCCGAGGAAGCGCTCGCCGATGATGCCCTCGCCCTCGAACTGGGTCCACAGGTTGCGGGACTGCCGGTCGTACATGACCAGGTTGGAGTTGTAGAGCCGTCCGGAGGTCCCGAAGTCGAGCTCCACCTCGCCGTCGGGGGTGTCGACGATGCGCTCGAACACCAGCGCCGAGTTGCACAGCGGGCAGTAGGTGACGACGACGGGGACCCCGCCGATCACGTCGTTGACGATCTCGTGCCAGGTCAGGATCGCCAGCGGGTACGCGCGGACGTCGTCATCGATGTCGACGACCATGACCGGGCTGTCGTCCTCGAGCCACGTCGCCGCGTCGGCGATCGACTCGTAGACGGGTGCGTCGATGGGAGGGATGCCGTCCGGTGGGGGCCCGCCGCTCCGCAGGCGGTCGAGGTCGATCGAGGTGGCCGGCTCGCAGTCGGGCTCCTCCCAGAAGAACGTGCCCTCCTCGCAGCCGATCGACTCGGTGCGGACCGGCTCCCCAGCGCCGTCGGACGCGGCATCGGGACCGTCGTCGACGTCGCTCGACGGGGCCGCGGGTTCGGTCGCGTCGTGCTCGGCGGGTGCGGCACAGGCGGCGGCGAGCAGGGCCGTCACGGCGAGGGCGGGCAGGAGGCGGCGCATGGTCAGCTCCGAGGGTTCGAGGTCGGCGGGGTCGGCGGCCGCGGGGTCGAGCTCGCGGACGGGGTCGGGCGGTCCCCCGGGTGGGGAGCGCCGTCGGTCCGTGCGCGCTGGCGACGGGCGGTGAGCCCGACGAGCAGGGCGACCACCGCCAACGCGACCAGCGCGGCGACGGTGACCCTCCCCGGCGCATCGGCCACGGCGTTGGTGGCCCGCGAGGACAGCTGCTCCATCCAGCGCACGGCCGTCGGTTGGGAGGTGCCGTCGCCGGCCAGCGTCGTGGCCCAGAAGAAGATGATGTAGCCACCGGCCAGGACCAGGATCGCCCCGGCGGCGCGGCTGACGTGCTGCGAGGCATGACGCAGCCGGGTCAGCAGCGTCCGCTTGCCGAGGGCGACCGCCAGGGTGACGAGCAGCAACAGGGTGGACATGCCCAGCCCGTAGACCAGGAACGTCGCGATCCCGGCCAGCAGGCCCAGCTGCGGGATGGTGCCGGCGACGACCACCAGGAAGACCGGCAGCGTGCACGACAGCGAGGCGATCGCGTAGGACACCCCGAACCAGAACACGCCGGCGTTGCCACGACCATCGGGCGCGTGGTCAGCCCGTGGGAGCCGGACGCGCAGCTCCCGCCCGGCCAGCAGGGCGACGCCGAGCCCGATCACCCCGACGCCGACGACCATCGCGATCCACGGTAGGGCATCGACGACCGCACGCACCCCGAGGGTGAGCAGCACCCCGGCCACCCCGAAGACCAGCAGGAAGCCGGCGGAGACCACCAGCCCGACGCGCAGCGCCCGTAGCGCGCTCGAGCTGGACGTGCCGTCGACGTCCTCCTCCAGACCGAGGAAGTACGACAGGTAGGCCGGCAGCATCGCGAACCCGCACGGGTTCAGCGTCGCGACCAGCCCGGCGGTGAAGGCGAAGGCGAACGGCAGCTCCATCACCCCACCCCCAGGTGCGTGTCCAGCAGCTCGCGCAGCTGCGACTCGGTCAGCAGGCCGGCGTGGCGGTGCACGATCACCCCGTCGGCGTCGACCAGGAAGGTGGTGGGCATCGCGATCACCTCGAGGTCACGGAACACCGCCCCGTCCGGGTCGAGGGTGAGCTCGTAGGTCACGCCGGTGCGTGCCGCCAGCGCCTCGGCCTGGTCGCGATCGTCCTGGGTGTTGATCCCGACGAAGCGGACCTGGTCGGCGAGGTCGCGGTGGACCCGCTCGAGGTCCGGCATCTCCGCGACGCACGGCGGGCACCACGAGGCCCACAGGTTGACCACCAGTGGCTCGCCGGCCAGCGCCGTGAGCGAGAGCTCCTCGCCGTCCAGGGTGGCCATCACCCGGTCCGGGACGCGCGGGCCGTCCGCGGCGTCGCCACCGGAGCCGGCCACGCCTGCGCACGCCTGGAGCAGGAGCGCGGTCGCCAGCAGCAGGGCACCTCGCCTGACGGTCACGGTGGCCTCCTTCCAGCACGGGTGGTTGGGTGGCAACCGGGGGGCGGCGAGCGGCATTCCGCCGACGGGGTGCCGTCCGGCCGCGCGGGTTCCCCCCGCGGATCCCGTGATCGGCCCCGGTGGAATGGCGGCCCCAAGGTCCGGGTTGCCTGGCACATGACGACCGACGACCGTGCCTCGATGACCGACGCTGCGCCCGTGCCTGCACGTGGCCGGGACCAACGGTTCCGTGAGCAGGTGCTGGTGGAGCTGCCCGTGCTGCTCCGGGTCGCCCGCCGGTTGACCCGGGACGGCAACGACGCCGAGGACCTGGTGCAGGACACGCTCGTGCGTGCCTACCGGGCCTTCGACCGGTTCGACGGCCGCTACCCACGGGCGTGGTTGCTGACGATCCTGCGCAACACCCACCGCAACCAGCTGCGCAAGCGCCGGCCCGACCTGATGGACGACGAGGTGGCCGGAGCGCTGCCCGCGCAGGGTGGGGACGGCCGCATCGACGGTGTCCTCGACGCGGCCCTGCACGACGACCTCGACCCGATCGTGCGCGCCGCGCTCGCATCCCTGTCCACCAAGCACCGGGCCGTCGTGGCCCTCGTCGATCTCGACGGCCTCACCTACCGGGAAGCCGCCGATCTACTGGAGGTCCCCGTGGGCACCGTCATGAGCCGGCTCCATCGCGCCCGAGCCAAGGTGCGGGCCCACCTCGAAGCCAATGGGATCCTGGGGGTATCACGATGATGCGCGTGCGACGACGGCCACCGCGGAGCGTCTCGGCCGAGCCGGACTGCCACGAGGTGGCGACCGTGCTCCAGTCCTACCTCGACGGCGAGCTGCCGACGCAGGACGCCGGCCGGGTCGCCACGCACCTCGAGCACTGCCAGCGCTGCGACATCGAGGCCACCACCGTCCGCAAGGTCATCGACGCGATCCAGCGGCAACGACCCGAGCTGGATGCGGGGACCTACGCCCGCCTCACCGGGGTCATCGACGAGCTGGTCGGCCCGGACGAGACCGAGGAGCCGGCCGGATGAGCGGGGACGACCACGGGCGGGCGGCCGACGCCGACGCTGCTCCGGGAACGTCCGCCGAGCCCGCCTCGGGTTCCACCCTGCTGCCGCGGCTGACCCACCCGGCCGTACGCGCCAGCGCGCTGGTCGTCCTCGTCGTCGCCGCGACGGTGGTCGGGTTGCGTTCGGATGGCATCGGGGTCGAGCCCCTCCAGGCGGCTTTCGCCGACCTCGGGCTGCTCGGCCCGCTGCTGTTCGCGGCCGTGTACGCCATCGCGGCCACGTTGCTCGTACCCGCGTCGCCGTTCACCCTGGCCGCCGGGCTGCTGTTCGGTCCGGTGCTCGGCAGCGCGACCGCGCTGGTGGGCGCGACGGCGGGGGCGACCGGTGCGTTCCTGCTCGGTCGCGGGCTCGGTCGCGAGGCGGTCGAACGCTTCGGCGGGCGGCGCCTGGCCGCGCTCGACCGCCACCTCGCCACCCGCGGGTTCGTGTCGCTGCTGCTGATCCGGCTCGTGCCGCTGTTCCCGTTCAACCTCGTCAACGTCGGCTCGGGCGTGACGGGTCTGCGGCTGCGGGAGTACGTGCTGGCGACCGCGGTCGGGATCGTGCCGGGCACGATCGCCTACGCCGCGCTGGGCGGCACCATCACCGACCCGACCTCGCCGGCCTTCCTGGGGGCGATCGCGATCTTCGTGGTGGTCACCGTGGTGGCCGGGCTGGCCGCCCGCCGGATGCGTGCGACGGAAGCGGTCGTTCAGCCGGCCCGGTAGCGGTCCAGCCAGCGCTGGTCGATCCCGTCCTTCAGCCGCGCCATCGCGCGGCCGGTCAGCCACCACCGCCCGCGGCTGGCGACGGCACGTCCGCCGCCGAGGTCGAGGATCTGCAGGGCGACACGCTGCGGGCGGTAGACCGGCAGCGGCTGGTCCGCGGCCCGGGCCAGCAGGCTCGCCACCAGCACCGGGCCCTGCCGCACCCCGTGGACACCGAGCTTCGGGAGGGGTCGGGCGGTGAACCGGGCCGCGTCGCCCACGGCGTACAGCTCGCGGTGCTGCGGATGGACGAGCTCGGGCGTGACCGGGATGCCGCGGGCGTCGCCGAGGCCGCTCGCCGCGACCAGCGGCGGGGCGATGAGCCCGGTGGCGAGCACGGCCGCGTCGTGCTCGTGACGGGTCCCGTCGACGACGAGGTGGTCGTCGTGGACGGCGGTGACGGCGGCCCGGGTGCGGATCCGGGCCCCACGGCGACGCAGCTGCCGGAGCGCCGCGCGCCGCGCGCCGGTCGCCAGCGAGGCGCCCGGGGTCGGGCCGCTCTCGAACACCGTGACCTCGACCCGGTCCCCCCACCGGTGCGTCAGCAGCCCGGCGAGCTCCAGCCCCGTCGGTCCACCGCCGACGATGCTGCAGCGTGCCCGTGCCCCGGCCGGTAGCGACGCGAGCCAGCCGGCCAGCGCCAGCAGGCGCTCGAAGGGCTTGACCATCGCGACCTCCCCGCCCACCTGCAGCGGGTCGGTGCGGACCACGCTGCCGAGGTTGAGCGACACGACCCGGTACGGCAACACCTCGCCGTGCGCCAGCGTGAGCGTGGCGCCCTCGGCGTCGATGTCGGTGACGCGGGTGGCGAGGTGGCGGACACCACGTCGGCGCGCCAGGTCGGCCACGTCGATCGAGGCCTCGTCGATGTGGCGCAGCCCGGCGGCGACGAGCGTCGCCCGGCCGCTGTACACGAAGGTCGACGGGGCCACCAGGGTCAGCTCGACCCCTGCCGCCCGCAGCCGTGGGGCCTGGTCGACGACGTGCAGGTGGGTGTGGCCGGCGCCGACGAGCACCACCTCGAGGGGGTTGCGGGTTCCGGATGGCAGGGTGGTCCCCCTCGTGGGGTGGTCGGGCCGGGTCGCGGGCACGGATGCAGCGCACGGTACGTGCGGGCCCGCCCGGGAGCCGTCGGGTCCGTGCCCGTCCACCGTTCGTCAACCCCGACATCGCCGGGTGGCTTCCGAAGGAAGGCGGGGCCCCTCACGCGGGTTCCCCTCGCGGGCCGCGCCCCTGCGCGCCACGTCCGCACGTCCCTGCCCCCCGCCCCCGCACCCCAGGAGCTGCCCCGTGCCCACCTACGACCTCGTCGTCCTCGGCGGCGGCACCGCCGGGCTGACCGCCGCGGTGGGTGCCGCGAGCCAGGGCGCCCGCACGGCGCTCATCGAGCGCGGGCGGCTCGGTGGCGACTGCCTCAACGTCGGCTGCGTGCCGTCGAAGGCGCTGCTGACGGCGGCCGAACGGGCCCACGCCGTGCGCACCGCCGGGGAGCTCGGCATCCACGCCGAGGCACCCCGGGTCGACCTCGCCGAGGTGATGGCCCACGTGCGTGCCGCGATCGCCACGATCGCCCCGCACGACTCGCCCGAGCGGCTGCGCTCCGAGGGGATCGAGGTCATCGAGGGCACCGGGCGCTTCACCGGGACGGACCGGCTCGAGGTGGGCGGCCGGTCCTTGCGCTTCCGTCGGGCCATGATCGCCACCGGCGCCACGCCGCTGGTGCCGCCGATCCCCGGCCTGCGGGAGGCCGACCCGCTCACCTCCGACACGATCTGGGACCTGGACACCCTGCCGGAGCGGCTCGTCGTGCTCGGTGGCGGACCGATCGGGGCGGAGCTCGGGCAGGCCTTCGCCCGGCTCGGTTCCCAGGTCATCATCGTCGAGCTCGCCGACCGGCTGCTGCCGCGGGAGGAGCCGGCGGCCGGTGCGGCCGTCGCGGCGTCGCTGGCCGCCGATGGCGTCGAGGTCCGGGTCGCGACCGAGGCGGTCCGGGTCGAGGTCGACGCCGACGGGCGCCACCTCGTGGTCCGCGACGCTGCCGGCGAGCACCGGCTGCCGGCCGCCGACCTGCTGGTCGCGCTGGGTCGCCGACCGAGCGTGGCCGACCTGGGGCTCGAGGAGGCCGGTGTGGCGCTGACCGACCGGCGCGCGATCGCGGTCGACGAGCGGCTCCGTACCGCCAACCCGCGCATCTACGCCGGGGGCGACGCCACCATGCTGCTGCCCTTCACCCATACCGCGTCCACCCACGGGTCGACGGTGGTGCAGAACGCGCTCTTCGGCCTGCGGCGCGTGGTCGACCACGAGCGCATCCCGTGGGTCACCTTCACCGATCCCGAGGTGGCCCGGGTCGGGCTCAGTGCCGCCGAGGCCCGCGAGCGCTACGGCGATGGTGCCCGGGTGCGCACCGCGGCCCACACGTCGCTGGACCGGGCGGTCACCGCCGGGCGCACGGACGGGTTCGCGACCCTGGTGGGGGACCCCAAGGGTCGCATCGTCGGGGCCACCGTGGTCGGACCCCGCGCCGGCGAGACCATCGGTGAGGTCGTTGCGTGGATGGCCGGCGGCGCGAAGCTGTCGACCATCGTGCGGTCCTCGACCCACGCGTACCCGACCTGGAACGATGACCTGTCCGCGGCGTCGCTGGAGGAGCTCCGGGTCGGGCTCGCCCGCATGCGCCCGGTCAGCTCCGCCCTGCTGCGCCTGCGGCGGCTCGTGCCGGTGCGCACCCCGCGGTGACGGGCCGGTGCGCACCCCGCGGTGACTGACGTGCCGGTGCGCACCCCGCGGTGACTGACGTGCCGGTGCGCACCCGCGGTGAGGTAGCCGGCGTCACCCGAGCAGGCGGACCGCCAGCCGGATGCGCTGCCCGATCGTGACCAGCACCGCCGCCGCGAACCCCCACGCCAGCGCCGGCATCCACGCCGGCACCAGCACCATCAGGCTGTGCACCACGATGGTCTCGGTGCCCTCGGCCAGCCCGCGTGTGAAGTGGAAGGTGCGCTCGTCCGGGCGGGCGATGCCACGCTCGTGCGCCGCCGCGGACAGCGCCAGCAGCGAGCCACCGTTCACGTAGTAGGTCAGCAGCAGCACCAGACAGGCCACGCGGGCATCCGGGTTCCCGATGGCGCAGCCGGCGACGAACGCGCCGTAGGCGGCCAGGTCGGCGGTGATGTCGGCCCACCCGCCGAGCGCGGTCCCCCCGCCGCCGGCCCGCGCCACCGGACCGTCCAGCCCGTCCGGCACCCGGGACAGCAGCCATAGCACCAGTGCCGCCGTCCACCAGGCGGCCGCTGCCGCTGCGGCCGCGGCGAGCGCCAGGACCAGGCCGACCAGCGTGACGGTGATCGGCCGGATCCCGCGCCGGGCCAGCCAGCCTCCGGCTCGGTCGAGTCCCGGGCCGAGCCAGCGGCGCACCTCGAGGTCGATCACGAGCGCTCCGTCGCGTCGGCCCGCTCCGGGGCGGTGGCGGGCAGCGACGGGTGCGTCCCCGGCTCGCGCGGCACGGTCCACAGCGCCGCCGGGGGCAGCGCGAGGGTCAACTGCGTGCCGGGTCCCGCATCCGCGAGCGCGTCGTCGGCGGCGTCGACGGTCAGCACCACCCCGGCGACCTCCACCTCGACCCGGGTGCGGGTACCGAGGTAGACCGAGGAGCGGACCCGCCCGGTCACCTCCGGCAGGCCGTGCGCGCCGCGGGCCACCACCAGGCGCTCGGGTCGCACCAGGACCCACACGTCGTCGCCGCCCGGCGCGCCGTCGGGCACCTCGAGCCGGCCGAGGGGGGTGTCGACCGTGCGGCCGTGCCGGGTGCCGGGCACGAGGTTGCGGTTGCCGAAGAACCGGGCGGTGCGCGCCGTCGCCGGGCGCTCGTAGAAGGCCCGCGGCGCCCCGTGCTGGTGCAGGCGACCGTCGAACAGCAGCGCGATGTCCTCGGCCAGCACCACCGCCTCCTCCTGGTCGTGCGTGACCACCACCATCGTCAGCTCACGTTCGCGTTGCACGTCGAGGATCAGCTCGCGCAGGTCGCCACGCAGGTGCGCATCGAGGTTGGCCAGCGGCTCGTCCAGCAGCAGCACCTGTGGGTCGAGCACCAGCGCCCGGGCCAGGGCGACCCGCTGGCGCTGCCCACCCGACAGCGCCGCGGGGCGACGCTGCGCCAGCCCGTCCAGGCCGACCCGCTCCAGCGCCTGCTCGGCCGCACGCCGCCGCTCGTGTCGACCGACCCCACGCATCCGCAGCCCGAACGCGACGTTGTCCCCGGCCGACAGGTAGGGGAACAGCCGGTGGTCCTGGAACACCATCACCGCGCCGCGGCGCTCGGCGGGGACGTGGGTGACGTCCCGGCCGCCGAAGCGGACCTCGCCGGCGCTCGGGGGGAGCAGCCCGGCGATCAGCTTCAGCGCCGTGGTCTTGCCGCACCCCGACGGCCCCAGCAGCGCGGTGATGCTGCCACCGGCGACAGCCAGGTCGAGGTGGTCGAGGGCGAGCACGTCCCCGAACCGTCGGGTCAGGCCGCGCAGTCGCACGTCGGTCATCGTGTCCCTCCCACGCTCGCGAGTGCGCCGCTGCCGAGCACCCGGCTGACGACCGCCAGCAGCACCAGCGCCGGCAGTGCATGGAACAGGGCGGTGGCGGCGGTGATGGACGCGTCACCACCCGAGGCGGTCGCGAACAGCAGGATCGGCAGGGTGACCACCCGGCCACCACCGACCACCAGCGTCAGCACGTACTGGCCCCACGACACCAGGAACCCGAACAGGGCCGCCACCGCCAGGCCCGGGGCGACCAGCCGCAGGGTGACGTGGCGCTGTGCCTGCCACGACGAGGCGCCCAGCGCCCGGGCCTGCTCCTCGAGCTCGAGCTCGGCGTTGGCGAACACCCCTGCGCTGAGCAGCACCACGTACGGGATGGCGGGGACGAGGTGGACGAGCACCACCCCGGGGATGCCGCCGGCAAGCCCCAGCCGCAGGAACACCACGTGCAGCCCGATCGCCACCGCCACCGCCGGCACCAGCACCGGCAGCAGCAACAGCAGCTCGACCGTCCGGCGGCCCCGGAAGCGCCGGGTGCCGAGCACCCGGCCGGCCGGCACCGCCACCAGGAGCGACAGCACCGCCACGCTGACCCCGATCGTGACGGTGTCGCGCAGCGCGGCCCACGTCCCGCCACCCGGGTCGAGGACGACCTGCCAGGCCCGGGTGCTCCAGCGCTCGGGCAGCACCTGGGGGTAGAAGTAGGCGTCCGCGACGCTGGCCAGCACGAGCGGCACGAGCGGGAGCAGCAGCAGGGCGAGCAGGACGGTGACCGCGAGCGCGACGGACGCGCGCGGCCGGGTCGGTCGTGCCACCTCGGTGCGCGTCATGCGGCCTCGCTCCGGATCGAGCGGCGGGCCAGGGCCGCGCCGGCCAGCACGACCGCGATCACGACCACGGTCAGGAGCACGCTGATGGCCATCGCCTCGGGTCGGGCGGCCAGGTCGACGTCGGTGTAGCGGCGGTGGGCCAGCACCGGCAGGACGGTGGGGGAGCTCGGGCCGAGCAGCAGGGGCACCTCGAAGGTGCCGAAGGTGAACGCGAACACGATCACCGCGGCGGACAGCACCCCCGGCAGCAGCAGCGGCAGGGTCACGAACCGCAGCCGCTGCCACGGGGAGGCACCCAGGGTGCGGGCGGCATCGTCGAGCTCGTCGCCGCGGGCGGCCAGGATCGCCAGCGCGACGAGGCCGATGAACGGCACCTCCTTCCACACGTACTGGACGATCACGCCGATCGCCCACGGGTCGAAGGTGATGGCCGGGAACGCGGCCGGCTCGTCCAGCAGGCCGGCCTGGGCCGCCATCCGGGACAGCAGCCCGCTCTGGCCGAGCAGCGCGAGGATCGCCACCGCGCCGATCACGTGGGGGATCGGCAGGTTGAGCTGGAACAGGGTGGTCGCCGGCCGGCGGCCGCGACCGAGCCGGTGCAGCAGCAGCGCGGCGGCGATCCCGAGCACCACCGACAGCGAGGTGGCGACCACGGCCACGGTGAAGGTCAGCACCATCGAGCGGCCGGCCACCGGGTCGCTGAGCAGCGTCCGGTAGGCCGTGAGGCTGACGGTGCCGTCCGCACCGGCACCGAGCACCCCGAGCGAGCGCAGGACGGTCTGCACCAGCGCGCCGCCGAACAGCACCCCGACCACCAGCAGGGCCGGGGCCAGCGCCGCCCACGTGCGGACCCCTTCCCGGGAGGTCCAGCGGGGTCGTGCGACCACGGGGTGCCGTCCGCTCACGAGCGGGGCTGCCGGTCCCGGACGATGCGCTGCCAGTCCCGGTCCAGCGCGTCGGTCAGCGCACCGGTCGGGTTGGGCAGGCGCACGGCCGCGAGCACGTCCGGGGGGACGGCCAGGTCCCCGAGGCCAGCGGTGACCTGCTCGACCGCGGCCCGCTCGGTCGCGTCCAGCCGGGTGACGTCGATGGCCAGGCCGTCACCCCAGCCGTTGGCGGGGTCCAGCTTCGCGACCTGCAGGTCCGGTTCCAGCGCGAGGTTCGCGAGCACCATCGCGGCGGCCGCATCGCTCGCGTTCACCGGGATGGCGAGGTAGTGGTGGTCACCGATCGTGCCGGTGTCGAAGGTGAACGGGCGGGCGCTGGCCGGCAGGGTGCCCGCGTCGATGTTCGCGCCGATGCCGGCGGGCAGCTGCGTGAAGGTCAGGTCCACCTCGCCGTTGGCGAAGAGCCGGTCGAGGTCGGCGATGTCGGTCGGGTAGGTCTCACCCTGGCGCCACAGGAACGGCCGCAGCCGCTCGAGCAGCGCGAACAGCTCGTCGGAGGCGGCCAGGTAGGCGTCCTCGTCGAGGTCGTCGGTCCAGGCCGCCGCGCCGCCGGAGAGCTCGAACAGCCACTGGGTCAGGAAGCGGGTGCCGTGGAAGGCCGGCGGGGCGGGGTAGGTGAAGCGGCCGGGGTTGGCCTCGATCCAGGTGGCCAGCTCCGCGTAGCTGCGCGGCAGCTCGGCCGGGTCGGTGCGGGCGGTGTCGTGGACGAACTGGAACTGGGCGCTGCCCCAGGGGGATTCCGCACCGTCGACCGCGAGCCCGGCGTCGAAGGCGACCGCCGGGTCGTCCCAGTCGACCAGCGCCGCGTTGGGCAGCGACTCCGACCAGCCGGTGTGCAGCGCGTCCGCCTGGCGCAGGGTGGCGTGGTTCTCGCCGTTGATCCAGATCAGGTCGATCGAGCCGTCCGAGGTGCGGCCGGCCTCGAGCTCGGCCAGGACCGCGTTGACCGCGTCCGCGGTGTCGGCCAGCGGCACGCGGCGCAGCGTGATCCCCTTCGCCGCGAGCCGCGGGCCGTAGACGTCGTCGACGAAGCGGTTGATCTCCGTGCTGCCGCCCCACATGTGCAGGTCCACGGTCGTCCCGTCGGCCTCGGCAAGGACCTGGTCCCAGTCGCTTGCGTCGGGGAGCGCCGCAGGGGCTTGCTCGCCGGTGGCGGCGCAGGCGGCGGCGAGCAGGCCGATCGCAAGCGCGGGCAGGACGGCACGGATGGCCCGGACCATGGGGGAACCTCCTCGCGATCGCGCCGGTTCGGAGCCATGGCGGCATCCGGCTTCGTCACCGCGTCGGGAACCCTGCTCGGTCGTGCGGCATTCCCTCCTGGTGGCGGCCCGATGCGGTTGCCGGTGGGTTCGGGCCGACGTCGCCCGGGCAGGGTGCACGGAACCGCGCCTATGCGCTGTTTCGTGCAGGTTCGGGCCGACGTCGCCCGGGCAGGTGCACGGAACCGCGCCTATGCGCTGCTTCGTGCACCGTCGGTTGGGCGAGGGTGTGCTCGGCGGCCGGACGCCGGCACCCGGGCGCTGGCTGGCACCCAGGAGCGGTCAGCCGGCGGTCAGCCGGCGGTCAGAACAGCACCCGGGTGGCCAGCAGTTCCGCCGCAGACGCGGGTTCGGCGACCACCTCGACGTCCGCGTCGCCCGGCTGGGCCCGGCCGGACAGGAGCAGGCACAGGTCGATGGCATCGAGGTGGAGGTGCCCACCGCCGTCGCCCTGGCGGAAGCGGCCCCCGGCTGGACCGGTCAACGTCAGCAGGAACGGCTGCCCGTGTCGCCCGGCCCACTCGGCGACCACGTCCTCGACGAGCCGACCGTCGACGGCCGGATCGGGTCGGTAGGTCCGTCCGGTTGCGCGGGCGATGTCGATCGTGTGCAGCCACACGTCCCGGGTGTAGACCACGTCCATCAGATGCCCGAGCGCGAGCCGGTCCGGCATACCCCTCGCCGTCGAGCCGCCGGCATCGATCGCGACGCTGACGCGGCGCATCGGCCGCGGCAGGCGCAGCCGGCCGGCGACGGCCGCCGGTGCGATGCGTGCGAGCTCGTCGACGCGCTCGGCGGGGGACAGGCCGGCATGGTCGAGGATCTGGCGCTGGTTGGCCGCGTCGAGGGTGTTGCCACCGAACCGGCGCGCGTGGCGCTTCCCCCATGCCTGCTGGCGCAGGTTCTCCCGGACCGATCCCCCCGCCTTCGCGGCGCCGATCAGGTGGCCGACCATCGCGGCGACGTCCCAGCCGGGGCAGGCGGTCGGCGCCCGCCACTCCCCGGGTTCCAGGCTGCGGAGCAGCTCGAGCAGCCGGTCGTACGCCGCCAGTGCGACCTGGCGAGCGTCGCTCGAGCGGGTGATCGGGACGATCTCGTCCACCTGCCGGGTCGTCTCCACGGTCATCGGGTCCTCCTCACGTGGGCCAGGTACATGCGTGCCGCGTCAGCACTCAGATCACGCCAGCGAGCGCCGCCGGCGTCGTTGGCCAGCTGCTGGGCCGCGAGTCCCGAGGTCAGTGCGGTCAGCAGGTCGAGGTCGCCGGGCTCATCGATACCCAGCTCGGCGAGCTGCGCACGCATCCGCTCGTAGGACGCGACCGAGACCGCGTAGGCCTCCGCCGAGGGCTCCCAGTCCGGCACCGCCCGCGTAAACAGCAGCTGGTAGCGCGGGACCGAAGCCTGGCAGAAGGCGATGAACGCCTCGATCTGCGCGGCGATCGAGCCCTCGGCGTCCGACGGGTCCACCGAGATGCCCGCCGAGACCGCATCGAGGTCCCGGAAGCCGGCGGCGAACATCGCGTCGTAGATGGCGGCCTTGCTGGGGAAGTAGGTGTACAGCGACGGGGCGCGCATCCCGACCTCGGCTGCCAGGTCCCGGAGCGACAGCCCCGCGATCCCGTCCCGCTCGGCCAGCTGCCAGGCGGCGTCGAGGATCTCCGCCCGGGTCTGCGCACGGCGCCGGGACCGCACGTCGGTGGCTGCCGGCATCCGCCTGCCTATCGCTGAACGAAGGTCCTAACAGCGTTAGACACTAAGCAGAGGGACCGCGGTTGTCAAGGTCGCCAGGTGTGCGGGGCACCCGGGCGGCGGGACGTCCCCGACAGCACCGCCCCGAACGGCCGTGCCCCGGTAATCGTTCGCCGCGTTCCAGGACCGGCGGACCCGTGGGAGGACCGCCTCGGTCGACGCCCCACGTCGTCGTGGCCCTCGTCGGGCTCGGCGCGCTCGGGTTCGGGGTCAACGAGCTGTCCCGCGTGTTCACCAGCGGCACGAAGCCGGAGCTGTGGAGCGGGCTCATCGCCCTCGCCAACATCATCGGTGGCGCCGTCGTTCTGGCCGTGCTGGCGCTGGGCCGGCTCGCGTCGCCGTCCAGCTGACGACCCGCGCCGGCCCCGCGGTGCACCACCCCGGAGGGTCGGGTCAGGTGACGGCCGGCGTCGAGGGCGTGGGGGTCACGCGGACGCGGCCGACCATCGCGGTCGTCAGCCCATCGAGGATGAGCTGGATGCCGAGCACCGTGCCGAGGAACCACAGGGCGGAGACCGGCCACTGGTTCAGCACCATGCCGCCGAGCAGCACGGTGATGGTCCCGTTGACGAGCAGCACGGCGCGCGGCGCGCCGGGCTGGAAGGCGAGCACGATCCGGACGATCCCACCGAGCAGCAGCAGGGAACCGGCGAGCAGCGTCAGGGTGAGCAGCCCGACGCCCGGGTTGCGGACGAAGGAGAAGCCGAGCAGCAGGAACAGCACCCCGGCGGCCAGGTCCCAGCGGTGGGTTGCCTCCTTCCACATCGCCAAGGCGGCGACCACGAGCACGACCCCGCCGAGCAGCAGGGTCCAGCCGAGGAACAGCACGGAGATCAGGCTCGCGATGGCGACGTGGCCTAGCACGACGATGCCGGCGACGACCGACAGCAGGCCGAAGACGATGTCCCAGCCGGTGCGCCGACGGGAGAGGGAGAGTGCAGGCGAGTCGGACATGGGTCGACCTCCCGGTCGTTCGTTGCCGCCGCCCCGGCACGGAGCCGGCACGTCGGCGTTCCCGCGATCGGGCGGGGTCGCCGGACCGGATGCGTTCGGTACGGCCCGGTACCCCCTCGTGGACGGGAAGCCGCCCGCAGGACCGTGGCCGCGCTCAGAGGTGGTCGTTGCGGGTCAGCCAGGCCATCGCCACCGCACCCTGCAGGATCGGGACGTAGAAGATGATCGCGCGGTAGACCACCGCGGCGGCGAAGGCCGGGGCCTCCGGCACGCCCAGGCCGACGAGGAAGCCGGTCAGCACGGCCTCCGCGACCCCGATCCCGCCGGGGACGGGCACGATGGCCTGCAGCAGCCCGGTGGCGATGACCGCGACCAGCACGACCCCGAGCCCGAGCCGCTGGTCCAGCGCCACCAGCACGCTCCACAGCACCACCGCACGCAGCACGCGGGTGCCGAGGTTGCCGCCGAGCAGCCCCACGGCCCGGGTTGGATCGGCAACGACGGACCGGACCGCGTCCCACACGGTGGCGAGGAAGCGGACCAGGGGAGCCCGCAGCTTCGGCACGACCGCGACCAGCACGGCCGCCGCCACCACGACGAGCAGCAGCACGACCGCGACACGGCCGACCGCGAGGTCGCTGGAGCTCAGGTCGATGCCGAGGTCGAGGTCGGAGAAGGTGAACGCGAGCAGCAGGAAGAATGTCGAGATGATCGCGAAGCCGATGATGGTTTTTCTCGCAATTCCTTCCCGAAAGGTGTATTGGATGATGGCCCAGAGTTTCATTGTGTTTCCTCCCGCGAGATGACGTCAATGAACATGTCCTCCAGGCTTTGTCGCTGCTCGCTGATATGCGTGATGGACACGCCGGCGCCGCGCAGTTGATCGATGACGGCATTGAGTGCGGTCACATCCGGCAGGG
>JBLRWQ010000032.1:0-34474 GCA_047921175.1 Nitriliruptoraceae bacterium | reverse complement strand
GGCAAGACCACCCTGCTCCGGATCATCGCTGGTGACCGGGAACCCGATGCCGGTGCCATCGTGCCACGCTCGGGGCTCCGGATCGGCTGGCTCCCCCAGGAACTGGACCTGCCCGACGCCACGGCCGCCGAGGTGGTGGCCGCGAGCGATCCGCTGGCACGCGCCGACGAGGTGGCGGCGCTGCTCGACCGGGTCGGGGTCGACGGCGAGCTCGCCGTGCTGCGGGCCTCCGGGGGGCAGCGCCGCCGCGTGGCGCTGGCCCGCACCCTGCTGGCCCCGAGCGACCTGCTGGTGCTGGACGAGCCCACCAACCACCTCGACGTCGACACCGTGGACTGGCTCGAGGAGGAGCTGCGCCGGCGCCGCACGGGGCTCGTGGTGGTGACCCACGACCGCTACGTGCTCGAGCGCACGGTCAACCGGATGCTCGACCTGCTGCCGCCCGCCCCCGGCGAGCCCGCCGAGGTCCTGTGGCACGACGGCACCTACTCGAGCCTGCTGGAGGCCCGGGCCGAGCGCGCCGCGCAACGCCAGCGGACCACCGCGCGGGCACGCAACCTGTACAGCAAGGAGATCGCGTGGCTGCGCCGGGCCCCGAAGGCCCGCGGCACCAAGCCACGCTTCCGCATCGAGCAGGCCGAGCGGCTCCGCCAGGCGGCTGCCGGGGACGCCGACGCGCAGCCGCTGGAGCTCGGCACGGGCGCGCGCCGGCTCGGGGACGAGGTGTTCGAGCTCGAGGGGGTCACGATCACCCGTGGGGACCATCGGGTGCTGGACGACGTGGACCTCGCCATCGGACCGGGCGAGCGGATCGGCATCGTGGGACCCAACGGGTCCGGCAAGACCACCCTGCTGCACCTGCTGACCGGGACGCTCACGCCCGACGCGGGCGAGATCCGTCGCGGTCGGACCGTCCACCTCGGCATCTTCGAGCAGCTCGCCACGGTGCCCCCCGGTGACGTCACCGCGCTGGACACGGTGCTGGCCGTCGGCGCCCACGTGCCGCTGAAGAACGGCGAGCGGCTGCCGGCGCACCGCCTCGCGGAGCGGTTCGGGTTCGACAGCCGCACCCAGCGCACCCCGGTCGCGCTGCTGTCGGGGGGCGAGCGGCGCCGGCTCGCCCTGCTCCACCTGCTGGTCACCGCCCCGAACGTCCTGCTGCTGGACGAGCCCACCAACGACCTGGACCTCGACACCCTGGCGGTGCTCGAGGACCACCTCGACGGGTTCGAGGGCACGCTGGTCGTCGCCAGCCACGACCGCTACCTGCTCGACCGGGTCACCGACCGGATCATCGCCGTCGAGGACGGCCGTCTGAGCGAGCACCTCGACTGGGCCGGCTACCGCGAGCAGGCGCTGGCCCGACGCGCCGCCGCCGAGGCGCGCGTGGCCCGCCAGGCGGCGGTGCGCTCCACCTCGGCGGAGGACAACGCGCGCCGCCAGGCCGAGCGCCGGCAGGTCCGCCAGCTGGAGCAGCGCCTGGCCAAGCTGGCCGAGGAACGCGACCGGGTGCTGGCGGCGATGGTGACCGCCGCCTCGGACCCCAAGAGGCTGATGGCCCTGCAGGACGAGCTGGTGGCGGTCGATGCCTCGATCCACGAGGCCGAGGACACCTGGCTCGAGCTGACCGTCGGCTGACGAGCGTGCCAGGGGGGCGGTACGGTGCGCGGTCGGCGGATGACCCGGTGCACGACGAGGTGCAGCGGCGACCGACCGCCACAGCGCACGGGAGGACGTGGTGCCGGAGGACACCTTGCAGGGACGGGTCCGGGAGCGCGAGGGACTCGGTGAGCTGCTGACCCGTGGATCGGAACGCGGCTACGTGCTGCTGTCGGAGATCCACGACCTCTTCGACCCGATCCAGGATCCGGAGACCTGGCCCGACGAGGTCGCCACCGAGGCGCGTGACCGCGGGCTCGAGGTCGTCGACGACCTCACCGAGGACGAGGCCGCGCCCTCGGAGACCTCGACCGCCAGTGCCACCACCGACGGCGTGCGCCAGTACCTCAACGCCATCGGCCGTGTCGAGCTCCTCACCGCCGAGGAGGAGGTCGACCTCGCGAAGCGCTACCACGCCGGCGTCGCGGCCCGGGCGATGACCGTGGACAAGCAGCGCAACGCCTCCCCCGCACGCCGGCGGACGCTCAAGCGCATCATCGCCGACGGGGACCGGGCGCAGGAACTCCTGGTCACCGCCAACCTGCGGCTCGTGGTCTCGATCGCGCGCCGCTACCTCGGTCGGGGGCTGTCCCTGCTCGAGCTGGTCCAGGAAGGCAACCTCGGGCTGATGCGCGGGGTGGAGAAGTTCGACCACACCAAGGGCTACAAGTTCTCCACCTACGCCACCTGGTGGATCCGTCAGGCCCTGACCCGCGGGACGGCCAACAAGGCCCGCTCGGTCCGGCTGCCGGTGCACGTGCACGAGCTGGTGGCCAAGGTCCGCAGGGCGGAGTTCGAGCTGCTGCAGGTCCTCGGGCGCGACCCGACCGACCTCGAGGTGGCCGAGACCCTCGGGATCACCACCGACCGCCTGCTGGAGCTGCGGCTGGCCGGCCGGGAGATCACGTCGCTGGACCGCACGGTCGGCGAGGACGGCGACACCACCCTCGGCGAGCTGGTGCAGGACGAGGACGCACCCGACCCGGAGCTGTGCGCCACCACCGAGCTGGCGCGGCTCGAGCTGCTCGCGACCCTCGAGGAGCTCCACGAACGTGAGCGCGGCGTGCTGGAGCTGCGCTACGGGCTGACCGGCGACGACCCGGCCACGCTGGAGGAGATCGGCGAGCGGTACGGGGTGACGCGGGAGCGGATCCGACAGATCGAGAAGAACGTGCTGGCCAAGCTGCGGCACCCGGCCCATGCGCAGCGCCTGCGCGCCCTGTCGGAGGACCGCTGAGCGGACCACGGCCGGCTTGAGCCGGCGCCACGACGTGCCGATGAGGGAGCAGGACCCCGCTCACCGGGGCGCGCGGTCCTGGAGACGCCGTATGCCCGCCGACCACCCCGCCCGACCCCGCCGCCGTGCGGGCCGCGCGACGGCACTGTCGGTGACCGTGGCGCTCCTCGTGGGTGCGCTGGTCCCGAGTCCGGCCGCGGGCGACGAGCTGACGCGCTCACGCACCGCGCTAAAGGACGCGACCCGGACGCTCGAGGAGCTGCGCACCGAGGTGCAACGGGTGGGCGACGAGGTCGGTGCCCTCGACGAGGCCCTGCGTGTGGCCACCACGGAGCAGGCCCGGCTCGCCGAGGAACGCCTCGGCGCCGAGGCGGCGCTGCAGGCGCGGCAACGCGACGTCGACCGGGCACGGCTCGCGGTGGCCGAGCGCGACGCGGCGCTGACCGGCGCCCTGGAACGCTGGCAGGCCGGCCGCGACCGGGTGGCCGCCCGGGCCGTGCACCTGTACAAGCGCGGCAACGGGGTCGGCTCGCAGGTGCTCGTCCGGGGGGTGGCCGGCGCATCCGACTGGCACGAGGTGTCGGTGACGCTCGCCACGGTGACGCGGCTGGCGGAGGACGACCGCCACGCGCTCGCGGCCGGGGCGGACGCGACCCGGGAGCTCGCGGGGCTGCGCGCAGCGGCGGACGCCGCCCGGGCTGCCGCGACGGTCCATGAGCGGGCGGCCGCGGCCGCGCACGACGAGGTGGAGCGGCTTGCGACGGCGGCGGAGGCGACCGCGGCCCGGATCGCCACCACCCGGGCCGAGCGGGCTGGGGTGCTGGCCCGGCTCGAGCAGGACGAGGCCGCCCGAGCCGTGCTCGTCGCGGAGCTCGAGGCGGCCGTCGCCCGGCTGGAGCTGGCGGCAACCCGGGTGTTCGTGCCCGTCGAGGTCGACCTGGACCCGTTCGGTCCCGCACCCGACTGGGCCGCGGGGCTGCCCGGCCAGGGACCGCGGTGGGCCGCGGCGGTGGATGCCACGGCACGCCGCTACGGGATCGACGGGCGGCTGTTCGCCGCGCTGGTGTGGTCCGAGTCCGGCTTCTCCCCCGGGGTGGTCTCCCACGCCGGGGCACTGGGGCTGGCGCAGCTGATGCCCGGCACCGCCGCCGGGCTCCGGGTCGATCCCCGCGATCCCCTGCAGAACCTCGACGGTGGCGCCCGGTACCTCAGGACCCAGCTCGACGCCTTCGGACGGGTGGACCTGGCGCTGGCGGCCTACAACGCGGGGCCGGGCCGGGTGCGGCAGGCCGGCGGCGTCCCGGCGATCGTCGAGACCCAGCTCTACGTCACCCGGGTCCTGCAGCGCTTCGACCGGCTCGGAGGCTGAGCCCGCTCACACGATGCGCCCACCGGAGCGCCAGTACTCCCCCGCCGCCCGGTCCAGCAGCCCCTCGTCGACCAGGGCCCGGCGCAGGGTGGCGTGGTCGTCGTGGAAGCGACGCAGCCGCTCGTTGACCTCGGCCTCGGGATACCGGATCCCCGGCTCGAACTCGAGTGCGAGCCGCTCCAGGACCACGAGCCGCTTCGCGCGGGCAGCCGGTAGCTCGACCAGCCGGTCACCCCGGAAGAAGCGGGCCAGGACCTCCGCCTCGTCCTGGGTCATCCCGAACCCGACCCGGGGGCTGGCCGGGGCGGCACGGGGCAGGGTCCGGGCGACCTCGCGCCACGCCGAAGCCTCGAGCCGGTAGCGGCCCTGCGCCACGGTCACGAGCCCCGCCTGCACCAGCGGCGCGAGCAGCCGCGGGACCTCGCGGGCCGGCAGGCCGTGCCGCGCGGCCAGTTCGGCGCTGGTGCGGCCGTCGGCGACGACGTCACCGAGCAGGCGGAGCCGGTCGGGATCGAGGAGCAGCCGGAGGAGGTCGAGAGGGTCCATGGGGCAGGGGTACCCGAGCCGGTACGGTCCCGCAGCCGCAGCCAGCCCGAGGAGCTCCGATGCCCCGCACGAGCGCCCAGCCCGGCTGGTCGCGTTCCGGCGTGGTCGTCGCCCTGGTCGTCGGGATGGTCGCGGTCTCCACCTCGGCGATCCTGGCCCGGCTCGCGATGGGTGAGGGCGCGGGGCTCGCCACCGCGGCACCCGGAGCGGCGCCGGCGCTGGCCATCGCCTTCTGGCGCACCACCCTCGGTGCGGCCGCGTTGGCGCCGGCGGCCTGGCGTCAGCGCCGGCGGGCCCCCCGGCTGCCATCGCGCCGCCGCTGGCAGCTCCTGCTCGGCGGCGGCGCGCTCGGGCTGCACCTGGTGCTGTTCCAGGGCGCGCTGACCCTGACCAGCGTCGCCTCGACCGTGACGTTGACCACGATGTCGCCGCTGTTCGTGGCCCTGGGCGGGTGGTGGCTGCTCGGCGAGCGGACCACCCGGCGGGCCTGGCAGGGCATGGCCGTCACCGTGGCCGGCGCCCTGGTGATCGGGATCGCGGACGCCACCGGCGGCCACAGCGGCAGCCAGGCGCTGCTCGGCGACGCCATGGCGCTGGGCGCCGCCATCGCGGGCAGCGCCTACCTGCTGGTCGGGCGCGAGGTCCGTCGCGACACCCCGACCAGCGTCTACGGCGCGCTGGTCTACGGCGTGGCCGGCATGGTCCTGCTGCCGGTCTGTCTGGCCACGGGCACCACGCTCACCGGCTTCTCCGCGACGACCTGGCTCGCGATCGCGGGGATCGTCGTCGGCCCGCAGCTGCTCGGCCACACGGTGTTCAACCTGCTGCTGCAGGTGCTGCCGGCGACCACGGTCGCGGTGGCGATCCTGGCCGAACCGGTGGGTGCGGGCCTGCTGGCGTGGCTCGTGCTCGGGGAGCTGCCTCCGGCGCTGTTCGCGCTGGGCGCGCCGCTGGTGCTGCTCGGGGTGGCCCGGGTGATCCGGGCCGACGCGCAGCCGCGGGCGGTCAGAACACCATCGGGAGGCTGAGGCGCTCCTCGGCCACCCCCACGATCGCCCCCGACGCCTGCCCGCTGCGGGCCCGCTCGTCGATCGTGGTCGCCAGCTGCCGGGGGTCGAGGTCGGGTTCGGGGTGCTCGCCGCGCAGCACCACCAGCATCGTGCCCTTGAGCCGCAGCGCCGCCTGCATCCAGCCGGCGTCGACCCCGGGCCGGGGTGCCCGCAGCAGCGCCTCCTCGCGCTCGTCCACCAGGCGCAGCTCCTGGCGGTCGAGCTGGAAGCCGACCCGTGCCCCGCGCGGCAGCTCCCGACCGAGGAACCCCGTGAGCTCGGTGACCCCGGCCTCCCGCAGCGTCGCGAGCAGCTGCGGGCCGCGGCCGACCTCGGGGATCGAAGCCACCAGCAGCGGCATCCCCGCGACCAGCAGGGAGCGCAACGCCACCGCGTCGGTCCCGCTCACGTGACGTACCGCCGCAGCACCCGTGCCCGCAGCCGCCGGGTCACCGACGACGGCAGCAGCTGCGAGGTGGTGACCGCGACCCGATCCGTCCAGGCCGGGATGCACACGTCCCGGTCGGCGGCGAAGGCGGCCAGCGCCGCGGCCGCGACCCGGTCCGCATCGCCGGTGAGCGCCGCCGGGAAGGCCCCGTCGGGGACACCGGCGACGGCCTGGAACTCCGTGCGGGTCACCCCCGGTGCGAGCAGCAGCACCCGGACCCCGGTCCCACGGGTCTCCTCGTGGACCGCTTCGGTGAACGACCGCACGAAGGCCTTCGTCGCGCCGTACACGGCGCTGTAGGGACCCGGCTGGTAGGCCGCGGTGGAGCCGACGTTGATGATGCCGCCGTGCCCCCGCGCCACCAGCTGCGGGAGCGCGGCACGGGTGAGCTGGACCAGGGCGGTGACGTTGACGTCCAGCAGGGCCTGGAGCCGGTCAGGGTCCTGCCCGACGAGCGGCCCGTAGGTGCCGAGCCCGGCATCGTTGACCAGCAGGTCCACCGGCTCGGCGGCGCGGGTGACCCGGGCGACGACCCGGTCGAGGTCGCCCGCGTCGGCGAGGTCGGCCACGAGCACCTCGCAAGCGACGGGCAGGGACGCGGCCAGGGCCTCGAGCCGGTCCCGCCGCCGGGCGACGAGCACCACCTCGACGCCGCGCTCGGCGAGGGCACGGACCAGGGCGGTGCCGATGCCGGCGGAGGCGCCCGTGACCAGCGCGCGTTCGATGCGCGGCGACATCGGCCCTCCTGGCGTCGTCCGGCGGGAGCACCCGGCCGGACCCGCCGGTCGGGGGTTGTGGAGCCTATCGACGCGGTACGGTCGGCGACCGAGCCGTCGCCGCCGAGGAGGTGCCCGTGACCGTGCCCCGCCGGGTGCTCGCGGTGGATGGCAACGCCCTCGGGCACCGGGCCTACCGCTCGGCGGAGGCCGAGCTGGAGGCGGGCGACCCTCGGCCGCTGGTCACCGGTGCGGTGGTCTCGATGCTCGCGACCGCCTGGGTGCACGGCCCCTACGACGCGGTGCTGGTCGCCTTCGATCATCCGGACAACCGCCGCAAGCTGCTGGCGCCGGAGTACAAGGCGAACCGGCCGCCGACGCCACCGCCGTTGACGGCGGCCCTGCGGCGGCTGCGTGACGACCTGGCCGCCTGCGCCTTCGTGGTCGAGGAGCACGACGGGGCCGAGGCGGACGACGTGCTGGCCGCGACCGCGGACCGGTGCCGGGCCGAGGGCTGGCACTGCGACCTGCTCAGCTCGGATCGGGACCTGACGGCGTTGGTGGCCGAGGAGGTGCGGTTGCTGCGTCCACGGGCCCGCTTCGCCGACCTGGTGGTCGAGGACGTCGCCGCGGTGCGGGCCCGGTACGGGGTCGCCCCGGACCGGTACGTGGAGCTCGCGGCGCTGCGCGGCGACGCCTCCGACGGCCTGGACGGGGCGCGCGGCATCGGCCCGAAGACCGCCGCGAAGCTGCTGCGCACCCACGGCAGCGTGCTGGCCCTCTACGACGCGCTCCCCGACCTGCCACCCCGCCTCGCGTCCTCGCTGCGCGAGGGCCGGGCACGGGTCGAACGGAACCTGCTGCTCATGGCCCCGCTCCCCGGCATCGAGGTGGCACCTGGCCGCCTGCGCGCCGCGCGGGTCGACCACGGGCAGGTGACCGCGACGCTCGGCCGGTTGGGGCTGGACGCGGCCGCCCGCCGGTTCGCCCGTGCGGTGACCGCGCCGCCGGCGCCACCGAGCGCGCCGCACCCCGCCGTGGGGACGGTCGCGGACCACCTCGATGCCCGCACCGCAGCCGCACGGGCCGACCGGGGTGCCGCGCCGGCCGTCGGCGAGCAGGCGCCGCTGTTCTGATCGCCCGCACCGCTAGCCTCCGCCGATCATGGACGACCGCCACGATCACGTCGACGACCTGCTGGCCCAGTGGGCGCGGGAACGGCCGGCCCTCGACGTCGGCGGGCTGGCGATCACGGCACGGATCATCCGGCTCCAGCGCTACCTCGACCACCGGACCCGGTCGGTGGTCGCCGCGCACGGGCTCACGATCGGGGAGACCAACGTCCTCGCCGCGCTCCGGCGCGCCGGTCCCCCACACACGCTGACCCCGACCGAGCTGTACCGCAGCCTGCTGCTGTCCTCGGCCGCGATGACCCACCGCGTCGATCGGCTCGAGGAGCTCGGCTACGTGACCCGGTCGCGGGCCGAGCACGATCGACGGCAGGTGGAGGTCGCGCTGACCGGCACGGGCCTCGAGGCGGTCGACCGGGTCATGGACGACTACACCGCCCAGCTCTCCCAGATGCTGGCCGCCCTCGACGACCCGCGTCGCACCGAGCTCGAGGGCGCCCTGCGGGCGTTGCTGCTCACGCTCGAGGACACCGACGCGCCGCCGACGCAGAGCTGACGCGGCAGCACCGGGCGGGGCGGCCCCACCGGCACCTCAGCCGTCGAGGTCGCGGACGAGCAGGACGATCAGCTCGTCGACGAAGACGCGGGACAGCCAGCGCGCCTGGCCGTCGGCGTTCGCGATCACGGCCAGGTGGTAGGCGCGGCCCGACGGCCCGGTGACGGTGCCGCTCAGCGACTGCACGTCGTTGAGGCTGCCGGTCTTGCCGACGAAGCGCCCGGCCGCGACGGTGCCGACCAGACGCGAGCGCAGGGTCCCGGTCTCCCCCATCGACGCCATGATGTCGTGCCAGGTCGCGGCGTAGCGGGTCGCACGCATGGTGCGGTCGAGGTCGACCAGCAGCCGGGCGGTCAGCTGGTCGTCGCGGCTCAACCCCGAGCCGTCCGCGAACGCCAGCCCGGTAGTGTCCAGCCCGAGCTGCTCGAGCACCTGCAGGTGCGCCCGCTCCCCGGCCGCGAAGGACCCGACCCCGGTGCGCGCCCGGCCGACCGTGCGGAACAGGTTGTCGCTGATCGGGTTGTCGCTGCGCCGGACCGCGAAGCGCAGGATCTCCTCGAGCGGCGGGCTCTCGACCCGCGCCAACCGCCCGACGGTCGGTGCCGGCGGGGGGTCGATCCGGCCCGCACCGACCACCTCGACGTCGCGCTCCTCGAGCAGCCGGATCAGCTCACGGGTGGCGTGCAGGGCGGGCTCGGGCGTGTGGTCGATGCGGACGTCGGGGGGACCCGGGGGTGGCGCGTCGGTGGCGTCGTCGGGCGCGTCGACCTCGGCGTCGCCGTCGTCGGGCCGGTCGTCGCCGTCGTCGGGGTCGGGGTGGCTCACGATCGTGTGCAGCCCGGCATCGAGGGCGAGCCCGTCCGCCCAGCGGGCATCGAAGCTCCAGAAGTAGCTCTCCGGCCAGCCGGCCGCCCGCTCCGGCCCGTCGAAGCCTTCGGCCACCCCGACGACATCACCCTCCAGCCGGGTCAGCCCCGCCGCGACCACCTGGTCGGCGAGCGCCTCGACGGGCGTCCGGGGGCGGGCCGGGTAGATCCACCGCTCGTACTCGGGGGTGGCGAGCACCGGGTCACCGGTGCCGACCAGCACCAGGTCCCCGCGCAGGACCCCGTCGGGGCCGATCGGCGCCGTGGTCTCGACCCGGGTGGTGAACCGGTGCGCCGGACCGAAGGTGACCAGCGCCGCAGCGGCGGTGACGGTCTTCATGGTCGAGGCCGGCAGCACCGGCACGTCGGCGTCGTGGGCCACGAGCTCCCGGCCGTGCTCGTCGACGACGTACACCGCCACCTGCTCGCCCTGGCGCTGGTCGAGCAGGTCGGCGAGCAGGACCTCGGCGGCGGCCTGGAGCGCGGGTCGCGTGGCCGGTGGCGGCGGGGGTCCGGGGTCCACGACGGCGGTGGGGGCGTCGTCGGCCTCGTCTGCCGGCCCGTCGGGATCGCCGGTCGCGTCGTCCCCGGTCGACCCGGCACCGGCGCGGGGGGTCGGGGGAACGGCGTCCTCGTCATGCTCGACCACCGGTGGGCCCGGGTCCGGTGCCACCAGCTCCTCAGCTGTCGGCGTGGCGGCGCAGCCGAGCAGCAGCGCCGCGGCCAGCAGCGCCGCGAGCCCTCGGACCCGGCTCATCCGGGGGCGTCGACGCTGTCGAGCAGGCCGCGCAGCTGGAACCCCCGGGAGGGGTGGCGCAGCTTGGTCAGCGTCTTCTTCTCGATCTGGCGGATGCGCTCGCGGGTCAGGCCGAACTGGGCACCGATGTCCTCGAGCGTGTGCTCCTCCCCGTCGACCAGGCCGTAGCGCAGCATCAGCACGGTGCGCTCGCGGTCGGTCAGGGCCGACAGTGCCCGCTCGACCTCGCGCTTGGCCAGGACGGCGGTGGCGGAGGACTCCGGGTCGATCGCCTCCTCGTCGGCGACGAGCTCCCCCATCGTGGCGTCGCCGTCCTCCCCGATCGGCTTGTCCAGGCTGGCGACGTCCTGTGAGGCGACCTTGACCTCGCGCAGGCGCTCGAGCGGCAGGCCGAGCTCCGCGGCGATCTCGTGCTCCGACGGCTCGCGACCGAGCTGCTGGAGCAGGGCGAACTCGGCGTAGCGGACCTTGCCCATCAGCTCGTGGACGTGCACGGGCAGCCGCACGGTCCGTCCGGTGTTCGCCAGCCCCCGCTGCAGGGCCTGCCGGATCCACCAGGTGGCGTAGGTGGAGAACTTGTAGCCCTTGGTGTGGTCGAACTTCTCCACGCCCCGGATCAGCCCGAGGTTGCCCTCCTGGATCAGCGACAGCAGGTCGACCCCACGGCCCCGGAACTTGCGGGCGACGGAGACCACCAGGCGCAGGTTGGCCCGGATCATGTGGTCCTTGGCCCGCTCGCCGCCGCGGGCGATCATCCGCAGCTGCGCCTTGCGGCGCGGCGTGTAGTGGTTGCCGGAGCCGAGCAGGACGTGGGCGGCCAGGCCGGCCTGGTAGCGCTTGGCGAGGTCGACCTCGAGCTCCGGCGTGAGCAGCTCGGTCCGGCCGATCTCGTTCAGGTACTGCCGGACCGAGTCGGAGGACGCCGACAGCGGGGTCGCCTCGGGCCGGTCCGCGTCCTCCACGAGGTCGTCGAGCACCTGCATGCCGACATCGCGCGCCCCCTGCGCGGTGTCCTCCACCCAGGTCTCCGGGTGGGTGAGGGGGTCGAAGAGCTCCTGCAGCTCCGACAGCAGCACGTAGCCACGCGACGCCCCACGTTCGAAGAGCTCGGAGAGGGGGGTGACGTCGCTCACGTGGGGGGTCCCTCAGGTCCGGGCTCGGCTAGGGGCGGCAGCCACCAGGTGCGGGACATCCCGTGGTCGTCGGTCGACGTCCGGCCGTGGCGCAGCCCGTGAGGGTACGCGTCCGGAGCCGACCCGTCAGCGCGGGTCCGGACCGCCGCCCTCGTCAGCGTCGCGGCGCGCACGGTCGTGCCGTTCGAGGTACCGCTGCCAGGCCTCCGCGGCCCGCTGGTCCCGGGCCGCGTCGTCCTCGGCGGCCGTCGGGCGGCGCGGCGCGGCTGGCTCGGAGCCCGGGGCCGCCGCAGCGTTCGTGGCTGCGGCCGAGACGGGCGGCACGGCGGGGCCGTGCTGGTGGGCCCGCCGCAGCGGTGGTGCGTCCGGGCCGCGGCTGATCGCGATGGTCGCCGCCAGCGCCGTGGTGAGCGGGACCGCGGCGATCAACCCGAGGGAGCCGACGACGGTCTTGACGATCTCCTCCGCGAGCAGCTCGGAGTTGAGCAGCTCCCGGGTCGGCACCCCGCCGGTGGTGAACAGCAGCAGCAGCGCGATCGAGGCGCCGGTGTAGGCCAGGAACAGGGTGTTGACCACCGAGGCGATGTGGTCGCGACCGACCTGCATGGCCCGCCCGAACAGGGCCGGCCACGTCTGGGTGCGGTCCGTGTCGTGCAGCGCGAACACCGTGGAGGCCTGGCTGATGGTGACGTCGTCGAGCACCCCGAGTGCCGCGATGATCAGCCCGGCCAGCACGAGGCCCTGCAGGTCGAGGCCGTCGACGGCGAACCGGGCGAACACGGCGTCATCGCTGGCGAACCCCGTGATGCGCCCACGGTCGATGAACAGCGATCCCAACCCGATCGTCAGGACGAGCGCCCCGGCGGTCCCGATGATGGCCGAGGTGGTCATCTCGTTGACGCCATGGACGAGGTAGAGGGTGACGAGCATGACCGCCATCGCCCCGACCATGGCGACCAGCGGCGGCGAGGTGCCGGCGATGATCGCGGGCACCACGAACCGGACCACGATCGCGAGCGAGAGGGCGAGGCCGAGCAGCGACCGCAGGCCGTGCCAGCGGGACACCGCCAGCACCACCACGACGAACAGCCCGACCAGCCACAGCAGCGCGGGGAGACGGTCGAGGTCGGTGATGAAGTACCGGAGCTCGCCATCGACGTCGGTCAGACGGTCCATGAGGACCCGGTCGCCCACGCGCAGCTCCGGGAAGCCGTCGGTGGTCACCTCGAGCTCGAGCGTGGTGCCGGCATCGGGCCCGTCGAGCACCGCGACCTCGAGGAGGGCGGTGTCCCCGGACAGGCCGAGGAACTCGTCCGGCTCACCCGGGACGACCTCGACGGCGACCAGCTCGCCGGTCACCAGCGGCTCGAGCGGTTCGCTGTCGTCGGTGAGGGGGGGCCAGAGCGCCACGAGGCCGGCGACGGTGGCGACCGCGAGCACGACGACCACCACCAGGAGGTGGCGATGGGTCAGCGGACCGCTGGGCATGGCGAGGCTCCTGCACGGGCGGGCTGCGTCGCGATGCTACGGGCCCGCGTCCCCGACCCGGTCGCGCACCGGACGACCCGGGACGCACCCGGCCCCGGCCGCGCGGGGGGTCGCGGGCCGGGGCCGGGTGGGTCAGGCGGGCCGTCCGGGGGACGGACCTCGCCGGGAGGGTCGGGTCAGGCGGCCCGGTCGAGCACGTCGAGCAGGCCGGACAGGTTGTGCGCACGCGACGGGTGGCGCAGCTTCGCGAGGGCGCGGTTCTGCATCTGGCGGATGCGCTCCCGGGTCAGCCCGAAGTGCGCGCCGATCTCCTCGAGCGTCTGCGGTTCCTGACCACCGAGGCCGAAGCGCAGCACCAGGATGATGCGCTCGCGGTCGTCGAGCGCCTTGAGCGCCGCATCGATCTGGCTCAACGCGTCGCCCTCGAGCGCGGTGTCCGCGGGGTCGAGCTGGTGCGCGTCGGCGATGAGGTCGCCCATCGTGGCGTCGCCGTCCTCCCCGATCGGACGATCGAGGCTGACGAGCTCCTGCATCGCGTCGCGGACCTCGCGGACCCGGTCGACGGTCAGCCCGACCTCCTCCGCGACCTCGTCCTCGGTGGGGTCACCACCCTTCTGCTGGCGCAGGCGCAGCTCGGCGGCGCGCAGCTTCCCGTACAGCTCCCACACGTGCGCGGGGACCCGGATGGTGCGCCCCTTGCTGGCCACGCCGCGCTGCAACGCCTGCCGGATCCACCAGACCGCGTAGGTCGAGAACTTGTAGCCCTTGGTGTGGTCGAACTTCTCCACCGCACGCAGGAGGCCGAGGTTGCCCTCCTGGATCAGCTCGATGAAGTCGAGGTCCCGTCCGGAGAACTTGCGCGCCTGGGGCACCACGAGCCGCAGGTTGGCCTGGACCATGCGCTCCTTGGCGCGCTCGCCGTCCCGGGAGATCTGGCGCAGCCGGGCCTTGCGGGACCGGGTCAGCTGGCCGGCCTGCTCCTTGAGGAACACGTCCGCGGACAGCCCGGCCTGGTAGCGCTTGGCCAGGTCCGCCTCGTCCTCCTTGGTCAGCAGGGCGTGGCGTCCCGCGTCGTTGAGGTACTGGCGCACCAGGTCGGTGGTCAGCGCGGCCGATGCGTCCCCGACCTCCTCCGGCACGTCGTCCGCGACGTCGTCGATGACCTGCACACCCTGGTCGGTGGCGGTGACGATCGCGTCGTCGACCCAGGTGTCCCCGTGGATCTCCGGCATGTGGAGGTCCTGCAGCTCGGAGAGCAGGACGTAGCCACGTTCCGAGGACCGTTCGAGGAGTTCCTCGACGGCGACCTCTGCGGTTGGGAGCTCGGTGGCGTTCACCAGGCGTCCTCCTCACGGGGGAGTCGGTGGCCGGACTGCGGACGCGCAGCGGCGGGCGGTGCGGGCGGGGCGAGGTGGCGACGTTGCGACCTTCGCACATGGTGTTCGGAGCCGGAAGGGCGTCGGTGCCGACCTTCGGGCGGGGCCGCCGGGGTCGTTCCGGGTGCGGGAGACCGTCGGGCGGGGCATCTGGAAGGGATGCGGACAGCATCCGCGCGGTAACCAGACCAACGCACGATGCCCGCTGACGCGTCCACGGACCATCTGTACGTGCGCTGAGCGCACGTACAGCCCGCCGTGACGCCGGGTCAAGGCGACCGCGGACGGTACGCGGGCCGGTCGGCCCCCCACACGACCCGCCCGTCGCGGCAGGTCACACCCTCAGCGCCGAGCCGCGCCGCGTGTTCCTGCTCGAGCCCGGGCACGAGCCGGCCGCCCGCCGTGACCACCCGCCACCACGGCAGGGGCTCCGCGTCCTCGGCGAGCACCCGTCCGACCGCGCGGGCGGCGCCTGGCGCCCCCGCCTCCGCCGCAACCTCGCCGTAGGTGAGGACGGCGCCGGCCGGGATCGCCGCGACGACCCTGCGGACACGGACGGCGAAGCTGGACGGAGCGGACACCGACGCCTCCCCGATCCGGCCGGCCACCACGCACCAGACACTACGCTGGGACGCTCCGGGCCCGGACGTAGGAGGTCGTGATGATCACCGCATTCGTGCTGCTCGACGTGGAGGTCGACCGCGTGCCCGAGGTGGCCGAGGCCCTCTGCCACCTCGACGGGGTCACCGAGGTCTACTCCGTGACCGGTCGCTACGACCTGATCGTCAAGGTCCGGGTCGCCGAGCACGAGGCCCTCGCCGACGTCGTGACCGGCGGGATCGGCAAGGTCGCCGGCATCCAGGGCTCGGAGACGGTGATCGCGTTCCGCTCCTACGCCGAGGACGTGCTCGACGCCGCCTTCAGCATCGGTCAGGACGAGGTGGGCTGAGGGGTCCGCGCGGGGGTCTCGGCCGCGGGCTTGGCCGGGTAGGCGATGCGCGGGTGGTAGATGCCCACCAGCGACTCGACGATGGTGTCACGCGCGGTCTGGAGCTCACGGAAGGTCAGGTCGCAGTCATCGAACTGGCCGTCGTCGATGCGTTCCTGGAGCAGCCGGTCGACCGTTGCCTCGATCTCCTCGCGGGGCAGCGTGCCGCGCGACATCGCCATGGCACGGGTGGTGGCCTCGGAGCAGTCCGCGAGCACCAGCAGCGCCGCCTCCTTGCTGCGCGGCTTGTGGCCGTGGTAGCGGAACGCCTCCTCGTCGACCTTCGACCGATCCCCGCCGGCCGCGCGGACCGCCTTGTCGTAGAAGTAGCTCACGACCATCGTGCCGTGGTGGCTGCCGATGCAGTCGACCACCTCGGGGGGCAGCCGGTGCTCGGTCGCGAGCGCCACCCCGTCGACGATGTGGTTCTGGATGATGGTGGCGGAGACCCGTGGCTCGAGGTCGTCGTGCGGGTTGGCGATGCCCTGCTGGTTCTCGATGAAGAAGTGCGGCTGCCGGACCTTGCCGATGTCGTGGTAGAGCCCCGCGACGCTGCCCAGCAGCGGGTTGGCACCGACCTCCCGGCAGGCCCGTTCGGTCAGCGACGCCACCATCACCGAGTGGTTGTAGGAGCCGAGCGCCTTGGTCTCGAGTTCCCGCAGGAGCGGATGGTTGCGATCGGCGAGGTCGAGCAACGCGGTCACGGTCGGCAGGCGGAACAGGGACTCGAGGAAGGGCAGGGCGCCCTGGACGGCCAGTGCGGAGACGATGCCGTTGACCGCACCGGCCGCGACCGCGACCAGGAACAGCTCGTCGGGCCCGAAGACCAGCGCGATCACCCCGGCCAGCACCGGGTAGGACAGTCCGGCCCGGAGCGTCGCGGAGCGCAGGTCCGACCGTTTCGCGATGTCGGTGGTGAGCGGCACGCTGACGAGCACGGCCGCAGCGGCGAACAGGGCGGCCGAACCCGCCGAGGGGCGCACGAGCATGACGAGCACCGCTGCCGGCAGCATCGTCGCCAGGCCGATCACCGGGTGGACCAGCAGGGCGACCAGCATGGCCAGCGCCCCCGCGGGCACGGCGAACAACCAGCCCGGCGAGGTCGCGTCGACGACCGCGGTCACCCCGACGACCATCGCCGCGTAGGTGACCACGAGCCCGCCGAGCAGGAGCAGCTTCTTGCCCGTGACCCACACGATCGGCTGCATCTTGGACAGGTAGATGCCGGCGACCGCGACCACGAGCAGCATGGCGGCGCTCGCGGCCAGCCAGGCCTGCCACCAGCCCCCACCGGACAGCCCCAGCTGCTCAGCGGCCCGAGCGGCCATCGCGCTGACGACCTCGCCCTCGCGCACGATCGCCTCGCCCGCGGACCAGGTGGCGGTGATCTCCTCGACGCTCTCGGCGGCCCGCTCCCGCGCTGCCGAGGTCGCGTCGGGATCGACGACCACCGTCGGCCGCATGTGCTGCTCGATGATGGGGATGACGATGGCGACCCCCGAGTCACCGGGCAGGTTCCGAAGGGCCAGCTCGATCGGCAGGGTGTCGGCGAGCAGGGGCTCGAGGTCATCGGCCGCGACCCGCTGGCGGGCAAGCTCCTGCGCGATCGCGATCGTCTCCCGCTCGACGACGTCCAGCTCCGTCGGGCTCAGGGCGACGAGGGCGGCGACGACCTCCTCGCGCAGATCGGGCTCCAGCACGGCGAGCTGGGCCCGCTGGGTGGCGGCGCGCGGGACCGGACCCGGCGTGCCGGCGTCCGTGGTGGCGGGCCGACGCACCTCCCGGGTCGAGACGAACACCTCCCGGACGTCACGGACGATGCCGCTCTGCGCCTCGCGGTCGGGGGTGAGCACCGGCTCGACGCTCTCCCACGCGGTGCGACGCGCGTTCTCCGTCATCTCCGGATCCGTCACCCGGACCGCGGTCTCGGCGAAGACCGTCCGGGGTGCCGGCTCGCCGGCCCGGATCGGCTGCTCCTCGGCGACCGAGGCCAGCGCGACGATCGGCGGCACCACGAGCACCACCAGCGCAGCGGCGAGCAACCGTTGCACGAGCAGCTGGCGACGGGCGGGGGCCACCGGGCGACACCTCGGAGCGGGGACGGGGGTTCGGGACGCCGTAGTGTCGCGCATCGCCGGCCCCGGTGCTGCCCGGCGGTCGCTGCACCGAGCACGCGCGCTGTCCTGCCACGGCGGCCTGCAGGTGATGCGGCCGCCGCTGGTCGCCGGCAGGGTGGTGCCAGGCACCGTCGGACCAGCGGTGGACCGGCCGCCGCTACGCTGCGCGCTGACCGCCCATCCCCGCCCTCGAGGCGCACCGTGCACACCACCGACCCGTCCCCGTGGGTCGTGCTCGAGCGGCCGGACTGGGCGGCGCTGGCACCGAGCACGCCGCTGAGCCTGACGGAGCAGGACCTCACGCGACTGCGCGGGATCAACGAGCGGATCTCGCTGCAGGAGGTGGCCGACGTCTACCTGCCGCTGTCCCGGCTGTTGAACCTGTACGTGGCGGCGACCCAGGAGCTCCACCGTGCCACGGACACCTTCCTCGGCTCACTGGCCGCGAAGGTCCCCTTCGTGATCGGGATCGCCGGATCGGTGGCGGTGGGCAAGTCCACCACCTCGCGCATCCTGCAGGCCCTGCTGTCCCGGTGGCCGGACCACCCCGAGGTCGCGCTGGTGACCACCGACGGCTTCCTGTACCCCAACGCGGAACTGGAGCGTCGCGGGCTGCTCGAGCGCAAGGGCTTCCCGGAGTCCTACGACACCGGTGCGCTGGTCCGGTTCGTGACCGAGGTGAAGGCCGGGGCACCGACCGCCCAGGCCCCGGTCTACTCGCACCTGCGCTACGACCGTCTCCCCGACGACCGGGTCGCGATCCAGCAACCCGACATCCTCATCATCGAGGGCCTCAACGTGCTCCAGACCGGCACCGAGGGCGAGCGGCGGCTGTTCGTGTCCGACCTGTTCGACTTCTCCATCTACGTCGATGCCGACGAGGACCACATCCTGCGCTGGTACGTGGAGCGCTTCCGCAGGCTGCGCGACACCGCCTTCCAGGACCCCCGCTCCTACTTCACCCGCTACGGGCAGCTGAGCGACGACGAGGCCGACGAGGTGGCGACCACGATCTGGCACGAGATCAACGGCCGGAACCTGACCGAGAACATCCTGCCGACCCGGTCGCGGGCTGACCTGATCCTGCGCAAGGGTGCGGACCACGCCGTCGAGCGGATCTGGCTACGCAAGCTGTGAGCGGGCCGCCCGGGCTCACGGCACCGGCGGCGTGACCACCTCGGCGGGACCCTGGCCGATCGGGCGCCAGGCCGCGATGACGCCGCGGATGGCCGTGACCACGGCCAGCGGCTGGTCGAGCAGGAGGTGGTGGTAGGCGTAGGGCACGTCCACGACCGGGACCCCCACCGTCGCGGCCGGCGAGCCGGCGAGCAGCGCGGCCATGTGGGCGCGTACCTCGGCGTCCACGATCTGGGATCGTTCACCGTTCACGATGGCGGTGCGGCAGCCGGCCCGGGCCAGCTCCTCGGAGAACTCCGCCGGGTGGGACGGGCCGCGGCGGGCGGTGAAGATGCGCGGGTCGAACCGCCAGGTCCAGCCCTGGTCGGTCTGGCGCAGGCTCTGATGGGCGACGTGCTCCACCAGCCAGGTGTTGTCGCACGGCTGCGGCGGCACCAGGTGGAAGTGCGCCGCCGCCGCCTCGATCGTCGGGTAGGTCTTCGGCGCCCGGAACATGCGGCCGCCCCGCCCCTCCTCCGACTCCGGGTCGGGCCGACGGACGGGCGCGTCGAGCACCACGACCCCCTCGAGGGCGGTGCCGTGCCGGGCGGCCAGCACGATCGTGATGAACCCGCCCATGGAGTGCCCGACCACGATCGGACGACCCTGGCCTCCGGCCACCGCCGCGACCGCCAGCACCTCCTCGGCCCAGACCTCGGCGTCGTAGACGTCCCGGTGGTCGCTCTCGCCATGCCCCGACAGGTCGAGGGCGACGACCCGATGGGTCCGCGACAGGCTCGGCGCGACGGCCAGCCACCAACGCGCGTGCGCGGCACCGCCGTGGACCAGCACGAGGGTCGGGGTGCGACGATCGCCCCACGCGAGCCAACGGATCGACGCACCCGCGACCTCGACGGCCCCGGTCTCCACGGGCGCGGCGAGCCCCTCCCGGTACCACGCGGGGGATGACGGGGGCGGGGAAGGGAACACGGGTGACCTCCGGACTGAGCGGAACGATTCAGCCTAACCCGTTCTCTGGGGTCGGTCCCGGCAGGAACGCCCCCGCTACGGTCCCGTCCCGGTGCGCCCACCCGTGCTCCGCTCACGCAGCACCCACCTGCCCCCGCCGAGGCCGATCCTGTCCCGACCACCCCGCCCTGCCACGACGACACCGTCCACCGGCGCCTTCGGCCCCCCGGAGGCGCTGCTGCTCGTCGCACTCAGTCTGATGTGGGGGCTGTCGTTCCTGTTCGTCGAGCTGGCGCTCCGTGACCTCACCCCCCTGTGGATCGTGGCCCTACGCACCCTCGCCGGCGGCCTGACCCTGCTGGTGCTGCTGCGGCTGCGTGGCGGCACGCTGCCCCGGACCCGCCGGCTGTGGGGCACGGTCGCCCTGCTCGGGGTCGTCAACAACGCCGCGCCCTGGGCGCTGCTGGCCTGGGCCCAGCAGACGCTGCCGTCGGGCCTGGCCGGGCTGCTGATGGCGATCGTGCCCACCTCGACGCTGCTCGTGGCAGCGGCGGTCGGCCTGGAACGGATCACCCGCGCGCGCCTGCTCGGGCTGCTGCTGGCCCTCGGCGGGGTGGGGGTCATCGTGGCCGGCGACCTCGAGCAGCCCGGTCGGGCGCTGGCGGTGGCCGGCGTCGTCGTCGCCACGCTGCTGTACGCCACCGGCGCGGTGCTGGCCAAGCAACGCGCCTCCGGCACGGCCCCACCCCTGACGATCGCGACCGGCCAGGTGCTGAGCGCGGCGGTGGTCGGCCTGCCGGTCGCCTGGGTCACCTCCGGCCCGATCGACGTGCGCGCGGTCGCCGGGACCAGTTGGCTCGCGGTGGCCCTGCTCGGCATGTTCGGGACCGGGTTGGCCTTCCTGGTCTTCTACGTGCTCGTGGAGCGGGTCGGGGCCACGAACGCGACGCTGACCACCTACCTCATCCCGATCGTGGCCGTGGTGGCCGGGGCGTTGCTCCTCGACGAGCGGCTGGGCCTCGGGGCGATCGCCGGTGGTGCGCTGATCCTGCTCGGGATCTGGCTGGCCCAGCGTTCGCCCGGCGCCCCCACATCGGCGCGGCAGGTGCCGCCGGCGGGCTGACGGCAGCGGGTCACGCCGGTGCGTAGCCTGCCACCTCGTGCCGACCCCGGCTCGGTCGGCCAGCACCGAGGTGGAGGGCGTGATGCCGCCGAGCGAGGACCGCGGACCCCTGACGCGGCAGCTGCAGCTGTGGGCCGCCTTCCTCGTCGGGGTGGTGCTGCTGTCGGTCGTCCTGACGGTGGTCGTCGACGTGACACCGACGCTGCCGGTCGCCCTCCCGCTGGGGCTGTCGGCCGTGATGGTCGCCGCCGCGGTGCTGGCGGTGCTCGGCATCGACCGGGTGTTCGCGGCGACGCCGCCGCAGGACGACACGGCCGCGGTGGCGGAGCTCAGGACCCGGCTGGTCCTCCAGTCGGTCCTGGCGGAGACGCTCGTGCTCGCGACGACCATCCTCGCGGCGATGCTCGGGCCGCGCTGGTCCATCGCCATCGGCGGGACCGGTGCCGTGGCGATCCTGCTGTACGTGCGCCCGCGACCCGCGCGCCTGGCCCGCTTCGACGCCGCCTGGGCAGCCGGTGGCCACGACGTCTCCCTGATGCGCGCGCTGACCGGTCCGGGCCGCCCCTGAGGTAGCGTGGCGGGCATGGAGCTCGTCCTCGTCCGTCATGCCCAGCCGGAGTGGAACCGCGGCCGCGCGGCCCAGGTCGACCCCCGGCTGACCGAGCTCGGGCAGCTGCAGGCCGAGCTACTGGCACGCTGCATGGACGGCGAGCGGTTCGACGAGGTCCTGGTCTCCACCGCACGGCGCGCCCGACGCACCGCGGCACCGCTGCTGGAGACGGTACGGACCGACCGGGTGGCCGAACGGGCGTGGATGCACGAGATCCACATGCCGGCCAGCTGGCAGGGCACCCCGGCCGAGGAGGTCGGGCGGGCGATGGCAGCCGCCCGAGACCGGTCCCGGGAGGCCTGGTGGGACGGGATGCCGGGTGGCGAGAGCTTCCACGACTTCCACGCCCGGGTCACCCTCGGGCTCACCAACGAGCTGGCGGAGCACGGGGTGGAGCGCGACGACGCGCTGCTGTGGACGGTGCCGGACGCGGCGGTCGGTCGACGGCTGCTGCTGGTCGCGCATGCCGGCACGAACTCGGTCGTGCTCGGCCACCTGCTCGGGCTCAGCCCGGAGCCGTGGGAGTGGGAGCGGTTCGCCTCGGCCCACGCCTCCATCACCGTGCTGCGCACGACCCCGATCGCCGGCCGGCACATCTTCAGCCTGGATCGGTTCAGCGACACCGCCCACCTCGACGGCGTCTCGGTCACCCGCTGACGGGTCCGCTCGCCGCGGCGCCCAGCTCGCCGGGCAGCGCGAACCAGCGCAGGCGCTCCACCTCCTCCGGCAGGCGCACCTCGGTACGGGCCAGGGGCGGCACGCCGGCGGCCAGCAGACGGGCCCCCTCGGCGAGGACGTCCTCGAGCGCCTCATCGGGCACCACCAGACGGCGGGCGGGCCAGGTGACCGTCCCGCCGGCGTACGACACGTCGTCGAGCGACATCGGCGGCGGCACCGTGCCGGACCGGTGGGTCCAGCAGCCGGTCGCCGGGTCGAAGCGGTAGGCGTCGAGCAGGCGCCAGCCGTCCCGGGCCACGAGCCGCACCGCCTCGATCAGGAACCTGATGACGGCGTCGGTGAGGAACCAGGTGAGGTTGATGCGGACCCACCCGGGCTTGACCCCGGCACAGCCGGCATCGATCGCCCGTTCGTAGGCGTGGGAACGTTCCTCGTCGATCCCGAGCAGGCGGTGCCCGTAGGGCCCGGCGCAGGAGCAGCCACCGCGGGCCTGGATCCCGAACAGGTCGTTGAGCAGGGCCACGACCAGCTCGTGGTGCAGGTACCGGTCGCCGTGACGGACGACGAAGGACACGATCGACAGCCGCTCCGCCTCGAGGTTGCCCAGCACCTCCAGGGTCGGCTCCTCCCGCCAGGCCGCGATCGCCCGCTGGATCGCGGACCGCTCGTGGGCGACGATCGTGTCGACCCCCACCGCCTGCTTGAGCTGGAAGACCAGCCCGGCCCGGACCGCGCCGACGATGTCGGGCGTGCCGCCTTCCTCGCGCTCCTCCAGCTCGTCGAGGTAGCGATGCTCGTGGGCGTTGACGAAGGCGACGGTCCCCCCACCCGGCACGGTGGGCACCGCGCTCGAGAACAGCTCCCGACGGGCGATCAGGAGCCCCGGCGTGCCCGGGCCGCCGACCAGCTTGTGGGGTGAGACGAACACCGCGTCCTTGTGGTCGAGGTGGGCCTCGCTCGTGTCCCCGTCCGGGGCCGGGCGGTGCGGGGCCATCGCCACCTCGATGTAGGGGGCGGCGGCCGCGCAGTCCCAGAGCGCCAGCGCCCCGTGGCGGTGCAGCAGGACCGACACCGCGCGGGTGTCGGTCAGGATGCCGGTCACGTTCGAGGCGGCCGAGAACGACCCGATCCGCAAGGGTCGGTCGGCGGTCGCCAGCAGGGCGGCCTCCAGCGCCTCGAGGTCGACGTGCCCGTCGGCATCCTCCGGGATGCGGATCACCTCGGCGATGGTCTCGCGCCAGGGCAGCTCGTTCGAGTGGTGCTCGTAGGGGCCGATGAAGACCACCGGTCGCTCGGCCGCCGGGATGGATGCGGACCAGCCGTAGCGGCGATCGAGCTCGGCCGGCAGCCGCAGCCCCAGCGCCCGCACCAGCTTGTCGATGGCGCCCGTGGAGCCGGTGCCGGTGAACAGCACCACGTGCTCGTCGCTCGCCCCGAACGCCTCGCCGATGATGCGTCGGGCGTCCTCGCGGAAGCGGGTGGTCTGCCGTCCGGTGCCGGAGGTCTGGGTGTGGGTGTTGGCGTACAGCGGCAGGACCACCTCGCGCAGGTGGTCCTCGATGAAGCTGAGCGCCCGGCCCGACGCGGTGTAGTCGGCGTAGACCACACGACGGGGACCGAAGGGCGTCTGGACCGCCTCCGCCTCGCCGATCACGCTGCGTCGGACGTGCGCGACGAGCGCCTCCGCCTCACGCGAACGGTCGGTCATCCGGCGCCCTCCGCATCGCACCCGTGGCCCGCCGGCACCGTACCGCTGTCCCACCGGCCGAGGCGCCTCCACCGACCATCGCGATCGGGATGGAACACTGCCGACCGGTGGGTCCGACCACGGAACCCCGACCACGGACCGCAGCACGCACGAGGAGACGCGGTGGATCGGCAGCAGCAGCCACCAGCGCCACCCGGCACCCCGGCCGAGGACGGCTGGGGGCCCGAGGTGGCGGGCACGGCGCGACGGCGACGGCGACGGCCCCGGCGCCTGGGCCGGCTCCTGATCGTGCTCCTCGTGCTCCTGCTGCTGTGGCCGCTGGCGCTGAGCACCCGGCTCGAGCGCCAGGAGGTCGCGGGGCTGGCCGGCAGCAGCCGCCCGATGCACGTGCTCGTGTGGGGGTCCGACAGCCGGGAGGAGCTCACCCCGGAGGAGGAGCGGGAGCTGTCCACGGGCAGCGGCGACGTCTTCACCGGCGAGCGTGCCGACACGATCCTGCTGCTCACGCTCGACGGCACCCGCGCGGCCATGCTGTCCTTCCCCCGGGACCTGTGGATCGAGCGCTGCGACGGCACCACGGGCCGCATCAACGCCGCCCCGTCCATCGGCGGCAGTGCCTGCCTGGCGGACAGCATCCAGCGCCTGTCCGGCATCGAGCCGCAGCACGTCGTCCGCGTCACCTTCGCGGGGTTCCGGGACGTGGTGGACGCCGTCGGTGGGGTCGAGCTCTGCCTCGAGGCACCGATCGCCGACCGCGACGCCGGGATCGACCTGCCCGCGGGCTGCCAGGTCCTGGACGGTGCCGACGCGCTGGGCTACGTGCGGGTCCGCAAGATCGACGACGACTTCGCGCGCATGGAGCGCCAGCAGGGGTTCGTCAAGGCGTTGGCCACCGAGCTGGTGCAGCCGTCCGTGCTCCTCAACCCCGTCGCCCAGTGGCGGATCGCCGGTGAGGTTGGCGACGCCATCACCGTCTCGGACTCGCTCGGCCTGCTGGCCATCGCCCGGCTCGGCCTGGCCGGCCCCGCCGTCGCCCGTGGCGACGTCGCGACCGAGACCGTGCCGTCCACCCCCTTCACCAGCCCCGGCGGCGCGTGGGTGCTGGCACCCGTCCAGCCCGACGCCGAGGCCATGTTCACCCGCTACCGCACCGGCACGGTCCTCGATCGCGCCGACGACGAGGTGGAGGCGCTGCCGGCGCCGGCCGAGGTCCCCGTGTCGGTCGCCAACGGCGCGGGGATCGACGGGCTGGCGGGACAGGTGGCCGACCGGCTCCGGGCGCGCGGCTTCCCGATCCGCGACGTCACCAACGCGCCGCCGACCTCGGTCACCCTCGTCCGCCACCCGCGCGGGCTGGAAGCCGCGGCCCGGCTGGTCGCGACGGACGTCCCCGGCCCGGCCGCGCTGGAGGAGAGCAGCGAGGTCGACCACATCACCGTCATCCTGTCCCCCGAGGCCGCATCGTGACCCGACCACCGACGATCCTGACCGTCTGCCTGGGCAACATCTGCCGCTCCCCCACCGCCGAAGCCGCCCTGCGTGAGGCCGCCGCCCGCGCCGAGGTAGCGCTCACGGTCCGCTCCGCCGGCACCGGTGGCTGGCACGTCGGGGCCCCGCCGGATCGACGCATGCGGGCCGCCGCGGCCGAGGTCGGCCTCGACCTCGACGGCGAGGCGGCCCGGGTGTCGGCCGACGACCTCGACGACGCCGACCTGGTGGTGGCCATGGACCGCTCCAACCTGGCGGACCTGCAGCGGCTGGCTGCCGCCGCAGGGGTCACCACGCCGATCATCCTCTTCCGCGACCTCGACCCCGAGGCCGGCCCTCGCGCCGAGGTCCCCGACCCCTACTACGGCGGCCCGGAGGGCTTCGCCGAGGTGGTGGCGCTGTGCCGTCGGACCGCGGACCACCTCGTCGCGGTCCTCGCGGACGGCGGCGTCGACGCGGTCCTGGCGGCCCGCGAGCGGTCGTGACGCCGCCGGGCGGGCTGCCGGGCGGGCTGCCGGCGGTCGTGGCGTCGCGGCCGCTCGGTGGCGGCTCGATCGCGGACGTGCACCTGGCCCGCCTGGCCGATGGCCGCGACGTGGTGGTCAAGCACGGCCCGACCCCGGCGGAGCTCGAGGCGGAGGGGCTCACCGCACTGGCGGCGGCGGGGGCACCGGTGCCCGCGGTCCTCGCCCACGAGGGCGGCACGCTCGTGCTCGAGCACCTCGACGGTCCCCGCGGTGACCGCCGGGAGCTGGGTCGCGCGCTCGCGGGCATCCACCGCCACCTCGGTGCCCGCTTCGGCTGGCATCGCGACAACGTGATCGGCTCGCTGCCCCAGGCCAACCCGCCCACCGAGGACTGGCCGGGGTTCCTGGCCGAGGCCCGGATCCGGCCCTACCTCGGTGACCTGCCGGCCGACCTCGCGCGGCGCCTCGATGCCGCGATCGAGGCCGGACGCCTGGCGGCGGTGGCCGACCACGACGTCGCGCCCAGCCTGGTGCACGGCGACCTGTGGTCCGGCAACGTGCTGGCGGACCGGTGGTTGCTGGACCCCGCGGTCCACCACGCGGACCGGGAGGTCGACCTGGCGATGCTGGCGCTGTTCGGGACGGTCGGCCCGGCCCTGCACGCCGGCTACGCCGAGGTGTGGCCGCTGGACGACGGCTGGCAGCGCCGGCTGCCGCTGCTGCAGCTGCCACCCCTGCTCGTGCACGTGCGCCTGTTCGGGACCAGCTACCTGGCCGGCGTCGCGGCACGGCTCGACCAGCTCGGCTGGTAGGCCGTCAGCGCCGTCGTCGGGGTGTCCCGTGCAGCGGGGCGGCGGCGAGCGGGTCCTCGGGCCAGGCGTGCTTCGGGTAGCGGCCACGCAGCTGGGCACGGACCTCCGGGTAGCCGCGGACCCAGAACCCCGCCAGGTCGTCGGTGACCTGGACGGGGCGGCCGGCGGGCGACAGCAGGTGCAGCAGCACGGGGACCCGGCCGTCGACGAGCGTCGGGGTGGCGGTGGCCCCGAACAGCTCCTGGAGCCGCACCGCCAGGACCGGTCGCTCCCCGGCGAGGTAGTCGACGGGCCGGCGCGAACCGGACGGCACCGTCAGCTCGGTCGGGGCGAGCCGGTCGAGGCGGTGGAGCCGGTCGTGGCCGAGCCGCGCCTGCAGGATCGGGCCGAGCCGCTGCCGGGCCAGGTCGGCCCGGGTCCGGGCGCCCAGCAGGAACGGCGCGATGGCGGTGTCCGCCTCCGCCAGCAGGGCGGCGTCGTCGAGCGGCGGCCACGGCTCGGCCAGCACCCCGGCGACGAAGGCGGCCCGGGCCTGCAGCTGCCGGTCGGCCGGCCGTACGTCGAGCAGACCGAGCCCGTCGGCCCGCAGCCCGTCCAGCAGCGCAGCCAGGCGCTGCCCATCGGGAGCATCGACCAGGGGAGCACGCGACAGCACCAGCGCCCCCAGCTCCTCGCGCCGTTCGGCCACCACGTCGCCGTCGCGCCAGGCGACCTCCTGCACCTCGACGACCCGGGCACCGAGCACGTCCCGGACCTCCCGCTCCGCCACCGCGGCGGCCAGGTGGATGCGGGCCACCTCGGCGCCCCGGTCGAGCTGGGCGACCGCGAGGTAGGCGGTTCCGGCGAGCGGGTCGCCCGGCGGCAGCTCGGCACCCCGGCCGCTGGCGAGCAGGTAGCCGCCCCGCCGCCCGGACCGCGCCTGGGCGAGCAGCTCCGGCCAGCCCGCGAGCACCAGCGCCCCCGCCCGGTCCAGCGGGCCGGCACGCGCCGCCGACGCTCCCAACCGGGCCAGCAGCCGGTCGCGCTCGCGCCGCGCCCGCTGCAGGGGGCCGCGCAGCACCGTGCCCCCCGTCGGCGGCGGCCCACCCCGCAACACCCGCACCCGCGTGGCGAGGTCGTGGTCCGGGGTGCCGGACCCAGGCTGCACCGGGTCCCGGTCGGCCAGCAGTGCCGCCAGCTCCGCGCCGAGGTGGGGCTCGCCGACCTCGGACGCGACGAGGAGCAGCGTGCCCAGGCGGGGATGCAGGGGCAGGGACACCAGGGCGCGGCCGCGCGTCGTGATCCGCCCCGCCGCGTCGAGCGCACCGAGCATCGTCAGGGTCTCGCGGGCCGCCACCCAGGCCCGCGGCGGCGGGGCATCCAGCAGCGCCAGGTCACCCACGTCCGCGCCCCACGCCGCCACCTCGAGGGCGGCGCCGGTCAGGTCGTCGGTGGCGATCGCGGGGCGTGGCGCCGCGTCTCGCGCCGCGTGCTCACGGGCCGGCCACAGGCGGACGCAGCGACCCGGGGCGAGCCGGCCCGCGCGGCCGGCGCGCTGCTCGGCGGCGGCCCGCGACGCCGGCCGGGTGACGAGCCCCGACAGCCCCGTGGTCGGGTCGTAGCGCGGCTCACGCGACAGCCCGGCGTCGACCACGGTGCGCACGCCCTCGATCGTCACCGAGGACTCGGCCAGGTCGGTCGCGAGCACCACCCGTCGCAGCCCGTCGGCGGCGGGTCGCAGCGCGGCATCCTGCTCGGCTGCGGCCAACCGCCCGTGGAGCGGGAGTACCCGCACCTGCGGGTTCACCCGGCCCAGCAGCGCCTCGGCGGTCCGGCGGATCTCGCGCACCCCCGGCAGGAACACGAGCACGTCGCCCTCGCCGTCGGCGAGCGCGGCCACCACCGCCTCGGCGGTCCCCCGCTCCAGGTCGCCCGGCACCGGACGCTCGCGATGGTGGACCTCGACCGGGTAGCGCCGGCCCTCGGCCCGGAGGACCGGGGCGTCGTCGAGCAGGGCCGCGACCCGCGCACCGTCCAGGGTGGCGGAGGCGACCAGCACCTCGAGGTCCGGCCGCAGCGCGGCGCGGACCTCGAGCGCGAAGGCCAACGCCAGGTCGGCCTCCAGGCTGCGCTCGTGGAACTCGTCGAACAGCAGCGCCGCGGTCCCCGGCAGGGCCGGGTCGCGCTGGAGCCGGCGCAGCAGGACGCCCTCGGTCACCACCTCGATGCGGGTGGCGCCGGAGGTGCGCCGCTCGTCGCGCGTGGTCAGGCCGACCCGGCGGCCGACCTCCTCGCCGAGCTGTGCCGCGAGCCGGGTCGCGGCGGCCCGGGCGGCGACCCGGCGCGGTTCCAGCACCACCAACCGACCGGCCCGCCCGCGCGCCAGCCACGCCAGCGGCACCCGGGTGGTCTTGCCGGCCCCGGGGGGCGCCTCGAGCACGAGGCGACCGTGGCTGTCGAGCGCGGCGACGACCGCACCGAGGACCTCGTCGATCGGCAGCCCGGGACCCGGCGGCCGCCACCCGGCGGGCAGCGGGTCGGGGGCGGGCGCGGCAGCCATCGGCCGCACGCTACCGGTGGGCACGGCCGCGCCGGCACGGCCGGGACGAGTACCGTGCGCCTCGACGCGACGAGGAGGTGCGTGTGGGCATCGTGTTCCGCATCCTGATCAACGCCGCCGCGCTGTGGGCGGCGGTCCAGCTGATCCCCGGCTTCAGCTTCGACTTCGAGGGCGACGCGTGGGTGGGGTTCCTGGTCGTCGCGCTGCTGCTCGGCGTGGTGAACACGGTCGTCAAGCCGGTGCTGAAGCTGCTGTCGCTCCCGGCCGTGATCGTGACCCTCGGTCTGTTCCTGCTGATCGTGAACGCGGTGGTGCTGTCGATCACCGTGTGGCTCGCGGACGGGCTCGGCTTCCCGCTCGCCAGCGACGGCTTCGGCTCCACCCTGCTGGCCGCGCTGGTGGTCTCCCTGGTGTCCTGGGCACTGGAGACCTTCCTCGGCCAGAGCTGAGAGGACGCGCGTGCCCACCGCTCCCGCCACCGCCGACCTGCCGTCGGGTACGGACGCCACGCTGACGTGGCGGACCGTGGAGCTGCTGCAGGCCCTGATCCGGACCGCCTGCGTCAACGACGGCACGGCCGCCTCGGGCCACGAGCACCGGGCGGTGGCCGTGCTCGACGACATCCTCGGCGACCTGGACCGGCTCCACTACGAGCCGGCACCGGGACGGCGCAGCCTGCTGGCCACCGTGGAGGGCACCGACCCCGACGCGCCGACGCTGCTGCTGCTCGGCCACACCGACGTCGTCCCCGTCACCCGCGCGGCCTGGCGGCACGACCCGTTCGGCGGGCAGTTGCTGGACGGGGAGGTCTGGGGGCGTGGCGCGGTCGACATGCTCAACCTCACCTCGTCGATGGCGGTCGCCGTGCACCACCTCGCCACCCGGCCGCAGCGCCCCCGCGCGACGGTGAAGTTCCTCGCCGTCGCGGACGAGGAGGCGGGCGGCACCTACGGCGCGGAGTGGATCACCGACCACGCCTGGGCGGACGTGGTCGCCGACGCGGTCCTGACCGAGTCCGGCGGCATCCCGACCGGCGACCGCGCGATCGTGTTCGCCACCGCCGAGAAGGGCATCGGCTGGCGGCGGCTCACCGTCAAGGGCACCCCGGGCCACGGCTCGATGCCGTACGGCGCCGACAACGCGCTGGTCACCGCCGCCGAGGTGGTCCGCCGCCTGACCGCCTTCGACCCGGCGGCCACGCTGCACGACCACTGGCGGGCGTGGGTGCGCCACCTCGACGTCGATGCGGACCTCGAGGCCGTGCTGCTCGACCCGGCACGGCTGCAGGATGGGCTCGGGCGGCTCCAGCCCAAGGCGGCCCGCTACGCCCACGCCTGCACGCATACGACCTTCTCGCCGAACGTGATCCACGGCGGCACGAAGATGAACGTGATCCCCGACGCGGTCCACCTCGACGTGGACATCCGCACCCTGCCCGGGATCGGTGAGCCCGAGGTGGACGCGATGCTGGCGGCCGCGCTCGGTGACCTGGCAGACCGGGTCGTGGTCGCCCCGGGTGACGTCCACCGGGCCGCGACCGCGTCGCCTGAGGACACCGAGCTGTTCCACCTGCTGCGCCGCCGCGCCGCCGCGGTCCACCCCGACCGCGAGGTGCTGCCGTGGATGACCGTGGGCGGCACCGACGCCGCGTTCTTCCGGCGGCGCGGCATCCCCAGCTACGGCGCCGGGATGTACAGCACGGCGGTCCCGCTGGAGGAGTTCCAGAGCCGCTACCACGGCCACGACGAGCGCATCGACCTCGCGTCGCTGGCGCTGACCACGCAGCTGTGGATCGACCTCGTGGACGGGCTCGGCGGCTGACCGACCCCGGGAGGCGCCCATGGACGCGACGACGCTCGCGCTGGTGGCGGGCTCCGGCTGGGCCGCGGGGCTGCACCTGTACGGCGCGGCGCTGGTGCTCGGGCTGCTCGGCCGCTTCGCCGGCATCGAGGCCGTCCCGGCGGTGCTCACCCGCACGGACGTGCTCGTGCTCGTCGCGGTGCTGGTGCTGGTCGAGGAGGTCGCGGACAAGGTCCCGTGGCTGGACTCGTTCTGGGACCTGGTGCACACCGCGGTCCGGCCGGCGGGTGCGGCGGCGCTGGCCCTGCTGCTGACCGGCGAGGCCGAGACCACCCAGCAGGCCCTGGCCGCCCTCGGCTCGTCCGGCCTGGCCCTGTCGGCGCACACCGCGAAGGCCACCACCCGGCTGGCCGTCAACGCCTCGCCGGAGCCGGTGAGCAACGTCGGGCTCAGCGTGCTGGAGGACGGCCTGGTCGTGACCGTGCTGTGGCTCGCGGTGACCAACCCGGTGCTCGCGCTCGCGCTGGTGGCCGTGCTGGTCGTCGCGGGCAGCGTGGTGACCGTGCTGCTGGTGCGCACCGCCCGGCGGGCGCTCCGGACCCGCCGGGACCGTCGTGCCGCCCGGCGGGCGGCGGCGAGGCCAGCTCACCGGCCGCCGGACGGGCGGACGTCGGAGGAGCGACCGATGGACTAGCGGGCGTCGACCGGCTCGACGCCGAGCTCGGCCATCAGGCCGCGCACGCGCTGCTCGATGTCGTCGCGGATCGGACGGACCGAGTCCACGCCCTTGCCGGCCGGGTCCTCCAGCTCCCAGTCGAGGTAGCGCTTGCCGGGTAGGACGGGGCAGGCGTCACCGCACCCCATCGACACGATCACGTCCGCGACGCCGACCGTCTCCTCCGTCCACGGCTTCGGGAACTGGTCGGCGATGTCGATGCCGCGCTCCGCCATGGCCTCGACCGCGGACGGGTTGATCGACTCGGCGGGCGCCGAGCCGCCGGAGAGGACGTCGATACGGTCCCCGGCGAGGTGGCGCAGCCAGCCGGCAGCCATCTGCGAGCGACCGGCGTTGTGGACGCACAGGAACAGCACGGTGGGGGTGTCGGACACGAGTAGACCTTCCATCTTGGCGATCGAGGTGAGGCGCTCGCGGGCGAAGCGCTCCGCGAGCAGGGACACGTAGTCGAGGTAGCGGGCAGCCGACAGCTTGGCGAGCGAGTCGTCGAGGTAGCGCTGCACGGTCTCGAGGTTGAAGGTGCCGTCGAACTCGCGCTGCAGCCGGACGGCGGCCTCCGCGAGCGAGTGGCGCTGGGCGAGGGAGAGCTCCAGGATGGCCATGGGATGCTCCGGTGGTGGGGGGCGCCGCCGGGACCGACGGACGTCTCAAGCGGCCCGGGCGCTGCCAGCGAGGACCTCGATGCGGGCGGCGAGCTCGGCGTAGGCGGCGGCGAACTCCGCGGGACCGCCGTCGATGGGGTCGGGCACGCTCCAGTGCAGGGTGGGAACGTCGAACGGCGGGCCCGCCTCGTGCGCCCGGTCGCACACCGACACCACCAGGTCGGGCGCGTCCGCGACGTCGTCGTAGCCGTGGGGGGTGGCCGCGGACAGGTCGATGCCGTGACGTGCCGCCTCAGCGACGGCGAGCGGGTGGACGCGCTCCCTCGGCTCGGAGCCGGCGGAGCGAGCCGGCCGGCCCGTCGCCCGCGACCACAGTGCCGCAGCCAACTGGGAGCGGGCGGCGTTGTGGGTGCAGATGAACAGCACGTCCTCGGCCACCACGTCGAGCGACGGCAGGAGCGTCGCCAGCGCGCGTGGCTGGAGCCGGACGTAGCGACGCCGCGCGTCGCCCTGGGACGGCGTGCGGGCGACCAGGTCCGCGTCCTCGAGGACGGTCAGGTGGAAGGCCACCAGGTTCGAACCGAGCCCGGTGATGCGGGCCAGCTCCGAGGGGGGGCGGTCGGACAGCCGGAGCGCATCGACGATGGCCAGACGGTGCGTATCCCCCAGGGCACGGTGCACCGCGGCCCGCGCCGCGAGCTCCCGGGGCACCTGCGTGGCCACCATCTACCTCGATGTTCGTTGAGTCAACTCTAATCGAGCTACCTCCCCTGCGCAACCACGGGCGCGCCCGCCATCGCCCGACCACGCGGCACCACCCGCACTAGCGTCGGGCGGGACGACCAGGAGCACCGCTGATGCGCTTCCTCGACGGCCAACCCCCGAGCCACGACCTGACCTACGAGGACGTGTTCCTGGTCCCCGGCCCTGCGCGGTCCACCTCGCGCATGGACGTCGACCTCGCCACCGGGGACGGCAGCGGGACCACCGTGCCCCTGGTCGCGGCGAACATGACCGCGGTTGCCGGGCGGCGGATGGCGGAGACCCTGGCCCGCCGCGGCGGCCTCGCCATCCTCCCCCAGGACATCCCCGTCGACATCGTCACCGACGTCGTCGCCGGCGTGAAGGCCTGCCACCCGGTGTTCGAGACCCCGATCACCCTCGAGGTCAGCGACACCGTCGGCGAGGCGCTCAACCTGATCCCGAAGCGTGCGCACGGCGCGGCCGTGGTCGTGGACGCGGGGCGCCACCCGATCGGTGTGGTGACGCTGGTCGACCTCGAGGGGGCGGACCGGTTCACCCAGGTCGGGACGGTGATGTCGACGGACCCCAAGGTCATCAGCGACCGGGTGGCCGTCCGGGCCGCCTTCGACGAGCTGGCGGAGGTCCGGCACCGCCTGGCGCCGGTCGTCGACGACGAGGGCCGGCTGCGGGGGCTCCTGACCCGTCCCGGAGCGCTGCGGTCCACCCTGTACCACCCGGCCCTCGATGACCGGGGGCGGCTGCGGATCGGCGCGGCGATCGGGGTCCGCGGGGACACCGTGGCACGCGCGTCCGCGCTGCTGGAGGCGGGTGTCGACGTGCTCGTGCTCGACACCGCCCACGGACACCAGGACCGCATGCTCGAGGCGCTGGCGGCGGTCCGCTCCCTCACCCCGTCGGTGCCGGTGGTGGCCGGCAACGTGGTCACCCGGGAGGGTGTCCGCGACCTCGCGGAGGCCGGGGCGGACATCGTCAAGGTCGGTGTCGGCCCGGGGGCGATGTGCACGACGCGGATGGCCACGGGCGTGGGCCGACCGCAGTTCTCCGCGGTGCTGGAGTGCGCCGGGTCCGCGGCCGCGCTCGGTGTGCACGTCTGGGCTGATGGAGGCGTGCGTCACCCCCGGGACGTGGCGCTGGCGCTGGCGGCGGGGGCGAGCAACGTGATGATCGGCTCCTGGTTCGCCGGCACCTACGAGTCCCCCGGCGACCTCGAGCGCGACGCGGACGGCCGGGCCTACAAGGTCTCGTTCGGCATGGCCTCCGCCCGGGCGGTCGAGGTCCGCACCAAGGGTGAGGACGCCTTCGAGCGGGCCCGCAAGGCGCTGTTCGAGGAGGGCATCTCCTCCGGCCGGCAGTACCTCGATCCGGACCGGCCGGGGGTGGAGGACCTCGTCGACCAGATCGTGGCCGGGGTCCGCAGTGCCTGCACCTACACCGGCGCCGAGGATCTGGCCGGCTTCGCCGAGCGGGCGCGGGTCGGCGTGCAGACCCGTGCCGGCTACACCGAGGGCAAGCCCCTGCTACGCGGCTGGTGAGGCGACCGGCTCGCTGGTGGTCGCGGCCTCCACCCGACCGGTCGCCTGGCGGCGCTCCAGCCACCGGCCGACGGCGACGACCGCCGGCAGCAGC
>JBLRWQ010000031.1:0-34598 GCA_047921175.1 Nitriliruptoraceae bacterium | reverse complement strand
AGCGCCACGGCCTGGACGCGCCGATGTCGATCTACGAGCTCCACCTCGGCTCGTGGCGGCGTACCGGGGACGGGTCCCGCCCGCTGACCTACCGGGAGCTGGCCGAGCCGCTCGTCTACCACATCCAGGCGATGGGCTTCACCCACGTGGAGTTCCTGCCCATCATGGAGCACCCGTTCTACGGCTCCTGGGGCTACCAGTCCACCGGCTACTTCGCCCCGACCTCGCGCTACGGCACCCCGCAGGACCTCAAGTTCCTGATCGACCAGCTCCACCAGGCCGGCATCGGCGTGATCCTCGACTGGGTGCCGAGCCACTTCCCGACCGACGAGTTCGCGCTCGGCAACTTCGACGGCACGCACCTGTACGAGCACGCCGACCCCAAGCAGGGCTTCCACCCGGACTGGTCCAGCTACATCTTCAACTACGGCCGGCCCGAGGTGGTCGCCTTCCTGCTCTCCTCGGCGCTGTTCTGGCTCGAGGAGTACCACATCGACGGGCTGCGGGTCGATGCGGTCGCGTCCATGCTCTACCTCGACTACTCCCGCAACGACGGGGAGTGGATCCCGAACATCTACGGCGGCAACGAGAACCTCGAGGCGATCGAGTTCCTGCGCCGGTTCAACACCGAGGTCTTCCAGCGCTTCCCGGACGTGCAGACCTTCGCCGAGGAGTCCACCTCGTGGCCGATGGTGTCGCGCCCGACCTACCTCGGCGGGCTCGGGTTCGGGTTCAAGTGGGACATGGGGTGGATGCACGACACCCTGAAGGTGTTCCAGCACGACCCGATCCACCGCAAGTACCACCACGACCAGCTGACGTTCCGGTCCATCTACGCCTACTCGGAGAACTACACCCTGCCCCTGTCCCACGACGAGGTGGTGCACGGCAAGGGGTCGCTGCTCGGCAAGATGCCGGGGGACACCTGGCAGCGCTTCGCCAACCTGCGGGCGCTCTACGGCTACATGTTCACCACACCGGGCAAGAAGCTGCTGTTCATGGGCAGCGAGTTCGGGCAGTGGTCGGAGTGGGCCCACGAGCGCTCGCTGGACTGGCACCTGTTCGAGGGGGACCCGAACCACCGCATGCTGCTGCACTGCGTCCGTGATCTCGCGACCCTGTACCGCGAGGAGCCAGCCCTGCACGAGGGCGACAGCGAGCCCTTCGGGTTCGAGTGGCTGGACGGCAGCGACTGGCAGTCCTCGGTGGTCAGCTACCTGCGCCGCGCCCGGGACGGCTCCGCCGCGGTGGTGGTCGCCAACCTGACCCCGATGGTGCGGGAGAACTACCGGGTCGGGCTGCCGCACGGCGGCACCTGGACGGAGGCCTTCAACTCCGATGCGGTCGAGTACGGCGGCTCCGGGGCGGGCAACTTCGGCGCGGTGGAGGCGCTGCCGCATCCGTTCCACGGACGTTCCCACTCCGCGGTGTTGACCCTGCCCCCGCTGTCGGTCGAGGTCTTCCTGCCCGACAGCCGCTGACGGGCAGGTCGCGTAGGCTAGGGATGCGCGAGGCCGACGGTCGTCCGCGACCGTCGGCATGCGTCCGGTGATGCCGGTGTTCGTCGCTCCCACCACCCCGGAGCACCTGTGGATCGCTACGTCTGTGTGCACGGGCACTTCTACCAACCGCCACGGGAGAACCCGTGGCTGGAGCTGGTGGAGCGGCAGCCCGAGGCGTACCCGTTCCACGACTGGAACGAGCGCATCACCGCGGAGTGCTACGACCCCAACACCCGTGCCCGCATCCTGGACCGCTTCGGACGCATCACCCAGCTGGTCAACAACTACGCCCGTATCAGCTTCAACATCGGGCCGACCCTGCTGTCCTGGATGGAGGAGGCCGCGCCGGCGACCTACGCCGCCATCATCGCGGCCGACCGGCTCAGCGTCGAGCGCTTCGGGGTCGGCTCGGCGATGGCCCAGGTCTACAACCACGCGATCATGCCGCTCGCGCACCCGCGCGACGCGCAGACCCAGGTCCGCTGGGGGGTGCGGGACTTCGAGCATCGGTTCGGTCGGCGGCCGGACGGGATGTGGCTGGCCGAGACGGCCGCGGACGACGCCACCCTCGAGCTGCTGGCCGCCGAGGGCATCCGGTTCACCGTCCTCTCCCCGTACCAGGCGGCGCAGGTCCGGGCCATCGGCCAGCACCACTGGACGGACGCCAGCGGTGGGCGGGTCGACCCGACCATGCCCTACCGCGTGCCCCTACCGTCGGGTGCCAGCATCACGGTGTTCTTCTACGACGGGCCGCTGTCGCAGGGGGTGGCCTTCGAGGGGCTGCTGGCCGACGGGGGCCGCTTCGCGGAGCGGCTGCTCCAAGGGTTCAACGGCCGCTCCGGCCCGCAGCTGGTCAACATCGCCACCGACGGGGAGTCCTACGGGCACCACCACCGCCACGGCGAGATGGCGCTGGCCGCGGCCCTCGACCACCTCGATGCCCGTGGCGACGTCGAGCTGGTCACCTACGCCGCCTTCCTCGAACGGCACGAGGTCACCCACGAGGCCCAGGTGCTGCAGGCCTCCTCGTGGAGCTGCGCGCACGGGGTCGAGCGCTGGCGTTCCGACTGCGGGTGTGGCGGGGACCCGTCGACCCAGCAGCGCTGGCGGGCCCCGCTGCGGGCCGCCCTGGACGAGCTGTGGGCCGGGCTCGAGGCGGTGTTCGAGGGCCTCGGCGGGGAGGTGTTCGCCGACCCGTGGGCCGCACGCGACGCCTACATCGACGTGATCCTGGATCGCGACCGCAACCTCGAGCCGTTCCTCGAGGCCCACACCGGCCGCGTCGGGACCCGCGGTGAGCAGATGCGGGCGCTGAAGCTGCTCGAGCTCCAGCGGCACGCCCTGCTGATGTACACCAGCTGCGGCTGGTTCTTCGAGGACCTGGCCCGGCCGGAGCCGGTCCAGGTCCTGCGCTACGCGGCCCGCGCGCTGCAGTTGGCACGCGACGTCACCGGCATGGACGACCTGGAGCCACGCTTCCTCGAGAACCTGGCCAAGGCGGAGTCCAACGACCGCACCGTGCCCGACGGGGCCGCGGTCTACACCGAGCGGGTCCGCCCGTTGACGGTCGGCCTGGCCCAGGTGGCGGCACACTTCGGCATCGCGAGCGTGTCGGAGCCGTACGGCTCCTCGGAACGCATCGGCGCCTACCAGATCCGGCGCACCGAGGAGCATCGGGAGCGCGCCGGACGGGCGCAGCTGGTGGTCGGCCAGCTCACCGTCACCTCGGTGGTCACCCACGGCGAGGCCTCCTTCGACTACGCGGTCCTGCACCTCGGCGATCACTCGTTCCTGTGCGGGGTCCGTGTGCAGGGCGACCACGCCCTCTACGTCGGCCTCCGCGACGAGCTCGATCGGCACTTCCAGACCGCCGACTTCCCGGCGGTCATCCGGGCCATCGACCACCACTTCGAGGGGGAGCCCTTCACCCTGCGCGACCTGTTCCGGGACGAGCAGCAGCGCATCATCGACCGGGTGCTCGCCGCCACGATGGAGGAGGTCGAGGCCTCCTACCGCGGCATCTACCGCGGCCGTGCCCCGCTGATGCGCTACCTGAGCGAGCTCGAGTCCGAGATGCCGAAGCCGTTGCGCAGCGCCGCCGAGGTGGTGCTCAACGCGGAGCTCGAGTCCCAGCTCGGCACCACCGGTGCCGATCCCGGACGGGTGGAGTCGCTGCTCGAGGAGGCGGCCCGATTCCGGGTCGACCTCGACACCGACGGGCTGGCCCACACCCTGTCGGGGTCCATCGCCCGCATCGCCGGTCGGATCGCCGAGTTGCTGGTGGTCGACCTCGACCCGCTCGCGAGCTTCGGGCCCCAGCACGCCGGCACGATGCAGCGGGTCCGTGATCTGATCGAGGTCATCGACCTGGTGCCGTTCGAGGTCGACCTGACCCCGGCCCAGGACGTGCTGTGGCAGCTGGTGACCCAGCACCATGGCGCGCTCGTACGCCGCGCCCGTCAGGGCGACGCCGCCGCGGTGCGGTGGCTCGAGGAGCTGACCCGTGCCGCGGTCGCCCTCGACGTCGCGATCCCCACCCCCGTCCCCGCCGAGTCGACCGCCGAGGCAACCGCGTGATCGATCCCGCTCCCCCCCGCTCGAGGATGTCGGCCCCTCCCGCGGCGGACACCGCCGTGCCCCGACCCGCCTGGGCCGCCCCGGACACCAGCCCGGCCGACACCGCGCCTGGCACCCTGCCGGGTCCCGGGGTCACCTGGCTCGGGGACGGTCGGGCCGCCGTGGTCGTGTGGGCGCCGCGCGCCGACCACGTCGAGGTGGTCCTCGATCCCGACACGGGACCGCGTGTCTCCCCGCTCGCGGCTGCGGGCCGTGGCTGGTGGACGGGGACCGTGACCGAGGTCGCGCCCGGGACCCGCTACCGGTTCCGTCTGCACCGCGACGGCCAGGTCGTGGACCGTGCCGACCCGGCGTCGAGGTGGCAGCCCGCCGGGCCGCTGGGGCCGTCCGCGATCGACGACTGGGCCAGCTTCGCCTGGACCGACGCGGGCTTCCGGGCGCCGCCGCTGCACGAGCAGGCCGTCTACGAGCTCCACGTCGGCACCTTCACGCCGGCGGGCACCTTCGACGCGGTGACCGACCACCTCGACCACCTCGTGGAGCTCGGGGTGACCACGATCGAGCTGCTGCCGACCTGGCAGTTCTCCGGCGGCCGCAACTGGGGCTACGACGGGGTGCTGCCCTTCGCGGTCCAGGACACCTACGGCGGGCCCGGGGGGCTGCGCCGTCTGGTCGACGCCGCCCACGCCCGGGGCCTCGCGGTCTGGTTGGACGTGGTCTACAACCACGTCGGCCCGGAGGGCAACCACCTCGACGACTTCGGGCCGTACCTGACCGAGGCCCGGGGGACCCCCTGGGGGCCGGGGCTGAACACCGACGGCGAGCACGCGGACGGCGTGCGACGCTTCGTCGTGGAGCACGGCATCGCGTGCGTGCGTGAGCTCCACCTCGACGGCTTCCGCCTCGACGCGGTGCACGGCATCGTCGACACCTCGGCGGTGCACCTGCTGGAGGCCTTCACCACCGCGGTCAAGGCAGAGGGCGCGCGGCTCGGTAAGCCGGTCCACGTCATCGCCGAGTCGGACCTGTGCGACCCCCGGCTCGTGCGGGACGTCGAGGCCGGTGGCTACGGGCTCGACGCCCAGTGGGCCGACGACCTCCACCACGCCGTCCACGTGGCGCTGACCGGGGAACGCGACGGGTACTACGTGGACCACACCGGGCTCGGCGACCTCGCCCGGATGCTGCGGGACCGCTACGTGTTCGCCGGCCGCTACTCCGAGCACCGCGGCCGCACCGTCGGTCGCCCGGCCCGGGACGTGCCGTACGACCGCTTCGTGGTCTGCGTCCAGAACCACGACCAGACCGGCAACCGCATGCTGGGGGAGCGGCTCACGGCGCTGACCGACAGCGCCGGGCTGGAGGTCGCCGCGGCGCTGCTGCTGACCTCGCCGTACGTCCCGATGCTGTTCATGGGGGAGGAGTACGCCGAACCGGCCCCGTTCCAGTACTTCACCTCACACGAGGGCGAGGCGCTGATCGAGGCGGTCCGGACCGGCCGACGCGAGGAGTTCGCCGCGTTCGCCTGGCAGGGCGAGGCCCCCGATCCCCAGGACGAGGCCACCTTCCGCCGCTCCACCCTGGACCTGTCGCTGGCCCACGACGGTGGTGACCACGAGGCGATGTTCACGCTCTACCGGGACCTGCTGGCGCTGCGCCGCAGCCTGCCGGTGCTGACCGATCCGGCCGGTGAGGACGTCGCCGTGACGGTCGTCCCGGGCGCGCAGGCGCTCGCCCTGCACCGCGCCGGCCCCCACGGCGCGGTGGTCATCGCGGTCAACGCCGAGGACCGCGACCTCGACGTCGTGGTCGCCGAGGCACCCGGGGGGTGGACCGAGCGGTTCACGACCGCCGGCCGGCGCCACGGCGGCGTGGATCCGGCCGGCCCCCACGACCAGGACGGCCCCGTGCTCACGGTGCCGCTGACCCGCCGCAGCGTGCGCGTGCTCGTGCGCGCCGGAACCACGGAGAGGCCCCCGACATGACCGAGCTGTGGCCAGGCCGCGCCTACCCGTTGGGGGCGACCTTCGACGGGTACGGCACCAACTTCTCCGTCTTCTCCGAGGTGGCGGAGAAGGTCGAGCTGTGCGTCTTCCACGCCCGCGGGCGGGAGGAGCGCATCCCGCTCCCGGAGGTCACGGGGTCGGTCTGGCATGGCTACGCACCCGACATCGCCCCCGGGACCCGTTACGGCTACCGCGTCCACGGTCCCTACGACCCGGCCAAGGGGCTGCGCTGCAACCCCCACAAGCTCCTCCTCGACCCGTACGCCAAGACGGTCGTCGGTGAGCTGACCTGGGGCGAGTCGGTGTTCGGGTACCGGTTCGGGGACCCCGATGGGCCGATGAACACCCGCAACTCCGCCCGGCACGTGCCCAAGGGGGTCGTCACCCAGCCGTACTTCGAGTGGGGCAACGACCGACCGCCCCGTACCCCCTGGAACGAGACGGTCATCTACGAGGCTCACGTCAAGGGCCTGACGATGCAGCACCCGGCGGTGCCGGAGCACCAGCGCGGCACCTACTCGGGGCTGGCGCATCCCGCGGTCGTCCAGCACCTGGTCGACCTCGGGGTGACCGCGATCGAGCTGCTGCCGGTGCACCGGTTCCTGCACGAGCACCACCTCGTCGACCAGGGCCTGAGCGACTACTGGGGCTACAACACCATCGCGTTCCTCGCGCCCCATGACGCCTACGCCTCGGTCGAGGCCGAACGGGTCGTGCCCGAGTTCAAGCGCATGGTCCGGACCCTGCACGAGGCCGGCATCGAGGTCATCCTCGACGTGGTCTACAACCACACCGCGGAGGGCAACCACCTCGGTCCGACGTTGAGCATGAAGGGCTTCGACAACCAGGCCTACTACCGCCTGGTCGACGACGACCCGCGCTACTACATGGACTACACCGGCACCGGCAACTCCATGAACATGCGCCATCCCCACGTGCTGCAGCTGATCATGGACAGCTTGCGGTACTGGGTCACCGAGATGCACGTGGACGGGTTCCGCTTCGACCTCGCCTCCACCCTGGCCCGTGAGCTGCACGACGTCGATCGGCTGTCGACCTTCTTCGAGGTCATCCAGCAGGACCCGGTCATCTCCCAGACCAAGCTGATCGCCGAGCCGTGGGACATCGGCGAGGGCGGGTACCAGGTCGGCAACTTCCCGCCGCTGTGGTCGGAGTGGAACGGTGCCTACCGCGACACCGTCCGGGACTTCTGGCGCGGCGTGGACGAGACCGTCCCGGAGTTCGCCGCCCGGTTCACCGGCTCCAGCGACCTGTACCAGTCCGACCGGCGCCGCCCGAGCGCCTCGATCAACTTCGTCACCGCCCACGACGGGTTCACCCTCCACGACCTGGTGTCCTACAACGACAAGCACAACCACGCCAACGGTGAGGACAACCGGGACGGCACCGACGACAACCGGTCCTGGAACTGTGGCGAGGAGGGCGAGACCACCGACCCCGAGGTGCTGCGCCTGCGCGCCCGCCAGCAGCGCAACCTGCTCACCACCCTGCTGCTCAGCCAGGGGGTACCGATGGTGCTCGGCGGCGACGAGCTCGGTCGGACCCAGGGCGGGAACAACAACGGCTACGCCCAGGACAACCGGATCTCCTGGTTCGACTGGGAGACGGTCGACCGTGACCTGCTGGCCTGGTCGCAGGCGCTCATCCGCCTGCGCAACGCCCACCCGGTCTTCCGGCGCAAGCGGTTCTTCGAGGGCCGGACCGTGCGTGGCGAGCGGTTCAGTGACATCGCCTGGCTCACCCCCGACGGGGAGCTGATGTCGGACGAGCACTGGGAGACCGGGTTCGCCAAGTCGCTCCAGATCTTCCTCAACGGGGCCGGGCTCGCGTCCAAGGACGAGCGCGGCCACATGGTCGAGGACGACTCGTTCCTGCTGCTCATCAACGCCCACTACGAGGAGCTGGCGTTCACGATCCCGGCCGAGGGGCCGAAGGCCACCTTCGTGGTCGTCCTGGACACCGACGAGCCGCGACTGCGCGAGCCGGAGGACGTCCGCGAGGAGCTCGCGCTCGGGCAGGAGCGCATCGTGCCGGCCCGCGGGATGGTGCTGCTGCGCGAGCTCCGGAAGGTCCGGGCATGACCACCGTCGCCGGGCCGGCCCGGGTTCCCGGGACGGGGCCGAAGGACCGGCCGGTCCGCGCCACCTACCGGGTCCAGCTGCACGACGGCTTCACCTTCGCCGACGCCGAACGGCTGGTGCCCCGCCTGCTCGACCTCGGGATCAGCCACCTGTACCTCTCCCCGGTGCTGGAGGCCGTCCCCGGCTCGATGCACGGCTACGACGTCATCGACCCGGGCCGCATCCGCAGCAGCCTCGGCGGCGAGGCGGGCCTGCGCGCCCTGGCTGCGACCGCCCACGAGTGCGGCCTCGGGCTGCTGGTCGACATCGTCCCCAACCACGTCGGCCTGGTCAGTCCCGGCAACCCGTGGTGGTGGGACACCCTGGCCCACGGTCCCGACGGCCGCTACGGCCGGCACCTGGACGTCCACTGGCAGCAGGGAACGCACGGGCAACCGACCCTGCTGGTCCCCGAGCTCGGGGAGCGGCTCGAGGAGGCGCTCGCCGACGACGCCCTGCAGCTCGCGCACGTCGACGACGGTCGCGTCCCCGCCTGGCGCATCGCCTACCACGACCACGCCTGGCCGGTCGCCGCCGGCAGCCTGGAGGCCGTCGGACTCGACCCCACCGACGTGACGGGCAGCATCGGGCGATGCCGTGGGGACCGGGGCGTGCTCGCGGCCCTGCTCGACCACCAGCATCACCAGCTCGGGTTCTGGCGTCGGGCCAACCAGGAGCTCGACCACCGGCGCTTCTTCGACATCGACACCCTCGGGGCCGTGCGGGTCGAGGACCCGGCGGTCTTCGCCGACGTGCACGCGGCCATCCTGCCGTTGGTCGCGGACGGGACGATCGACGGCCTGAGGATCGACCACCCGGACGGTCTCGCGGATCCGGTCGGCTACCTCGAGGACCTCCGGGCCGCGGTCGGGCCCGAACCGTACGTGGTGATCGAGAAGATCCTCGAGCACGGCGAGCGGTTCCGACCCGAGTGGCCGGTGGCCGGCACCGTCGGCTACGAGCTGGCCGCCCCGACGTTGGGCATCCACCTCGATCCCGCTGCCGGGGAGATCCTGGACGACCTCCAGACGCGCCTGACCGGGACCGAGCTGCACCGCGGTCGGCTGGTGGACGACGCCAAGCGCACCGCGCTGGAGGTCCTCTTCGGTGCGGAGCGCACCCGGATCGCGGCCTTCGCCGCCGAGGTCCTGCCGGACGTCGACGCGGACGAGCTCGCCCGTGCCCTGACCGAGCTGCTCGTGGTCTGGCCGGTCTACCGGACCTACCTGCGGCCGGGTCGCGCGCCCGTCGACCCGCGCGATGCGGCCCTGGTGGCGCGCGCCACGGCGCACGCGACGGCGCGGCTGCCGGACCTGGCCGACACCGTCGCGCGGCTCGGCGAGGTGCTGCTGTCCGGCGCCGCGGACGAGGCGACGGCCACGTTCGTCACCGCCTTCCAGCAGCTGACCGGGCCCGCCATCGCCAAGGGCGTCGAGGACACGGTCCTGTACCGCGACACCCGGTTCACCGCCGTCAACGAGGTCGGCTCGCATCCGGGCGAGGTCGGGACCTCGGTCGCCGCGCTGCACGGGCTGGACGTCGAGGTGGCGGCCCACCGGCCCGCGACGATGCGGCTGTCCTCCTCCCACGACACCAAGCGGAGCGAGGACGTCCGCGCACGGCTCGCGGTGCTGTCCCAGCGGCCCGGCTGGTGGGTGGCCACGGTCGCCGACCTCCAGGCCGCCACGGCGCAGCTGCGCGTGCCGGCCGCCGACGGCGAGGGCACCTGGCCGCTGCCCGCCCACGAGCACCTCGCCTGGCAGACCGCGGTCGGCACGTGGCCGATCGACGGCGACCGGTTGACCGGGTACCTGACGAAGGCCGTGCGTGAGGGCAAGGAGATCACCGACTGGCTGCGGCCCAACGAGGCCTACGAGGCGACGCTGGAGCGCTACGCCCGGGCGCTGTGCGAGGACCCCGTCCTGGTCGGGCGCATCCGTGCGGCGGTCGCGGTGATCGCCGCGGCCGGGCACGTCACCTCGCTCGCCATGACGGTGACGAAGCTGACGGCCCCCGGCGTCCCGGACACCTACCAGGGCACCGAGGTCTGGGACCGCTCGCTGGTCGATCCCGACAACCGTCGTCCGGTGGACCACGACCGGCTGGCGGCCCTGGCAGCCGTGCTCGCGGGTCGCACGCCGGGACCGGAGCTTGCAGCCGAGCTCCTGGCCGACCTCGACGACGGCCGTGCGAAGCTGTGGGTCGTCCGCCAGACGCTGCGGCTTCGCCGTGATCGGCCCGACCTGCTCGCCCCCGGCGCATCCTTCACCCCCCTGTGGGCGCGGGGTCGTGACGCCCGGCACGTCTGGGCCGCGGTGCGGGGGGAGGGTGCGGTCGCGGTGGCACCCTGCCGCGTGGCACAGCTGGCCGGACCGCCCGGTGCGCTCGACCTCGGCGACACGACCCTGCACCTGCCGGACGGCCACTACCGGGATGTCCTCGCCGGGCGCCGCGTCGACGGCGGTGAGCGCACCGTGACCGAGCTGCTGGCGGGGTTCCCGGTCGCGCTGTACGTGAAGGAGTGAGGATGGACCACGCACAGCTCGCGACGCTCGGCATCTGGAGCACCTACCACGATGCCTTCGGGACCCGCTACGACCTGAGCGAGGAGGCCGCGCAGCAGCTGCTGACCGCGATGGACGTCCGTGCCGGCGAGAGCGTCCCGGACGGCACCGACGCGGTCGTGGTCACCGGTCCACAGCGGGGTGCCTGGGTCCCGCCGGGTGAGCTCGAGCTCGAGGATGGGGCGCGGCTGCGGATCGACGGGCCGCTCCCGGCCGAGCTGCCGCTCGGCTACCACCGGCTCCATCGCGACGACGGTCGGGTCACGACGATCATCTCGAGCCCGGGGATCGCCCCGTCCCACCCGGCGCGGATCTGGGGGTTCGCGGTCCAGCTGTACGCGGTCCACTCACGCCACTCCTGGGGTGTCGGTGACCTCGACGACCTGCGCCGCCTTGCCGCCTGGGCGGGGTCCGAGGGGGCCCGCACCCTGCTGGTCAGCCCGATGGACGCGGTCGTCCACGAGGCGGACCGCGAGCAGAGCCCCTACTTCCCCTCCTCCCGGCGCTTCCGGGACCCGCTGTACCTCGCCATCCATGCCGTGCCGGGGATCGAGCAGCTCGGGCCCGACACCCTCGAGGAGCTGGCGACCCACGCGCGCGGCGACGGGGAGCGCATCGACCGGGCCCGGGTCGTGGCGGCCAAGCGGGCGGCGATGGAACGGCTCTGGGAGCTCCAGGGACGCCGTGAGCCCGACCCGCGCTTCGCGGCCTACCAGGCCGAGCAGGGCGACGCGCTGGTCCGCTTCGCCACCTTCGAGACCTTGAGCGAGCGCTACGGCGCCGGGTTCCGTCGCTGGCCGCGCGAGCTGCAGGACCCGGATGCGCCGGCGGTCGCGGCGGTCGTTGCCGACGAGGCCGACCGGCTGACCTTCCATACCTGGCTGCAGTGGCACCTCGACGAGCAGCTGCGGGCTGCGGGCGCCGCCGCTCCGCTCATGCGGGACCTGCCGATCGGGTTCGACCCGGAGGGCGCGGACGCGTGGGAGTGGCAGGCGGTGCTCGCCCGGGACACCACCGTCGGCGCCCCGCCGGACGAGCTGGGTCCGGACGGGCAGGACTGGTTGCTGCCGGCCTTCGTGCCCTGGAAGCTCCGCCAGGCGGCCTACCGGCCCTTCATCGAGACGCTCCGGGCCGCCTTCCGCCACGCCGCGGCGCTGCGCATCGACCACGTGCTCGGGCTCTACCGGCTGTTCTGGATCCCGCCGGCGGGGCCGCGGGCCGGGACCTACGTCGACCAGGACCGCGCCGCGCTGCTGGACATCCTCGCCCTGGAGGCCCACCGTGCGGGGGCCTACGTCGTCGGCGAGGATCTGGGCACGGTGATGGACGGGGTGCGCGAGGACCTGGTCGGGCGCGGGATGCTGCGCTACCGGGTGCTGTGGTTCGAGGACCAGGAGCCCGCCGACTGGGACCATCGCGGGCTCGGCTCGATCTCCACGCACGACCTGCCGTCGGTCGGTGGGCTGTGGACCCGCGCCGACCTGGAGGTGTTGCAGGATGCGGGTGTGACCGCTGATCTCGACCGCATCGAGCGCATGCGGGCTGACCTGGCCCGACGTGCGGGGGTCGCCGAGGACGCGCCGCTGGCCGACGCCTGCGTGGCCGCCGCTCGGCTCCTGGCGGGCGCGGGCTGCGACGTGGTCGTCGCCCAGCTGGAGGACGCGATCGGTGCCACGCACCGCATCAACGTCCCCGGCACGGACGCGACCCAGCGGCCCGACAACTGGTGCCTACCGTTGCCGGTCGCCCTGGAGGAGCTGCGCCGGCACGACCTGGCGGCGCGGGTCACCGCGGCGCTGCGGGAGGCGCGCCCGGCCTGACCGTCGTCTGGGCGGCCCCGTCACCGGCCGGTCGCCCCCTCGCCCGCCCAGCGGTCACCGGGCGGCCGGTCGACCACCAGCTCGAAGTGCATGCCGTCCGGGATCAGCCAGTCGCCGCCCCAGACGAAGCCGTGCCGCACGAAGGTCTCGATCACCTCGTCGGGCATGGTCGGCGTCGCCCCGTAGTGGTTGCCCTGGACGTTGAGGTCGATGGCGATGCCCCACGCGTGGCTGGACAGCGTCGTGCCCGCCTGCACCCGGGGTGCCCAGCAGCCGTCGGAGTCCGACGGGTCGATCAGGTGGGCGAGGTCGCGGTCGACGAGCTCCTGCAGGGCAGCCGACAGCGGGGTGAACATGGCCTCGTGGCACTCGAGCAGCCCGATGATCGGGACCTCCCGCTCCCGGTACGCCTCACGCAGCCAGGTCGCACCCTGCTGGACCCAGCGCCCGGGCCCGTCGGTGATCGCGAACTCCCCGAAGGCACGCTTGAGCCGGGCGGGTGCCATCACGTCCGCGGCGTGGCGCAGCACCGGCACCTCGCCACCGACGGCGTGCACCAGGCCGGTCCCGTCCACCTCGCGGTAGGGCTCGAGCGCCTGGTCGTCGTCGGGATCGGCACGGGTCGCCAGGAGGTAGCGGGGGCGGTCCGGGGCCAGCGGGCTCGCGGTCGTCACGACCACCTCGCCGGCCCCGAGCAGCTCGTCGGGGAGCACCCCGGCCACGGTCAGCTCCGTACCGTCGACGAAGCGCAGCCGCCCGCCCACCCCGAGCCGGCGGACCGCCGCACCGCTGGCCGACAGCAGGGCCTCGTCGGCCGCGAGGGTGGCGACCGCCGTGGCCCCGAGGATCGCGGCGTAGCTGGTGGGCTCGACCGCGAGTACCTCCACGGGGAAGCGCCACCCGGGGGGCAGCGCGTCGACCGGGGTGCCGTTCGCGTCCCAGGTGGCGACCAGGCCGAGCGTGTCCCCGTGGACCACGGTGGACGCCACCAGGGCGGGGTCGGTCTCGGCCCGGCCCGGCAGGCCCTCCGGCAGGTCGCCCTGCGCGCTGACGGCGATCGTGGCCGGGTCGGTCGCCGGTGGCGCCGCCGGGTCGGGGTCCGGCTCGGTGGTCGGCCCCGGCATCGGGTCGGCCTCCCCCTGCGTCGCCGACGGTTCGAGGCTCGGATCGACGGCGCGGTCGTCCCCGACCGCGTCGAACGCCTGGAGCACCGCGGCTGCGGTCAGGACCAGCCCGAGGCTCAGGGCGGCCCCGACCAGCAGGAGGCGGCCCCGGGGTGACGGAGCTGCGGTCGGTGACGTGGTCGTGGTGATCGTGTCGCCGCGGTGGGTGCGGTGGGTGCGGTCGGTGCGACGGTAGCTCACCGTGGACGGCACACCGGCCGGACGTGGCACGCCCGGTCGGATGGTCCGGGGCCGCTCAACCCGTCTCGTCGAGCTCCAGGATCGGCGCGGCGCGCAGCTGCGGACGCAGCGGCGCCCGCTGGCGTGCCCTGAGGGCCGTCTCCTCGGCGCGGGCCTGTTCGTAGACCTGCACGGTGCGTCGCGCGACCGCACCCCAGTCGTAGCGGTCCCGGGCCCGGGCGTGGCCGCGCCGGACCAGCGTCCGCGCCAGGTCGGGTTCGGTCAGGACCCGCACCAGGGCGTCCGCGAGCTCCTCGGGCTCCTGTGGCGTGAACGACAGCCCGGAGCCGTCCGCCACGATCTCGCGCAGGCCGCCGGTGTCGCCGACCACCACCGGGGTGCCGCAGGCCATCGCCTCGACGGCGACCAGGCCGAACGGCTCGTAGATCGAGGGCACCACCGCGACGTCCGCGGCGCCGAAGTGCAACCGGAGCTCCCGGTCGGCCAGGAACCCCGTGAAGCGCACGTGCCGCTGCAGCTTGAGCCGCCTGACCTCGCGATGCAGCTCCTCGGAGTAGGTCCCGACCCCGGCGACGTACAGCCGGGTCGGCCCGACCCGTTCGCGCACGTGGCGCAGGGCGGCGAGCAGGGTCTGGACCCCCTTCTCGTACTCGAGCCGGCCCGCGAACAGGATCATGCGGGTGCGGGGCCCGGTCAGGGTGGCCCGCATCGTCGTCGCCTCGTCCGGATCGACGGCGAAGTCACGCACATCCACGCCGTTGGGGACGACGTCGAGCTTGTCGTGGGGCAGGGCGAAGATCCCCTCGAGCTGCTCACGCATGTAGTCGGAGCAGACGATCACCCTGCGGGCCTCGTAGGTCAGCCACCACTCGATCTGGTGGATCAGCTTGTTCATCGGCCCCGGCAGCCAGCCCTGGTGCCGGCCGTACTCCGTGGCGTGGACCGTGGCCACCACGGGGACGTCCCAGGTCTCCTTCAGCCCCGCGGCGGCGTAGGCGACCAGCCAGTCGTGCGCATGGACCACGTCGAACTCCTGCTCGCGCAGGAGCCGGCCGGCGACGGCCTGGATCCGGTTGTTGAACGCGAGCACCCACGCGACCAGCTGGTCGAAGCCGATCACCGGGGGCGCCTCGGGGATGCGGATCACGTGCACGCCGTCTTCGATGCTGTCCTGGATGTCGGGCGCATCGGGCAGGTCGCGGGTGACGACGTGCACCTCGTGTCCCTCGTCCGCCAGCGATCGGGCCAGGGCACCGACGTGACGGCCGAGGCCGCCGACGACGTGCGGCGGGTACTCCCAGGTCAGCAGCAGGATGCGCACGTGGGCTCCGGAGGGGGACCGGCGGCGGCTCAGCCGGCGACGAGCTCGCGGTACAGCGCGGCGGTCCGCTCGGCGATCGCGGTCCAGGCGAACGTGGACTCGACCCGCTCCCGGCCGGCGACCCCCATCGCGGCGGCCCGGTCCGGGTCGTCGAGCAGCTCGGTGATCGCGGTCGCCAGGTCCCGGGCGAAGGCCGCCGGGTCAGCGGGGCTACCCATCGCATCGTCGCCGGGCGTCAGCGGTACCAGCGTGCCGGTCTCGCCCGGGACGACCACCTCGGGGATGCCGCCCACGGCGCTGGCGACCACGGCGGTGCCGCAGGCCATGGCCTCCAGGTTCACGATCCCGAACGGCTCGTAGATCGACGGGCAGGCGAAGACCTGCGCATGGGTGAGCAGCTGGATGACCTTGTGCCGCGGCAGCATCTCGTCGATCCAGATGATGTCGGCGGGGGCGTCGGCGAGTTCCGCGACACGGGTCCGGAACTCCTCGGCGATCTCCTTGGTGTCCGGCGCGCCGGCGCACAGGACCAGCTGGGTGCCGGCAGGCAGGTGCTCGGCGGCGTCGAGGAGGTGGACGACCCCCTTCTGCCGGGTGATCCGGCCCACGAACACCACGCTCGGGCGGTCCGGGTCGACCCCGTGCTCATGCAGGGCGTCGAGGGAGTGGTCGGGCTGCCAGTCGTCCGGGTCGATGCCGTTGTGGATCACGCGGACCTTGGCGGGGTCGACCGCCGGGTAGGCGGCCAGGACGTCGTCGCGCATCCCCTGCGACACGGCGATGACGGCGTCGGCGTGCTCCACGCCGGTGCGCTCGCAGAAGCTGGACAGGGCGTAGCCACCGCCGAGCTGCTCGGCCTTCCACGGCCGCAGCGGCTCCAGGCTGTGGGTGGTGACCACGTGCGGCACCCCGTGGATCAGCTTGGCGAGGTGACCGGCGAGGTTCGCGTACCAGGTGTGGCTGTGGACCAGGTCGACGCCCCGGACACCGGCGGCGATGAGCAGGTCGGCGGACACGGTCCTGAGCGCCGCCAGCTCCGGCGCGTCACCGGCCAGGGCGTCCCACTCGCGGTAGCTGCCGGCGACCAGCGGGTCGTCGCGCTCGGCCCCGAAGGCGTGCACGCGCACGTCCACGAGCGGCGCAAGTGCCCGGGCCAGCTCCGCGATGTGCACGCCCGCACCGCCGTAGACCTCCGGTGGGTACTCCTTGGTCAGCAGTCCGACCTGTAGCTCGCTCACGTGGGTGCTCCTCGGTTGCCTGGGCGCAGGTGTTCAGTCCTGCGGGATGACGTCGTGCTTGCCGATCACGACCACGCCCCCCTCGGAGACGTGGAAGCGCTGGCGGTCACGTTCGAGGTCGACGCCGATCTGCGCGTCCGGTGGCACGTAGACCCCCTTGTCGATGATGGCGCGACGGATCACCGCCCGGCGGCCGACCTCGACGCCGTGGAGCAGGACGCTGTCCTCGATCAGCGCACCGGTGTGGACGTGGGCGCCGGGGGAGAGCACCGAGCGGCGCACGGTCCCGCCGGAGACGACGACCCCGGAGCAGACCATCGAGTCCAACGCCGTCCCGCGCCGGTCGTCGGTGTCGAACACGAACTTGGCCGGCGGGAAGGGTGCGTGCCAGGTGTAGATCGGCCAGCGGTCGTTGTAGAGGTTGAAGATCGGGTGGACGCTGATCAGGTCCATGTGCGCGTCGTAGTAGGCGTCGATGGTCCCGACGTCGCGCCAGTAGCCCCGGTCCCGGTCGGTCGAACCGGGAACGTCGTTGTCCTTGGAGAAGTCGTGCACCGCAGCCTCACCGCGCTCGACCATGTCGACGATGATGCTGCCACCCATGTCATGCTTGCTGTCGGCGTCCTTGTTGTCGCGCACGATCGCGTCGACGAGGGCCTCGGTGGTGAACAGGTAGTTGCCCATCGAGGCGAAGACCTGGGTCGGGTCGTCGGCGAGGCCGACCGGGTCGCTCGGCTTCTCACGGAACGCGGCGATGGAGCCGTCCGCTCCGGGCTCGATGATGCCGAAGGCGTGGGCCTCCTCGATGGGGACCCGGAGCCCGGCGACGCTGACCCCGGCGCCGGAGGCGATGTGCTGCTCGAGCATCAGCGAGGCGTCCATGCGGTACAGGTTGTCGGCGCCGAACACCGCGATGTAGTCGGGGGCCTCGTCCCGGATGAGGTTGAGGTTCTGGTAGATCGCGTCCGCCGAGCCGGAGAACCACCGCTCGCCGTCGTTCATCGCCGCGGGGACGGCCGAGACGTAGTTGCCCAGCATCTGCGACATCCGCCACGTCTTGGCGATGTGGGCGTTGAGGCTGTGGCTCTTGTACTGGGTCAGGACCGCGATCTTGCGCATCCCGGAGTTGACCAGGTTGGACAGCACGAAGTCGATGAGCCGGTAGTTGCCGCCGAAGGGCACCGCGGGCTTGGCGCGATCTCGGGTCAGGGGTTGGAGTCGGTTGCCGGCCCCACCGGCCAGCACCAGGCTGAAGACGTTCGGGTTCCTCGCGGTCATCGGTCCCTCCCACCGGGGTCGGTGTGGCGGCGCGGCGGCAGCCGTCGCGGACGCTCCCGAACGGCCCGGGAGCGCGATCCGGGGCGTGGCAGCCGCCCCAGGCCGACCCTAGTGGAGGGCATCCGGCGATGGCGTGGCGCGTGGATCCTGTGGCGCGACCCGGGCGACCTCAGCGCACCGGCACGCCGTAGCGCGCGGCGTAGTCCGCCACCATGCGGTGGGTGGAGTAGACCGGCGACAGCAGCACGATCGCGTCCAGGGCCATGGTCAGCCAGCGCTGCGGCAGCCCCCGCTGGTCGCGGTCGTGGAAGGTCGGGACGACCTCCTCGGCCAGGAGCCGGTACAGCTCGGTGGCGTCCGCGCTGTCGCGCTCGGCCGCGTCCGCGATCGGGGTGCGGTCGCCGATCGACCACCCGATGCCGGCCTCGGCCTGCGGCTGCTGGTCGCTGACCGCCTCGTCCCACCAGCCGTCCAGCACCGACAGGTTCAAGGCACCGTTCATGGCCGCCTTCATGCCGGAGGTGCCCGAGGCCTCCTTCGGTCGCAGCGGGGTGTTCAGCCACACGTCGCAGCCGGAGGTCAGCAGCGCCCCGAGCTCGAGGTCGTAGCCCTCGAGGAAGACCAGCCGGCCGGCCAGTCGCGGGTCACCCGAGGCCTGCACGAGCTGGCGCAGGACGGCCTGCCCGTCCCGGTCCGCCGGATGGGCCTTGCCGGCCACGAGGATCTGCACCGGCCGATCGGTGTCGGACAGGATCGCCCCGAGCCTGTCCATGTCGCGCAGCATGAGCGTGCCGCGCTTGTAGGTCGCGAACCGGCGGGCGAACCCGATCGTGAGCGCCTCGGGGTCCAGGCCGTCGCCGCCAGCGGGCCCGTGGGTCCGGGCTGCACGCGTGGCGATCCGTGCCCGCACGCCCTCGAGCAGCCGGGCGCGTGCCTGGCTGCGTGCCTGCCAGAGCACGTGACGGTCGACACCGCGCAGGGCCTGCCAGGCGGACGGGTCGGTCCCGCGGCGCCAGCCCGGGACGTGCGTGTCGAGCAGCTCCGCGATCTCGGGGCCGGTCCACGAGGTGGGGTGCACCCCGTTGGTGACGTGGTCGATCGGGACGTCGGCGACCTCCCGCTCCGGCCACAGGGACGCGAACATCGACCGGGAGACCTCGCCGTGCAGGCGGGCCACCCCGTTGGTCCGGCTCGCGAGCTTGAGCGCGAGCACGGTCTGGTTCCAGGTCGGGAACCCCTCGCCGGTCGCCAGCGACCACAGGCCCTCGAAGGCGATGCCGAGGTGGTCGCTGAGCGGACGCAGGTGGTACGCGGCCAGGCCGTGGTCGAACGTGTCGTGCCCGGCCGGCACCGGGGTGTGGGTCGTGAAGTGCAGCTCCTCGCGCACCGCCGCCAGCGCCGCGTCGAGGTCCAGGCCGGCGCGGCGGTGCACCCCGAGCCGCTCGAGCGCGGCGAAGGCGGCGTGGCCCTCGTTGAGGTGGTAGAGGGAGGGATGGATCCCCATCGCCTCGAGCATCCGCACGCCACCGACGCCCAGGACCAGCTCCTGCCGGATGCGGGTGTCCTTGTCCCCGCCGTACAGGTGCCGGGTGATGGCGCGGTGGTGGTCGGTGTTGCCCTCCACGTCGGTGTCGAGCAGCACGAGCGGGACCCGGCCGACCGCGACGCGCCAGGCCTGGACCGTGACCTCACCGTCCCCCATGGGCACGGTCACGGTCAACCGCTCCCCGGCCCGGTCCACGACCGGCTCGGCGGCGGAAGCCTCGAGATCGTTGGTGGCCGGCAGCGCGTGCTGGTTGCCGTGCTCGTCGACGACCTGGGTGAAGTAGCCGTCCCGGTAGGCCAGTCCGACCGCGACCAACGGCACCGCGAGGTCGGAGGCGGACCGGAGGTGGTCGCCGGCCAGGACCCCGAGGCCACCGGAGTAGGTGTGCAGGGGGTCACAGAGCCCGAACTCCGCCGACAGGTAGGCCACCACCCGGGCCCCGCGGCCGAGCTCCGGCGCGCCCGCGAGCTCTCCCTCCAGGCTCACCGCGAGCCGCTCGATGCGGTCTCGCCAGGCGGGGTCGGCGGCGAGGTCGGCCAGCCGCCCGTCATCGAGGGCGTGGAAGACGGCCATCGGGTCACGGCCGTCGACGTCCGGGACGCGCTCGGCCAGGTCGGCGAACAGCTGCCGGGTCGGTCGGTCGGCGAACCAGCGCAGGTTGCGGGCCAGGCGCTCCAGCTGTGAGCCTAGGGTCGTGGCGTCGTTCACGGTCATCCTCGTCGGGGGGCGGGGCGCGCACAGGGCGTCGGCAGGCGCCACGGCGGTAGGTCCCGGGGGTCGGGAGCGACCACACACGCTACGACAGCGGGCTGCCCGGCGCGAGCCAGCGCGTCGCGGCGCCGTCTCACCGCGCGACGCCCGGCGCTCGACGGAGCGGCCGCACGGACCGTTGCCTGGGCCGGGACGGCTCCCTAGCGTGGGTCTCCGGTGTGACGGGGCCGTCAGGGAGGTCCCGGGCCGCGACCAGGGAGCAGGTCATGACCGACAGCACGGACCGTACGGACAGCAGCGCCGCCGGCCCGAAGGGCCTCGGCGCCTCCGACCGCAACCTCGCGCTGGAGATGGTCCGGGTGACCGAGGCCGCGGCGATGGCCGCCGCCCGGCGCATGGGCTTCGGCGACAAGGAGGCCGCCGACCAGGCCGCCGTCGATGCGATGCGGGGGATCCTCGAGCAGATCCCGATGGACGGCATCGTGGTGATCGGGGAGGGGGAGAAGGACGAGGCCCCGATGCTCTACAACGGGGAGCTGATCGGGGACGGTTCCCCGCCGGCGGTGGACATCGCGGTGGACCCCGTGGAGGGCACGACGCTGACCGCGAAGGGGCTGCCGAACGCGCTCGCGGTCATCGCCCTGTCCGAGCGCGGCACCATGTTCGATCCCGGGCCGTTCGTCTACATGGACAAGCTCGCCACCGGCCCGTTGGCCGCGGACGTGATCGACTTCGAGGCGCCGATCGGCGAGAACATCCGCCGGGTCGCCAAGGCCAAGGGGACCCATCCTGCCGACGTGACCGTCAGCGTGCTGGATCGACCGCGGCACGAGCAGCTGGTCCGCGAGATCCGCGAGGCCGGTGCCCGCATCGCCTTCATCTTCGACGGTGACGTGGCCGGCGCCATCATGGCGGCCCGTCCCGACACCGGGGTCGACCTGTCGGTCGGCGTCGGCGGCACCCCCGAGGGCGTCATCACCGCCTGCGCGATGAAGTGCCTCGGCGGCGCGCTCTACGGCCGGCTGGCACCGCGCAGCGACCGCGAGCGGTCCGAGGCGATCAACGCCGGCTACGACGTGGACAAGGTCCTGACCGCGGACGACCTGGTCCGTTCCGACCGGGTCATCTTCGCCGGGACCGGGATCACCGACGGGGCCCTGCTGCGCGGGGTGCGCTTCACCGGTCGCGGGGCGACGACCCAGTCGCTGTCGATGCGGTCCTCGTCCGGCACCGTGCGTGTCGTCAGTGCCGAGCACACCTTCTCGAAGTTCAACACCATCGCCCGCTTCGCGGCCCTGGACGAGCTCGAGCCCTGAGCCGACCCATGTCCGGGGGCGGTCCCGCCAGGCGGGGCCGCCCCGTCCTGACCTTCCGCTGACCGTCTGACCCGGAGGAGCCGCCGTGCTCGACATCGACGACCTGCTCGCCCGCTACCACGACGAGCGGCCCGACCCGTCCGACCCGGGCCAGCGGGTCGCGTTCGGGACCTCCGGTCACCGTGGGACCTCGCTCAGGACCTCGTTCAACGAGGCCCACATCCTGGCGACCACGGAGGCCATCTGCCGGGAACGCGCCGAGCAGGGGGCCACCGGCCCGCTGTTCCTCGGACGCGACAGCCACGCGCTGTCCGGGCCGGCGACGGACACCGCGCTCGAGGTGCTCGTCGCCCACGGGGTCGAGGTCCGTATCGACGACGCCGATGGCTACACCCCGACGCCGGTCATCTCGCACGCGATCCTGACCTACAACCGTGACCACCCGGACGCCCCTGCGGACGGCATCGTGGTGACCCCGTCCCACAACCCACCCGAGGACGGCGGCTTCAAGTACAACCCGCCGCACGGCGGCCCGGCCGACGCGGAGGTGACCGGCCGCATCGAGCGGACCGCGAACGCGCTGCTGGGCGACCTCGCCGAGGTGCGGCGCGTCCCGCTCGCCGAGGCCCGTGCCGCCGCGGTCCGCCACCCCTACCTCACCCGCTACCTCGACGACCTGCCGTCGGTGGTGGACCTCGACGCGATCGCCGCGTCGGGGCTGAAGCTCGGGGCCGACCCGCTGGGCGGTGCGACGGTCGGCTACTGGGGTGCGATCGGGGAGCGGTTCGGTCTCGACCTGGAGGTCGTCAACCCGAACGTGGACCCGACCTTCGCGTTCATGCCACCCGACCACGACGGCCGCACGCGGATGGACTGCTCCTCGCGTGCGGCCATGGCGAACCTGGTCGCGCTCGCGGACCGCTTCGACGTGGCCTTCGGCAACGACCCCGACGGTGACCGGCACGGGATCGTCACGCCGGGGGCGGGCCTGCTCGACCCGAACGGCTACCTCGCCGTCGCCATCGAGTACCTGCTGGCCGACCGGGGGTTCCCCGCCGGGATCGCGGTCGGCAAGACGCTCGTGAGTTCGACCCTGATCGACCGGGTCGTCGCGGCAGCAGGCCGGGAGCTGTACGAGGTCCCGGTCGGGTTCAAGTGGTTCGTGGACGGGCTGCGCACCGGGCGCCTGCTGTTCGGGGGCGAGGAGAGCGCGGGAGCGTCGTTCCTGCGTACCGACGCGACCGTGTGGACCACGGACAAGGACGGCATCATCGCCTGCCTGCTCGCAGCGGAGATGACGGCCCGCGACGGCCGCGACCCCGGCGTGCGCTACGCCGACCTGACCGCCACCCATGGCCGGCCGGTCTACCGGCGGGTGGACGCCCCGGCGACCCGGGAGCAGAAGGCGGTGCTGGGTGCCCTGTCGCCGGAGGACGTCACCGCCACCACGCTCGCCGGTGATCCGATCACCGCCACCTTGACGCGCGCGCCGGGCAACGATGCGGCGATCGGTGGCCTGAAGGTCACCACCGCCGACGGTTGGTTCGCCGCCCGGCCGAGCGGGACGGAGGACGTCTACAAGATCTACGCCGAGAGCCTCAAGGGCGAGGAGCACCTGGAGCGCATCCTGGCCGAGGCCACCGAGGTGGTCGCCGCGGCGCTGGGGGGGTGAGCGTCGACCACCGGCCCGGTCACCGGTCCGGTTCGAGGCGGTCGTCGGGGTCAGCGGGCCAGTCGTCCTCCTCCAGCGGCTCGGCCACGACGTCGGCGAGCGGCGGTGCGGTGTCGTTCTGCTCCGCCGCGGTGACCAGCAGCAGGTAGGGGATCGCCACCGAGAGCCCCAGCAGCAGTGCGACCAGGGCGACGTGGGCGACCCACCGAGGTAGCCGCACCGGCCGGCGGCCGGACGGCCACCTCGCTGCCAGCTCGGTCCAGATCGCGTCGAGGGTCCCCTGGGGCAGGGCCTCGGGCTCCTCGTCCGCGGGCACGATGCGGTCGTCCGGCGCGCCGCTGCCCGGCTCGCGCCCGCGGTGTGGTGGCTGGAGGTCGAGCAACCAGCCCGCGAGGTCGTCCGGCGGGGCCTCGTCGAGTCGGCGCATCGCGCGGACGAAGGTCCGGGTGGTGACCGCGTCGGGTGCCTCCTCGCCGGCGCCCCGGGCGGCGGCATGGACCCGCGGCGCATGGCGATGGACGAGCCCGGCGAAGGCACCCACGTCGCCGGCACGGGCGCGTGCCAGCAGCGCGTCATCGTCCGGGTCGGCGGTCATCGGTCCGTGGTCCCCCTCGTGGTTCGGCCGCCAGCGGCGCACGGCGCGGAGCCTATCCGGCGTCGTCCCGGGTCCCGGCGGTGGGTCAGCGCACCACGATGGTGATGGCACCGCTCGGATGCAGGGTGCAGGCGCCCTCCAGGACCCCGACCGAGGTGAAGGTCTGTCGCAGCGTCTGCCCGGCGGCGACGGTGTAGGGCCCGACCTCGTGCACGACGTCGTCCCGGTTGGTGATCTCCAGACGGTCGCCCACGGAGACCTCGAGGGTGCGTGGCAGCAGGTCCACCTCCTCGCCGGCAGCGAGGCGGGTCGCGGTCCCCGGCGCGACGTCGACCACGATCGTCTCGCTGTCGAGGCCGGGGAGGACCACGAGCGTGAGCGCGAGGACGGCCACGAGCCCGGCCGCGGCGGCGACCCACGCTCGCCAGCGGCCCGCGGCAGGGGGTGGCCGGTCCGGCATGCATGGTCCTCGCAGCGGTGGGGCGTGGACGCTGAGGGTACGCCGCCGGTGGTCAGCCGACCACGCCCGTCAGCCCGCCGGTGCCAGGTCCCAGTCGGCCTCGCGCGACACGTCGTCCGGACCCACCAGGGTGATCCGGAGCGTCCAGGGGGGTGAGGGTGGCAGGTCGAGGACGTAGGAGAGGTGGTGATCCGGGCTGACCCGGAACAGCGGGTGGCGGCTGGCTGGCGCGCCCACCACCTCGACGGTGACGTCGCGCACCGTGGCGGGCCGACCGTCGGGTCCGAGGGCGTAGAGGTGGAGCTCGTTCGTCCCCGGCCGCGCCGGCGCGACGGTCAGGTCCAGCGCGACGCCGTCGACCCCCAGCTGGACCTGCTGGTGCGGCGGGAGCCGGTCCGGGGCGACCAGGACCGCGACGGGGGTGGCCACGACCAGCAGGAGGACCAGCGGGCCAGCCAGGGCGAGCCGGCCGCCGCGGGCAGCGGTCCCCCGTGCGACCGCGACGCTGACGGCGGTGAGCAGCAGCACGCCGGTGGCGGCCGTGAGGAGGCCGCCCGGGCCTGCCGGCAGCGCGCCCGTGGCGGTGGGCGCGCCGAGGACCGAGCCGGCCACCAGCGCCACGGAGAGGCCGAGGGCCAGCAGCCGCGTCCCGACCGGTCCGGCGTCCGGTGGCTCGGTGGCCCCGGCCGACGTCTCTCGGGCCGGGCGCGGGAGGACCGCCAGGCCGAGCAGCAGGACCAGCCGCACCAGCACCAGCGCCGGCCACCGGTCGATCGGCCCCGCGCCGTCGAGGAGGAGCAGCACCAGCTCCAGCGTCGAGGTGGCGAACGCCACCGCGAGCAGCCAGGTCGTCGGGCGGTGTCCGGACGCGGTCCGGGTCGCGGTCCACCACGCGGTCACGGCGAGGACGGTCGCGACCGCCGCGACGGCCCCGACCGCCCCGGCGGCGACCAGGAGGGGGCCGGCGCTGGTCCCTCGCAGGACCTCGACGACGTCCACCGACCCGGGCCCGGCTCGCTCAGACGTCCTCGCGGACCTCGACGGTCACGGTGACCTCGCCGGCCTCGGCGAAGATCAGGGTCAGGTCGAACTCGGTCCCGGGGACGAGGTCCTCCGCGAGATCCAGCAGCATCAGGTGGTGGCCGCCCGGCACCAGCCGGACCGTCGCGCCGGTCGGGAGCTCGAGCCGCTCGACCTCGCGCATGCCCATCATGGCGCTGCCGTCACCCATGGCGTCGTCGTCCATCGCGCCATCGTCCATGCCGTCGTGCCCCTCAGCGTCCGCGTCGAAGGTCTCGTGGAGTTCGACGCGTCCGGCGACCGAGGCGTCGACCCGGGCGCCGAGCAGCGCATCGTCCACCTCGGTGGTGTTGGCGATGTCGAGGTAGACCGCGCCGACCCCGGTCACCATCGGGGACATCCGGCTGCGTGGGTCCAGCACCTGGAGGTCACCGTCCCCGTCGCCGCCGCAGGCTGCCAGCAGCACGACGGCGCCGACGAGTGCGGTCAGGGCGCTGAACGGGCGGGACAGGCGGGTCATGGCAGCGACCTCCAGGCCGGTTGCGGGCGAACGGCGATCGTACCGCGAACCGTTCTCAGGACCGCTCCCGCAGGGTCGCCTCGACGACCCGCGCCACGTCCTCGGCGGGGATCCCGAAGGGCAGCTCGCGGACCACCAGCCCACGGTCGTCGATCACGTACGTGATGGCCGAGTGCAGCACGTCGTAGGCCCCGTCGGCGTCGGCCTCCTCCAGCGCGACCCGGACCCCGAGCCGCTCGGCGGCGGCGTCGAGGGAGGCAGCGTCCGGCGCGGTCAACGCCTGCACCCGGCCGTCGAAGAACAGCGACAGGTAGGCGTTCAGCCGCTCGGGGTCGTCCCGGCCCGGGTCGACGGTCACGAAGGCCACCGTGGTCCGGGACGCCAGGTCCTCACCGAGCAGCTGACGGGCCCGTCTGAGGTCCGCCATGGTCATCGGGCAGACATCGGGGCAGGAGAGGTAGCCGAAGTAGGCCAGGGTGACCTCGCCGTCGGCGGGCACCAGGTCGACGGTGGCGGGCTCGTCACGCTGCCAGACGTCCTCGAAGGCCAGCCCGTCGACGCTCGGTGCGGGGTCCCGGACCACCCCGGGGAGCTCCGATGCCGGGCGTAGCATGAGCACGACCGCCGCGATCGCGACCACCACGCCGCCCAGGGTCAGCAGCACCGGCCCGGTCCGACCTGCCACCTCGGCCCCTTTCAGCCCCCCAGGAGGCGCAGCAGCGCCCGGCCGTAGGCCTCGTCGGCCTGGTGCGCCTCGACCTCGATGAGCTGCTGGCCGAGCCGCACGGTGCAGCGCCAGCCCTCATCCAGCCGGGCCAGGGACAACAGCGCACTGCCGAGCAACTCCCGCAGCTGCGCCTCGCGGGGGATCCAGGTCGCATCCGCCTGCTCGATCGCGTCCAGCGCCCACTCGGTGGTGCCGTTGAAGGCGATCAGGTCACCGACCGGCGAGCGGCGGACCTCCACGACCATCTCCGAGATCGTGAACACCCGGCCGTCCAGGTCACGGTCAGGCAGCACGAACCGGTCGCCCTCCGCAGGGGTCCACGCGAGCCCGTGGTCACGCAGCTCCATCGCGAGCTCGAGGCTGATCACCGTGCCCTCCCGTCCGTTCCGCGCCCAGGGACCGTGCTGCGCCCAGGGTACGGCGGCGCCGCGCCCCCTCGGTCACGGGCGACCCGCCGTCGATCGGGGCCGGGATGCGTCGCTAGCCTCAGGCCATGCCCGTGCTCGTGACCGCCGCCCAGCACCCACTCGCTCGTCGTGTGGCCGCTCGGATCCTCGCGGAGGGCGGCGAGGTCCGGGTCACCGCCGACGGCGACGTCGGTTCGCTGCGTGCGCAGGGCGCGTTCGTCGCGCATGCCAGCGCGGACGACGAGGGACGCCTCGAGGCGGCGCTGCAGGACGTCCACACCCTGGTGCACGTCGGCGGTGGGATCGCCACCGCGACGCCGGACCGCCTGGTCGCCGATGCCGAGGTGGTCGCCCGTGCCGCGACGGGGGCGGGCATCCGACGCCTGGTGGCGCTCTCGCTGCCCGGCGCGGCGGACGACGCCGACGAGCCGCTGCGCCGGGCCAAGGCGGCGGTGGAGCGGGTGCTGGCCGGGGTGCCCTGCCAGACCATCGTGCTGCGGGTCGGGCTGGTCGACACGGCCTGGCTGCGGGACGCCCTGCTGACCGCGGGCCTCGCGCCGGAGCTGCTGGCCGCCGTGGTCCGGCCGGTGCGGGTCGAGGACCTGCTCGAGCTCGTGGTCGCCTTCGACCGTGCCCGGGCCGCCGCACCTGCGGGCCATCTCGTGGTCGCCGCCGACGGCCCGGTCGCGCGCACGGTCGTCGGCTACCTCGACCGGGTCACCGGCAGCAGCGGAGGTCGCGCCAGCCGGGTGGGCCGTCGCCTGCCGGCGCCGCGTGCCGTCGAGCGTCTGGCGGCCGTGCTCGCCGGGCCGTGGGACCAGGACGGCGAGGTGGCCGCCGGCCGCCTGCTGGACGGCTGGTCCTTCGCCGGTCTCGAGCCGGCCGAGCCCAGCCCGGCTCGGTGAGGAGCCGGCTGGGCGCGCGGCCGAGGCCTTCGGGCCGGCCGGGTCAGAACTCCTCGGTCGGCGCGTCGATGAACGGCATCATCGCGCGTAGCTCGCGGCCGACGACCTCGATCGGGTGCTGCTTGCCCTCGGCCCGCTTGGCCTCGAAGAACGCCCCGCCGCCCTCGATCTCCGCGGTGAAGTTGCGGGCGAAGGTGCCGTCCTGGATCTCCGCGAGGATCTGGCGCATCGCGGCCTTGGACTCCTCACCGATCACCCGCGGGCCGGAGACGTAGTCGCCGTACTCCGCGGTGGTGGAGATCGAGTGGCGCATCCAGGAGATGCCGCCCTCGTACATCATGTCCACGATCAGCTTGAGCTCGTGGAGGCACTCGAAGTAGGCCGCCTCAGGCTGGTAGCCGGCCTCGGTCAGGGTCTCGAACCCGGCCTGGACGAGGTGGGACACCCCGCCGCACAGCACCGCCTGCTCGCCGAACAGGTCGGTCTCGGTCTCCTCGGCGAAGGTGGTCTCGAGCAGCCCCGCCCGGGTCAGGCCCATGCCCTTCGCGTAGGAGCGTCCGAGCTCGAGCGCGGACCCGGTGGCGTCCTGGTGGACCGCGACGAGCCCGGGCACGCCCTGGCCCTGCTCGTAGGTCCGGCGCGCGATGTGCCCGGGGGACTTCGGCGCGACCAGCAGCACGTCCACGCCCTCGGGCGCCTCGATCAGGCCGTAGTGGATGTTGAACCCGTGCCCGAACACGAGCGCGTTCCCCGCCGTGACGGCCTCGCGGAGACCGGACTCCCACATGCCCTTCTGGGCCGTGTCGGGGGCGAGGAGCACGATCACGTCCGCCTCGGCGGCCGCCTCGTTGGTGGGCAGGACCTTCAGCCCCTGCTCCTCGGCCCGGGTCCACGACGGCGACCCCTCGCGCAGCCCCACCCGGACGTCCACCCCGGAATCGCGCAGGTTCAGGCTGTGGGCGTGGCCCTGGCTGCCGTAGCCGAGCACGGCGACCTTGCGGCCCTGGATCAGGGACAGGTCGGCGTCGTCGTCGTAGAGGATCGTGGCCATGCGGGAGGTCTCCTTGAGCGGGTCCAGGCGCGGAGCCTAGGGCAGGGACCGCTGCGTCTCGGCACCGGGGGGCGGGCCGGCCCGTCGCCTCAGTCCGCCTCGGGCAGCCCGAGCAGCTGGTCGCCGGGGAGCAGCTCCTTGACGGCCGGGTCGTCGTAGCGCAGCAGGGTGCCGTGGCGGACCACCGCGAGCACCACGCCCCGGGCCGCGCGTGCGGGCTTGCCGATCTCGTCGGGCTCGACCTCCCGTTCGGTCAGCACCAGTCCCCGGGAGGTGTGCAGCAGGTCGGTGACCACCGCGGCCACGCGCGGGTTCCGGCTCGTCACCCCGAGCAGCCGGCCGGCCGTCGCCGAGGAGACCACCACCGCATCCGCGCCGGACTGCTTGAGCAGGTGCGCGTTCTCCTGCTCGCGGACCGAAGCCACGATGGTCGCGTCGGGTGCGAGCTCCCGGGCGGTGAGGGTGATCAGCACGGCCGCGTCGTCGCGCTCCGGTGCGACGATCACGGACCGGGCCCGCTCGACGTGGGCCTCCAGCAACGTCCGGGTCCGTGAGGCGTCCCCCGTGATCACCGTGTAACCGTCCCGGTTGGCCTCCTCCGCGGTGTCCGGATCGAGCTCGACCACCACGATCTCCCCCGCGTCGCCACCGTCCTGCAGTGCCCGGGCAGCACTGCGTCCCTTGACGCCGTAGCCGCAGATGAGGTGGTGGTCGCGCACGCGTCGGCTCCATCGGTCGTGGCGCAGGGTCTCGCGCCAGCGGTCGGTCAGCAGCTCCACCGTGGTCCCCACGACCACGAGCAGGAAGGCCACCCGCGCCGGGGTGATCACGAGCAGGGCCGTCAGGCGCGCCGCGGGGGTGACGGGGGTGATGTCGCCGTAGCCCGTGGTCGTCACGGTCACCGACGCGTAGTAGAGGGCGTCGAGGAAGCTGACGTGGCCGTCCACCTCGTCGACGTAGCCGCCACGGGTCGCCACCACGGCCACGGCGACGACGACCAGCAGACCGACCGCGATCGCGATGCGGCGGGACAGCGCGAGCAACGGTGCCCGTTCCGGCACCGGGACCCGCGCGCGGACCGCCTCGATACCCCCACCTTTCGACCCTGAGGAGCCGGCACGGTAGTCCCTCGGCGCACGGGTCTGGCGACTGCTTGACTCAAGGCCTGTCGTGCTACGTGGTCGAACCGTCGCCGAGCCCTGGGGTCAACCGTGGCCAACCGTCTCTACCTCGCCTCCCTGGAGCCCCGTGCGGGCCGCTCCCTGGTCACCCTCGGGTTGATGGAGCTGCTGACCCGACGGTTGGGCCAGGTCGGCTACCTGCGGCCGGTGGTGCCCTCCAGCAAGGAGCCGGACCAGCGCATCGAGCTGATCCGGCGCCGCTACGACCTCGACCTCGAGGCCAGCGAGATGGCGGTGCTCGGCTCCGACCAGGTGGCGGAGCGCTTCTCCGAGGGGCGCGGCGAGGAGGTCTTCAAGGACATCCTCGACGCCGCCCAGGAGCTGGAGCGCCGCTACCCCTTCGTGCTCTACGACGGCTCGGAGTACACCGGCGCGGCCGCCGCGATCGAGTTCGATGTCAACGCGCAGATCGCCAACCACCTCGGTGCCCCCGTGCTGGCGGTGGTCAACGGTGCCGGCCGGCTGCCCGACGACGTGCTCGACGCCCTCCACCTCGCCCGTGAGTCGCTGGTGGCGGAGGGCTGCACCATCGCGGCCATCGTGATCAACCGGGTCGCCACGGCCGTGCTGGCGGACGTGCGGACCGCGGTCACAGCCGCGGACGTGCCGGAGCCGGTGTGGGTCCTGCCCGAGGTCCCGATGCTGGCCAAGCCGACCGTGCGGGAGATCGTCGACGCGCTCGACGCCGACCAGCTCGCCGGCTCCGTCGCCGACCTCGACCGCGAGGTGACGGGCATCAAGATCGCGGCGATGAGCCTGCCGAACGTGCTCGACCATCTCCACGAAGGGGTGCTGGTGATCACCCCGGGCGACCGGCCCGACGTGATCGCCGGGACCCTGCTGGCACGCTCGGCCAGCACCTTCGACAACATCGCCGCCCTGATGCTGACCGGCGGGTTCCCCCTCCACCCGAACCTCGAGCGGCTCCTCGATGGGCTCGGGGAGCTGAGCCTGCCGATCCTGTCCGTCGCGACCGACACCTGGACCACGGCGCAGCGGGTCGCGGCGGTGCCCGCCATCATGCGCCCGGGCAACCAGCGCAAGATCGAGACGGCGCTCGGGGTGTTCGAGGAGCATGTCGACACCTCGGTGCTCGAGGAGCGCATCGAGGTGGCCCGGACCGAACGGGTCACCCCGTTGATGTTCGAGTACGAGCTGCTCCAGCGGGCCCGCTCGGACCGCAAGCGCATCGTGCTGCCCGAGGGCGAGGACGAGCGGATCCTGCGCGCCACCGAGGTGCTGCTGCGCCGCAACGTCGTCGACCTGACCCTGCTCGGCGACCTCGAGGTGGTCCGGGCCAAGGCCGACGGCCTCGGGGTGGACCTCAGCCGGGTCCAGCTCATCGACCCGGCCGAGTCGGACCTGGCGGAGGACTTCGCCCAGGAGTACCTCCAGCTGCGCGCCCACAAGGGCATCACCCTCGAGTTCGCCCGCGAGTCGATGCTGGACGTGAGCTACTTCGGGACCATGCTGGTCCACCGCGGGCTGGCCGACGGCATGGTCTCCGGCGCCGCCCACACCACCCAGCACACGATCCGGCCCTCCTTCGAGATCATCAAGACCAAGCCGGGCGTGTCGATCGTGTCGTCGGTGTTCTTCATGGCGCTCACGGACCGCGTGCTGGTCTACGGCGACTGCGCCGTCAACCCGGAACCGGACGCCGAGGGCCTCGCCGACATCGCCATCAGCTCCGCGGAGACCGCCGCCGCGTTCGGGATCCCCCCGAAGATCGCGATGCTGTCCTACTCCACCGGTGAGTCCGGCAAGGGCCGGGCCGTCGAGCGGGTCCGGGAGGCCACCGCGCTCGTGCGCGAGCGCCGGCCCGACCTCGAGGTGGAGGGCCCGATCCAGTACGACGCCGCGATCGACGCCGGGGTCGGGGCGGCCAAGCTGCCGGGCTCGACCGTCGCCGGGCACGCGACCGTGTTCATCTTCCCCGACCTCAACACCGGCAACAACACCTACAAGGCGGTGCAGCGCTCCTCCGGTGCGGACGCCATCGGTCCGGTGCTGCAGGGGCTGAACAAGCCGGTCAACGACCTGTCCCGCGGCTGCCTGGTCGACGACATCGTCAACACCGTCACGATCACCGCCGTCCAGGCGCAGATCTGATCTCCCGACCGCACCGATCGTCCCGCCGCGCTGCATCCCCCCGCCACCTCGACGCCACCACCACAGGAGCCCCCGTGCAGGTCCTCGTCCTCAACTCCGGCAGCTCGTCCATCAAGTACCGCCTGTTCGATGACGCGGCCGACGGGTTGCGGCTGGCTGCCCGCGGGCTCGTGGAACGCATCGGGGAGACGGTCGGCCATGCGGAGCAGGTCGTGGTCGCCCCGGACGGCAGCACCACCGCGCAGGACGACGACGCCCCGGTACCCGACCACGCCGCGGGGTTCCGGTGGATCGTGGCCCAGCTCGAGGGCGCCGGGCTTGCGGATGACCTCATCGCCATCGGGCACCGGGTGGTCCACGGCGGCGCGGAGTTCACCGCACCGACGGTGATCGACGACGCGGTGCTGGCTCGCATCGAGGCCCAGATCCCGCTCGCGCCGCTGCACAACCCGGCCAACCTCACGGGCATCGAGGTGGCACGCGAGCTCAAGCCGGAGCTCACCAACGTCGCGGTGTTCGACACCGCCTTCCACGCCACCCTGCCGCCGTCCGCGTACCACTACGCCGTGCCGGAGGCGCTGCTGGAGGGCTACGGCGTGCGCCGCTACGGCTTCCACGGCACCTCCCACGCCTACGTCGCCCGTCGTGCTGCGGAGGCGCTGGGGCGCGACATCGCGGACGTGAAGCTCGTCACGCTCCACCTCGGCAACGGCGCCTCGATGACCGCGGTCGACGGCGGCCGCAGCGTCGAGACCTCCATGGGGCTGTCCCCGCTCGAGGGGCTGGTGATGGGGACGCGGTCGGGGGACCTGGACCCGGCCGTGATCTTCCACCTGATCCGCGAGGCCGGCATGGCGCCCGACGAGGTGGAGCGGATCCTCAACCGTGAGAGCGGGCTCAAGGGCCTGTGTGGGGAGAACGACCTGCGCACGATCGAGGACCGCGCGGCCGCCGGGGACGAGCGGGCACAGCTGGCCCTGGACGTCTACGTGCATCGCATCCGCAAGTACCTCGGCGCCTACGCGGCGGTGCTCGGGCGGCTGGACGCGGTCGTGTTCACCGCCGGGGTGGGGGAGAACTCCGACACCGTGCGGGCCGCGGTCTGCGCCGACCTCGAGGTGCTCGGGATCCGGCTCGATGCCGGCCGCAACGACGGGCAGCGCGCGGCCACGGCCCCCGACGGGATCATCCCGGTCCATGCCGACGACAGCGCCGTCGCGGTACTGGTGGTGGCCACGGACGAGGAGCGCGAGATCGCCGAGGAGACGTTGCTGGCCGTCCGCGGGTGAGTGGCGGTCAACGGCGCAGCGGCGGGCGCTCCCGGTAGGTCGCGGCCCGCCAGAGCCACTCGACCGGCCCGAAGCGGAACCACCGAAGCCAGAGCGGGCAGGCGACCAGCAGCAGCGCCCAGGTCCCGGCGACGACGAGCAGGGAGCTCGTGGCGGTCCAGGTCCCGTAGGTGCCGAACCCGACGAACACCACCGCCGCCACGACCGACTGGGTGAGGTAGGCGGTCAGGGCCATGCGGCCGACCGCGACCAGCGGGCCGAACGTCCCGAACCGCAGCGCCAGCAGGGCGTGGCCGGCGAGGTAGCCGACCGCGAGCAGCGGCGCACCGGCGAACTCCGCGAACGAGGTCGCCGCGGCCAGCGCCGGGCCCGGTGCTGCCGCGCCGGTGCCGGTCGCGAGCCCCAGCGGGCCGGCCAGGCCGAGCGGCAGGTTGAGTGGCAGGCCGAGCCCGAGCCCGACGAGCGCGAGCCGCCGGAGCAGCGGCCGGTGGCCGGCCAGGTCGGCGACCAGGCCGGTCCGGGTCGCGGCCATCCCGAGCAGGAACAGCCCGAGCAGCCACGGCAGCGCCACGGCCTGCCCGGTCTGCACCGCGAGCGCCTCGATGGCCCGGGCGGCCAGCACCTCGCCGGTGCTGCCGGTCGTGAACGCCATGGTGGTGGCCTCGGCGCGGCCGGCGAAGAAGCCCTCGATCCAGGCGGTGACCGGATCGTCGGGCCCGCCGGCCGTCGTCGGGGCGAGCGCACCGATCGCGGAGGCGGCGGCGACGACGACCGCGAGCAGCCCCACGACCCCGAGGCCGACCCGGATCAGCGTCCTCGGCGGCGTCGTGACGAAGGCCAGCAGCACGAACCCGGTGACGGCGTAGAGCAGCAGGATGTCGCCGGAGAACAGCAGCAGCGCGTGCAGCCCGCCCAGGACGGCCAGCAGCGCGTAGCGCCGACCCAGCAGGCGGCCCGGCGGCAGGCCGTGCCAGGACCGCCCCTTGTACTGGATTTGGCGTGGTTCGATGCCGGTCAGCGGGCGGTTGAAAATATCCCACCACCAGAGCTTGCCGTCGCCGCCCAGATAGAGCAGCCCGGCGCCGATACCGCCGACGGGCATGCCGATGTGCTCGAAATCGTTGCTGTTGGCGCGGGTGTGGACCGTCGGTTCGCCGCGCTGGTCGAGCGAGGCGATCCAGGCATCGTCGAAATCCTTGCGCGTGGGGGTCTTCCCATCCGACCCCGCGCGCAGCGATGCGCCGATGCGCTCAAGCTGTCCGGACGGCATGGCAC
>JBLRWQ010000030.1:0-35540 GCA_047921175.1 Nitriliruptoraceae bacterium | reverse complement strand
CGTACCGCACCCCGTGGGCGGTCCACAGGGTCCAGACCACCAGCACCTCGGCGCTCAGCACCCACCAGCCCTGGTTGAGGTTGGAGCCGGCGAAGCGGGACCGGCGGCCCTTGGTGCGCGGCTCCTGGGAGGCGCGGATGGTCGCGAAGATCAGGATGCCGGTCAGCGACAGCAGGCCGAACAGGTCCTGGGAGAACCCGAGCACGTCGTAGGCGGTCACCCCGAACAGGCTGATGGAGTTCAGCAGCGGCAGCTGGAAGGACGGGCCGACGTACAGCTCGCCGATGGCCTCCAGCACCGTGGTCTGCAGCACGAAGAAGGCGTACATGACCCAGAAGTGCGCGATGCCCGACAGCGACCACTTCAGCAGCTTCCGGTGCCCGAAGATGTTCACCAGCGCGTGGCGGAGGTTGGCCCGGAACGCGCTGCGGATGTTGCGCTCGGGGTGGGGCTTGGCCGCTCTGATGAGACGCACCAGGAAGGTCCCGCGCCGCACCGCCCAGGCCCCGAAGAACGCCAGCACCGCGGTGCCCGCCAGGACACGGAACAGGGTCAGCAGGGTCTCGTCGGTCACCGGTCGTGCTCCCTCGTCGAGGCCCTGCCCGGGACGGCTCCATCCCCGGGGACGGGCCCGGCCAGTGTACGAGCGGCCCTGCGGCCGACCAACGTGGGGCCGGTGCCGGTGGGGTCGTACCCTCGCGGCTGGCGCAACCGAGTGGCGGGTCGGCAGGGCAGCAGCGGACGGGGCGGACATCGAGGTGGTGGTCATGCGCAGCGGCGTGCTGGTGGTGCTGGTGCTCGTCCTGCTCGGCTGCTCCCGGTTCGGGGAGGCCACGATCCGGATCGACCAGGCCGAGGCCGAGCTGGCCGGGCTGGTCGACGAGGTGGTCGCCGCGATCGATCTCGAGGTCACCCAGGCGTCCCCGTTCGGCGAGCGGAGCCGCTGCCAGCTCGTGACCACCGAGACGGGGGCGGCCAACCGAGCCTCGCTGCGCGGCCCGGCCCCGGACACCCCCGATCTGCTCGAGCGTGCTGCGGCGGTGCTGACCGACGCGGGCTACGTGCTCGTCCCCGGCGAGCAGCCCGAGGAGGTCTTCGGCCGCCGGGACGGGTTGCGCCTCACCGTCGCGATCGACCGCGGCACCGGCGAGGTCGCCATCGACGCGAACACCGACTGCCGGCCGCTGCCCCGCTGAGCGGACCGCGGCCCGCTAGGATACCCACCAGGAAACAGTGCAGAGAAGGCACGGTTCCGTGGAGGGTACCGTGGAGGTGTCACCGTTCCGCTACCAGGGACCGCTGGCGCCCGGGCAGGTCCACGGGCGCGACCGGTTGCTCGCGGACCTCGCCGGCCGGGTCACGGAGCGGCGCGTGACGGCCCTGCTCGGCCCGCGCCGGTTCGGGAAGACCTCCGTGCTGCGCCAGCTCGCCGCGGATCTGACCGAGGTCTCCACCATCGCGATCGACCTGTTCGGGGTGCAGGCCTACGCCGACCTCGCGACCCGCCTGGCCGTCGCGATGCGCGACGCGGCCCCGCAGGTCCGCACCCCCGCGGTCGAGCTGTCGGTGCAGGCCGGGATCGACCTCGCCGGCCTGCAGGCGAAGCTGTCGCTGACCCCTGCGCGTCGTCCCGACGCGCGGGGGCTGTACGACGAGCTGGTCCAGCTGCTCGTCGCCATCGCACACCGCACGCCGCTGCTGGTGGTCTTCGACGAGTTCCAGTCCATCACCGCCATCGATGGTGCTGCCGGGCTGCTGCGTACCCACCTGCAGCACCACTACACCGAGCTCGGGCTCGTCTTCGCCGGATCGGCGCCCTCGGCGATGCGCGACATCTTCACCCGCCACGACCAGCCGTTCTTCAACCAGGCGGACCTGCTGACCATCGGGCCGCTCGACCCGCCGGCGGTGCACCGGATCATCGAGGAGGGGTTCGTCAGCACCGGCCGTGATCCCGGCTCGCTCGCGGGACAGATCCTCCAGCTCACCCTCGGTCATCCGCAGCGCACGATGCGTGCTGCGGACCAGGCGTGGCGGCACACGCCACCCGGCGTGCGCGCCGACCAGACGTGGGGGCGCGCCCTGATGGCGCTGCGAGATGCCGAGAGCGCGGTGCTGGCCGCCAGCTACGACGATCTGACCATGACCGAGAGGAAGGTCGCCCGGATCTACGCCAACCACGGGTCGATCTACGGCTCCGCTGCACAACGGCTCAACCTGTCGCCGGGCGCCGCTGACCACGCCCGCGACCGACTCCTCGCCGATGGGAAGCTTCGTCGCACCCCCGACGATGACATCGTCGTGACCGACCCGCTCCTGGCCGACTGGCTCACGCGGCACCTGCCCCTGTGAACCGCCCGGACGTCGGGCGTGGTCACTTCAGGTGCTGGCCGGGCTGGGCGCGGCGCTTGCGGGGGAACACGTCGGCGCGGGCGGCGACCCGGTCCAGCACCAGCAGCCCGTCGAGGTGATCGAGCTCGTGCTGGAAGGCTCGGGCCTCGAACCCGACCGCCTCGACGACCCGCTCCTGGCCCTCGGGCGTGGTACCACGGACGACCACCTCGGTGGCACGTCGGACGTCGCACGTGTAGTCGGGGACGGACATGCAGCCCTCACGGGCCAGCTCGGAGCCGGAGGCCAGCACCAGCTCCGGGTCGAACAGCACCACCAGCCCGTGGTTGCCGGGCGGGGGCTTGCGCATCACCGAGACGTCCAGCGCGAAGGCGCGGGACGCGACCCCGAGCTGTGGGGCGGCCAACCCCACACACCCGGGCGAGGCGTACATCGTGTCGACGAGATCCTGCGCGAGGTGGCGTTCGCGCGGCCCGATCTCGCCGACCGGGCCGGTCAGGCCCTTGAGGACCCGCGCGGGGTAGGTGACGACACGACGGACCGTCACCTAGTAGATCTCCGTGTCGATGGTCCGCAGCGTGTGGTCCACGCCGAGCGCCTCGCAGGCCGCGGCCACGGCATCGCGTGCCGTATCGACGTCGTCGGTGGCCAGCTCGATCAGCATCGCGTACACGGGGTGCTCCGGCCCGCCGATGAGCTGGGTCTCCAGGTCGACGACGTTCGCGCCGACCTCGGCCAGGGCCCCCGTCACCCCGGCGACGATGCCGGGCTTGTCGGCGCCGTAGACGCTCAGCAGGTGGGTCGCCTCGCTGTCGCGTCCGGCGCCCTCCGCACGGGTCACGCTGACCGCCAGGCCGAGCGGCGCCGTGGCCTCGGCCAGGGCGGTCTCGAGCGCATCCGGCCGGTCATCGGTGGAGACCAGCAGCACGATGGCGAACTGGCCCCCGAGGATCGTCATCGCCGAGTCCTCGAGGTTGCCGCCCCGTTCGTGCAGTACCCGGGTGACGGCGGCCACGATCCCGGGGCGGTCGGTCCCGATGGCCGTGACGGCGAGCTCGTGCATCGCGCTGCTCCTGTCCGGGAGCCCGCAGGATAGGCGGCCCGCCAGACCGGTAGCGTCCGTGGCGGTGACGGAGGGAGGAAGGTCGTGGTGCGTCGCGCAACGCGGCCCGGGCGGTCGATCCTCGCGCCAGGCCCGGTGGTGCTGGCGTTCGCGCTCGTGCTGGCCGGCTGCACCACGGACGGGGCGCCCGGTCCCGATGCGGCGGAGCCGCCGCCGGCCGCGACCGGGACCCCGGCCGACGCCCACGCGCCCGAGGTACCGCCGCTGCACCCGGCCATCGATGACCTCCCCGAGGCGGTCGTGACGCTGGTCGACGGTGATACGCGTCTCGAGGTCGACGTGAAGGTCGCCGCGGACGATCCCAGCCGCCGCCGCGGGTTGATGGAGGTCGCGGAGCTGCCCGACGGGGTGGGCATGCTGTTCGTCTTCGAGGCGGAGCGCCGCGGCGGCTTCTGGATGTGGAACACCGTGATCCCGCTGGACATCGCCTTCGTCGGCGTGGACGGGAGCGTCCACACCATCGCGACGATGGTGCCGTGCGAGGAGGACGAGCCGTCGGCCTGTCCGGTCACCGGACCGGAGCAGCCGTACCGCTCGGCGCTCGAGGTCCCCGAGGGCTGGTTCGACCGGGTCGGCGTCAGCGCCGGCGCGGAGCTGTCCTGGAGCGACCCCGTCCCCCCGACCTCGTAGCCCCCCGACCCGGTACCCCGGCCCTCGGGTCCACCCGCACGCGAAGGAGCCCCACGTGCAGCTCGCCTACCTCGGTCTCGGTGCGATGGGCCGCCCCATGGCCACCCACCTCGCGGCCGCGTTCCCGACCTCGGTCTGGAACCGGACGACCAGCGTCGCCGAGGCGCATGCCGCCGCCTCCGGCGCCACCGTCGTGCCCCGCCTCGAGGACCTGCCGCCCGTCGACGTGGTCTGCTCCTGCCTGCCGACCGACCGGGAGGTCGCGACGGTGGTCGAGGCCGTGGCGGCCCGGCTGCGGCCCGGGACCGTGTGGCTGGACCACACCTCGGGCGCACCTGACGGGGCGCGGGCCCTGGCGGCACGGCTCGACGAGCTCGGCGTCCACTACCTCGACGCGCCCGTGTCCGGCGGGACCGCAGGGGCCGAGGCGGCCACGCTCACGGTCATGGTGGGCGGCGATGCGGCGGTGCTGGCTGAAGTGCGGGGTGTGCTGGACGCCGTCGCGGCACGGGTCGTGCACGTCGGTCCGGTGGGTGCGGGCATGGCCGTCAAGGCGGTCAACAACGCCCTGCTCGCGACCTCGCTGTGGGCGGCCGGGGAGGGCCTGGCCGCGCTGGTCGCCCAGGGGGTGGACCCCCGGCAGGCGCTCGAGGTCATCGCCACCTCCTCGGGCCGCTCCTTCGCCGTGGAGTCGCTGATCCCCGAGCGGGTGCTCGACCGCAGCTTCCCGCACACCTTCGCGCTCGATCTGCTGGCCAAGGACGTCCACCTCGCCAGCGGAGTGCTGGCCAGCGCCGGCGTGGACGGGGAGGTGCTGTCGCTCGTGGACCGCCTGACGGCGGCCGCCGCGGTGGCGCTGCCGGGGGCCGACCACGTGGAGCTCGTGCGCGTGATCGAGCGGGCGTCGGGCGTGGAGATCACCTCGGTAGAGTGAGCTGCGTGGGAACCGAGGCCCGGGAGGCGCGCTGATGGCGACATGGCAGGTGGTCCTGGCCGCAGCGGTGGTCCTGCTGCCGCTCCTGCTCCTGCTCGCGCAGCATCCGGCCCGGGAGCGGCTCAGTACCCGGGGCGTGCCGATGGCACGGGCCTGGCGGCCGGCGCCCCCGATGCCGCCGGTGGACGACGAGCACCACTGACCCTCGGCGCGTCCGCCGGACCTCATCGGCGGTGATGCTGTCGTGCTGCGCAAGCAACCTGAGTCGCTGCGGCTCAGGTTTCCTGCGTCGATAGGCATCGAAGCGCTTGTGCCGTGCCGCGGACGGCGTACCTTCGTGGTCGAGAGCACGTCCGACCTGCCACCGCCCCGCCCGCACGCCGCCTGGTCGCGTCGTCCGCGGGGACCCGATCTGAAGGAGGCCCGACATGGCCAAGGCCGTCGGCATCGACCTGGGAACCACCAACTCCGTCGTGTCCGTGATGGAGGGTGGTGAGCCCACCGTGATCGCCAACGCCGAGGGCGCACGCACGACCCCCTCGGTCGTGGCGTGGTCCAAGTCCGACGAGGTGCTCGTCGGCGAGGTCGCCAAGCGGCAGGCCGTCACCAACGCCGACCGCACCGTGCGCTCGGTCAAGCGGCACATGGGCACGAACTGGACCACCGATATCGGTGGCAAGGCCTACACCCCGCAGGAGATCTCCGCGCGCATCCTGATGAAGCTCAAGCGCGACGCGGAGGCCTACCTCGGTGACGAGGTCACCCAGGCCGTCATCACCGTGCCCGCCTACTTCGACGACTCCCAGCGGCAGGCCACCAAGGAGGCCGGGGAGATCGCCGGGCTCGAGGTGCTCCGCCTGGTCGCCGAGCCGACCGCTGCGGCGCTCGCCTACGGGCTGGAGAAGGATGACGAGCAGACGGTGCTCGTCTTCGACCTCGGCGGTGGCACCTTCGACGTGTCGATCCTGGAGATCGCCGAGGGCGTGTTCGACGTCAAGTCCACCGCCGGTGACTCCCGCCTCGGTGGTGACGACTGGGACCAGGTCCTCATCGACTGGATGCTCACCACCTTCAGGAACGAGCAGGGCGTCGACCTGTCGAAGGACAAGATGGCCATCCAGCGCCTCAAGGAGGCGGCGGAGAAGGCCAAGATCGAGCTGTCCTCCTCGCAGGAGACCTCGATCAACCTGCCCTTCCTGACCGCGACCGACGCGGGCCCGCTCCACTTCGAGCAGACCCTGTCCCGCTCGCGGTTCAACGAGCTGACCGCCGACCTGCTCGCCCGGGTCAAGGGGCCCTTCGCGCGGGCGCTGAAGGACGCGGGCGTATCCGCCTCGGGCATCGACCACGTGATCCTGGTCGGCGGATCCACCCGGATCCCGGCCGTCCAGGACCTCGTCAAGGAGCTGACCGGCGGCAAGGAGCCCCACAAGGGCGTGAACCCGGACGAGGTCGTCGCGATCGGTGCGGCGCTGCAGGCCGGGGTGCTCAAGGGCGACGTGAAGGACGTGCTGCTGCTGGACGTGACCCCGCTGTCGCTCGGCATCGAGACCAAGGGCGGGATCACCCACAAGCTGATCGAGCGCAACACCACCATCCCGACCAAGCGCTCCGAGGTGTTCACCACCGCGGACGACAACCAGCCGTCGGTGGAGATCCACGTGCTGCAGGGCGAGCGGGAGTTCGTCACCGACAACAAGACCCTCGGCAAGTTCATGCTGACCGACATCCCGCCGGCACCGCGTGGCATGCCGCAGATCGAGGTCACCTTCGACATCGACGCCAACGGCATCGTGCACGTGTCCGCCAAGGATCTCGGTACGGGCAAGGAGCAGTCGATGACGATCACCGGCGGCTCGGCCCTGCCGAAGGACGACATCGAGCAGATGATCAAGGACGCGGAGGCCCACGCGGAGGAGGACCGCAAGCGCAAGGAGGCGGTCGAGACCCGCAACCAGGCCGACACGCTGGTCTACCAGACGGACAAGACCCTCAAGGAGCACGGGGACAAGGTCGACGAGGCCACCCGTGCGCAGATCGAGGAGGCCGTGACCGAGCTGAAGCAGGCCCTGGCCGGCGACGACATCGAGGCCGTCAAGGCCAAGATGGAGGGCGTCGCGTCGAAGAGCCAGCAGCTCGCCGAGGCCATCTACGCCGCCTCCCAGCAGCCGGCCGACGCCGGGCACGACGGGGACACCGCCGGAACCGCGCACGACGACGAGGTCGTCGACGCCGAGATCGTCGACGAGGGCGACGACGAGCAGAAGGCCGGCTGACCCCGCAGCCAGCACCACCGCACCACCCGAACCACAACCCAACCCACCCGCATAGAGAGGAGAGGACCATGACGCAGATCGCCACCTACCACCCGTTCCGTGACGTCTCCTCGCTCCAGGACGAGGTGGAGCGCGTCTTCCGCCAGGCCTTCGGCGAGCGCTCCGCCGCAAGCTCCGCGGGCGCCTTCAGCCCGGCGCTGGACGTCGAGGAGACCGAGGAGGCGTTCACCCTCCACATCGAGCTGCCCGGCGTCGACGCCAGCGAGGTCGAGGTCTCGCTGGAGGAGAACGTGCTGACCGTCGCCGGCGAGCGCCGCTTCTACGACGAGCGCGAGGCCGAGGGCTTCCGCCGTATCGAGCGGCACTTCGGCCGGTTCCACCGGGCCGTGCGGCTGCCGGACCGGGTGGATGCCGACGGCGTGACCGCGGCCTACCGCGACGGCCTGCTGACCATCACGGTGCCGAAGGCCGAGGAGGCCAAGCCACGCCGGATCCAGATCACGGCCGGGTGAGCGCAGCCCCTGCCGCGGGACGCGGGACGGCCACCGGCCGTCCCGCTCCCGTCTGACCGTCCGAGCCGACCAGCGCACGAGGACATGGACGTGACCGAGACCCCCGATCCCACCCCCGACCACCTCGACCCGGAGGTGGCCCCTGCGCCGGCCGAGGAGCCCCCTGCCTCGGACGGACCGAGCGAGGACGCCGTCGGGTCCGAGGAGCACGTCGACATCGAGGCCCTCGCCGACGCCGACCCGCGCTCCAAGGCGGAGCTGCTCGCCGAGCTGCTGACCGCCGAAGGCAAGCGTGACGAGTACCTCGACGACCTACGCCGCAGCCACGCGGACTTCGAGAACTACCGTCGCCGGGTCATGCGCGACGGTGCGGTGCAGCGGGCCGCTGGCAAGGCCGAGGTCGCGGGTGCGCTGCTCGAGGTGCTCGACGACCTCGACCGCACCCTGGCCGCCGCCGAGGGCTCCAGCGACGTCGACCTGGGCACCGGGATCCGTCTGGTCGCCTCCAAGCTGGCCGACGTGCTGCGTCAGCAGGGGCTCGAGCGCGTCGACACCACCGAGGTGGCGTTCGACCCGTCGGTGCACGAGGCGGTCCAGCAGCAGCCAGGCGAGGGGATCGACGGCGAGCCCAAGGTCGTGACGGTGCTGCGGCCCGGCTACCGGCTCGGCGACCGCGTCCTGCGCGCGGCCATGGTGCTCGTCGAGGGGTGAGCGAACGGCTCGATCCTCGGAGCGGGCAACGGGATCCCGAAGGGAGGTGACCGACGGTGGCACCGCAGCGTGAGTGGCTCGAGAAGGACTACTACGAGGTCCTCGGGGTGTCCAAGGACGCCTCCCAGGAGGAGATCAAGCGTGCCTACCGCAAGCTCGCACGCGTCAACCACCCCGACGCCAACCCGAACGACCCCGACGCCGAGCGACGCTTCAAGGACATCGGCGAGGCCAACAGCGTCCTGGGCGACGAGGTCAAGCGGCGCGAGTACGACGAGATCCGGCGGCTCGGTGCGGCCGGCTTCGGTGGGGCGGGCGGGTTCCCCGGAGGGTTCGGCGCGGGCGACGCCGACCTCGGTGATCTGCTCGGGCACCTGTTCGGCGCGGCGGCCGGAGGCGGCGGCGGTGCCGGGTTCGGTCCCATGGGCGGCAGCCGGATGCGGCGCCCGACCCGGGGCCCGGATCTCGCGGCCGACGTGCACCTGACCTTCGAGGACGCTCTCGCCGGGGTGCGCACGACGTTGCGCATCACCGGCGACGGACCGTGCGAGACCTGTGGCGGCTCCGGCGCCGCGCCCGGGACCGCCCCGAAGCGGTGCGAGGGCTGTGGCGGCCGCGGCCAGGTCACCGTGGACCAGGGGCCGTTCTCCTTCGCGCAGCCGTGCCAGCGCTGCGGTGGTCGTGGGCAGACGATCGAGAACCCGTGCACGACCTGCTCCGGGACCGGGCGGGTCGTCAAGCCGCGGCAGCTGACGGTCAAGATCCCCGCGGGCGTGCGCGACGGCGCGGTGATCCGCGCCGCCGGACGTGGCGGTCCCGGGGTGGGCGGCGGTCCGAGCGGGGACGTGCTCGTCACCGTCCACGTGGCCTCGCATCCGCTCTTCGGTCGCAAGGGCAACGACGTCACCCTCGAGGTCCCGATCACCCTCAGCGAGGCGGCGCTGGGCACGAAGCTGACCGTGCCGACCCCGAGCGGCGGCACCCGGACCATCCGCATCCCCGCCGGGACCGGTCATGGCCGGACCTTCCGGATCCGCGGGGAGGGCGCACCGAAGAGCCGAGGGGGCAACGGCGATCTGCTCGTCAGCACCCGCATCGAGGTCCCGAGCCGGCTGAACCGTGAGCAGCGCACGCTGCTGGAGCAGCTCGGGGAACTCGACGACACCTCCGAGCGCGACCACGCGCTCCACCTCGGTGGCGACCGCACCCCGTGACCACCCGACACGCCGAACGATCCGTCAGGAAGGAGGCCCCGGTGCCGAGCGAGCAGCGCTACCTCGAGCCCCACGAGCGGGGCCGTGCCTGGTCGTGGTCCCACCGTGGCGGGGGACGTGACGCGGTCGACGACCCCGACGTGCAGCCCTACACCTCCCCCGACGACGGCGACGCCCCGGTCTACGTGATCTCCGTCGCGGCGGAGCTGGCCGGGCTCCACCCGCAGACGCTGCGCGCCTACGAGCGCGAGGGCCTGCTCACCCCCGCCCGGACCGAGGGCGGCACCCGCCGGTACTCGATGCGCGACGTGGAGCGGCTGCGGTTCATCCGCACGCTCACCCAGGATGAGGGACTCAACCTCGCGGGGGTGCGCATCGTGCTCGAGCTGGGCGAGAAGCTCGAGGGTGCGCGCCGCCGCATCGGTGAGCTCGAGGAGATGGTGCGTGTCCTGGCGGAGCGCATCGAGGACCGCCCCCCGCGCACCGACCGGTTCGAGATCGTCAAGGCACCACCGTCCGGCATGGAGGTCCACCCGCGTGGGCGACGGACCGCGCAGCGCGGCTCCGGCGGCCTGCAGCGCGCCCGACCCGTGCCACCACCGGAGATGCGCACCGCCGAGCGCTGAGTCGCCCTCGAGCGCGACGCCCGACGGGGCCCCGAGCAGGGGCCCGACCGACCCGACCTGAGAGGAGGCACGGCATGGAGATGGACCGGCTGACCCACCGGTCGCAGGAGGCACTGCAGCGTGCCGCCGGCATCGCGACCGACCGCAAGCACCCCGAGGTCGGCACCGCGCACCTGCTCGCGGCCCTGCTCGAGCAGGCCGACGGCGTCGTGCTGTCGCTGCTGTCGAAGCTGCAGGTCACCCCGACGACGCTGCGCAACCGCACCACCGAGCTGCTGGACGCCACCTCGGCGGCCTACGGCTCCTCCGGGCAGCCGACGCTGTCGCGCGCGCTGGTGCGTGTGCTGGCTGCCGCCGAGGAGGAGGCCGGCAAGCTGGGGGACGACTACGTCTCCACCGAGCACCTGCTGCTCGGCCTCGCGGCCAACTCCGACCGCACCGCGTCGATCCTGGTCGCGCAGGGCGTCGACCGCGACGCGATCCTCGACGGCCTGAAGCAGGTCCGTGGCACCCAGCGGGTCACCTCGCAGGACCCGGAAGCGACCTACGAGGCGCTGGAGAAGTACGCGCGCGACCTCACCCAGCTGGCGCGGGACGGCAAGCTGGACCCGGTGATCGGCCGGGACGAGGAGATCCGCCGCGTCATCCAGGTGCTGGTCCGCCGCACCAAGAACAACCCCGTCCTGATCGGCGAGCCCGGCGTCGGCAAGACCGCGATCGTCGAGGGGCTCGCGAACCGCATCGTCGACGGCGACGTACCGACCCTGCTCGAGGACAAGACCCTGGTCGAGCTCGACCTGTCCGCGATGGTCGCGGGCGCCAAGTACCGGGGCGAGTTCGAGGAGCGCCTCAAGGCGGTGCTCAAGGAGATCGAGAGCTCCGACGGGCGCATCATCACCTTCATCGACGAGCTCCACACCGTCGTCGGCGCCGGTGGGGCCGAGGGCGCGATGGACGCCGCCAACATGCTCAAGCCGATGCTGGCCCGCGGGCAGCTGCGCATGATCGGTGCCACGACCCTGGCCGAGTACCGCAACATCGAGAAGGACGCCGCCCTGGAACGTCGGTTCCAGCCGGTCCACGTCGCCGAACCCTCGGTCGCGGACACCGTCGGGATCCTGCGCGGCCTGCGGGAGCGCTACGAGGTCCACCACGGGGTGGAGATCACCGACGACGCGCTGGTCGCCGCCGCCTCGCTGTCGGACCGCTACCTCACCGACCGCTTCCTGCCCGACAAGGCGATCGACCTGCTCGACGAGGCCATGGCCCGGATCCGCATCGCCAACGACTCGATGCCCCCGGAACTGGACGAGGTCACCCGCCGCATCCGGCAGCTGGAGATCGAGCGGGTCTCGCTCGCCAAGGCCGACACCGCCGCCGCCGCCGAGCGGCTCGCCGATCTCGACGAGGAGCTGGAGGACCTGCGCCTCGAGCTCGCCGACCTGGACCAGCGCTGGCAGGGCGAGAAGCGCGCCCACGCGGAGCTCGCCGCCGCCAAGGAGGAGCTGGAGCGCCTGCGCGAGCAGGCCGCCGCGGCCGCCCGCGACGGCGACTACGAACAGGCTTCCGAGCTGTCCTACGGCCGCATCCCGGAGCTCGAGCGCCTGGTCGCGGCCGCGCAGCAGCGCATCGAGGCCGCCCGCGCCAGCGGCGAGACGCTGCTGGACGAGAAGGTCACCGAGGTGGAGATCGCCGAGGTGGTCGCCCGCTGGACCGGGATCCCGGTCACCAAGCTGGTCGAGTCCGAGTCGGCCAAGCTCGTCCACCTCGAGGACCAGCTCCACGCCCGGGTGGTCGGCCAGGACCAGGCCGTCGATGCGGTCGCCAACGCCGTGCGCCGCTCCCGCTCCGGCATCGCCGACCCCGACCGCCCGATGGGCAGCTTCCTGTTCCTCGGGCCGACCGGGGTGGGCAAGACCGAGCTGGCCCGGGCGCTGGCCGAGTTCCTGTTCGACGACGAGCGCGCCATGCTGCGCATCGACATGGGCGAGTACCAGGAGAAGCACACCGTCGCCCGGCTCATCGGGGCGCCGCCCGGCTACGTCGGCTACGACGAGGGTGGCCAGCTCACCGAAGCCGTGCGCCGCCGGCCCTACCAGGTGCTGCTGCTCGACGAGGTCGAGAAGGCCCACCCGGACGTGTTCAACGTCCTGCTGCAGGTGCTGGACGACGGGCGGCTGACCGACGGGCACGGCCGCACCGTCGACCTGCGCAACACCGTCATCATCATGACCTCCAACCTCGGCTCGACCCACATCCTCGACGCGGGTCTGTCGTCGGCGGACCTGCACGAGCGCGTGCTCGCGGACGTCCGCAGCCACTTCCGGCCGGAGTTCCTCAACCGGATCGACGAGCTGGTCATCTTCGACCGGCTGACCCGGGAGCAGCTACGCGACATCGTCGACATCCAGCTGGCCCGGTTGCGGACCCGCCTGGACGCACAGGATGTCACGCTCGAGCTGTCCGACGCGGCGCTGGACCGGCTCGCCGAGCTCGGGTTCGACCCGCTGTACGGCGCCCGACCGCTGAAGCGCGTGATCCGCCGGGAACTGGAGGACCAGCTGGCCCGTGGCCTGCTGGCCGGCGAGGTGGCTCCCGGCCGCACGGTGACGGTCGAGGTGGCCGATGACGGCACGTTGATCCTGGCCACGGCGCCCACCCCGGACCGCGGGCACGGCTCCCGCGCCGATGGCGACGGTGATGGCGCGCGCGTCATCGTCGTCCCCGACATCGAGGTGGTGGCCACCCAACGGGACGACTGAACCGGCACGTGTGTGGGCCCCGCGCCGTCAGGTTGCGGGGCCCACACCGGATCGGTCGTGCTACTCGGCCAGGAACACGAAGAACAGGGTGAACAGGACCGCCAACCCGTACATGATCGGGTGCACCTCGCGGGCCTTGCCCTTGAACACCATCAGCAGCGGGTAGAGCAGCAGCCCGAGCGCGATGCCGGTCGCGATGGAGTAGGTCAGCGGCATGGCGATCACCGTGACGAAAGCCGGGATGGCGATCTCCATCTCGTCCCACTCGATGTCCTTCAACCCCTTCGCCATCATGACGCCGACGATGATGAGTGCGGCGGCGGTGACCGGCGCGGTGATGACCGACAGCAGCGGCGAGAAGAAGATCGTGAGCAGGAACAGCGCCGAGGTGGCGACCGAGCTCAGGCCGGTGCGGCCACCGGCGCCCACCCCGGCGGCGGACTCGATGTAGGAGGTCGTGGTCGAGGTGCCGAGCACCGCGCCACCCATCGTCGCGATCGCGTCGGAGACCAGCGGCCGGTTCCCCCCGGGCAGCGAGCCGTCCTCCTCGAGCAGGCCCGCCTGGTTGGTGACGGCGATGAGCGTGCCGGCGGTGTCGAAGAAGTCCACGAACAGCATCGTCGCGATCACGAGCAGCAGCTCCGCGGTGAACAGGTCACCGAAGGCCGCGAACGCAGCACCGAAGGTCGGTGCCAACGAGGGAGGCGCCGCGACGATCGCGGTCGGGGCATCGAGCAGGCCGAAGGCCAGCCCGACCACGGCGGTGGCGATGATGCCGTAGAACACGGAGCCCTTGAGCCCGCGCATCAGGAACAGCGAGGTGGCGATCAGCCCGAAGATGGCCAGCAGGGTGGCGGCGAGGGTCAGGTCACCGAGTGCGACGACGGTGCCCTCGGCGCCCTCGGTCGCGATGGTGGTCGGGTCCGGGATGACGATGCCGGCGTTCTTGAGCCCGATGAAGGCGATGAAGAGCCCGATCCCGGCACCGACGGCCATCTTGAGCTGGTGGGGGATGGCGTTGATGATGGCGCCGCGGACCCCGGTCAGCGCCAGGATGAGGAACAGCAGGCCCGACACGAAGGTCGCGGCCAGCGCGGTCTCCCACGGGATGCCGAAGCCGAGCACGACGGTGAAGGCGAAGAAGGCGTTGAGCCCCATACCGGGGGCCTGGGCGATCGGGAGGTTCGCCCACAGCCCCATCACGAGGGTGCCGAGCGCCGCGGCCAGGCAGGTCGCGACGAAGACCGCACCGGGATCCATCCCCGCGGCGGCCAGGAAGCTCGGGTTGACGAAGACGATGTAGGCCATCGCCAGGTAGGTGGTGAGACCGGCCACACCCTCGGTGCGGGGGTCGCTCCCACGTTCGGACAGCTTGAAGAACCGGTCCAGCGCGCCCTGGGGCGCCTGTGTGCCGGTCGTCTGCTCGCTCACGTCCAGTGCTCCTCTTGGGCGCGCAGCCGGGAGCGCTCGCGCCGCGGTCGTACGGACAGGGAGGGGAAGTGGGGCGCCACCACCGCGGGCGGCGCCGGGCAGGCTAGACGAGCCGGCCACCGGCTCCCAGACCGCGCCGACGATGCGCGCACGAGCGCGCACGCAGGGTCAGCTCGCGGCCCGGCTGGCGGGGCGGGCCTCGCGGATCACCTCGTGGAAGGGGACGGCGGGCAGCTCCAGCTCCGCCATCCGGTCCTGGTAGAGGCGGTAGCGACGGCGGGCCTCGCCGTGCCGGCCGGCGCGCAGCAGCGCCATGGTGAGGTTGAGGTGCGCGGGCTCGTCGTAGCCGTCCCGGTCCAGGACCCGCAGCAGCAGCTGGATCGCATGCTCCGGCGCGTCGTCGACGACCAGCTCCGACAGCGTCCGCGCGACATCCAGGTACAGCGCGCGCAGCTCGTGACGACGATCCTCGGCCCACGGCAGGTCGGGGTCGTCCTCGAACAGGTCGCCGCCGTACAGCGCTTCGGCCTCGCGCAGCAAGGTGGTCGCCGCGGTCACGTCCCGTTCCCGAGCTGCCCGCAGTCCTGCGGCAGCGAGGTCGCGGAAGGTCACGGCATCGATCTCGATCACGTCACCGGCCAGTCCGACGGAGCTGCCGTTGGTGCGCAGTGGTGGGTCGTCCCGCTGCCCCTCCGACCCGCCCAACGCGGCGCGCGCCAGGCTCAACGCCGTGGACAGGCGGGCGGAGACCTTGCCGTACGGCTCATCCGGCCAGAGCAGATGCCCGAGCTCCTCGCGCCCGATGGACCGAGGAGCCCGCACGATGAGGGCCTTGACGAGCTCCCGGGCCTTGCGGGAGCCCCACGCGGAGGACGGGACGGGCTCTCCGTCCTGGACCGCGGTGAAGGTGCCGAGGGCGCGCAGGACGGTGCGGCCGGGGTCGCGCGAGCCCGTCAGTACCTGTGCGGCCCACACGCTGCGTTCGGGTGGGCAGCCGAGCCGTTCCACGGTGCGTGCCAGCTCCGGGGAGCGGGCTCGCTCCAGCGCGTCCGACGACCGGTGGCTGATGCCCAGCTCGATCCGGGCACCCCACAGCTCGGCGCCGAGCTCCCGCCACAGCTCGAGCGCGCCACGAAGCCCAGGCAGCGGGTCGGGATGCGTCAGGGCCTCGCAGGTCAGGGCGCGCGCGGCCGTGGGTTGGTCACCGCGAGCATCCGCGAGCTCCCGTGCCGTCCGGGCCAGGGCTGCCGCCGCGTCGCGGTCGCCGCGAGCGAGGGCGACCCACGCGTCACCAGCGGCGACCTCCGGCGCCGCCATCCCGGTGTCGAGGTCGCGCGCCGCCTCGATGGCCGCCGCGGCGGCGTCGGGGTCGGTCCCGGTCAGCAGCCAGGCCAACCCCAGGTAGGCGGGCACCAGGGACTGGTGATCGCCGGAGTCGTTCCCGAGCTCGATGGCCCGCTGGTAGGCCCGGCGGGCCAGCGCCAGTTCCCCACGCTCTGCCCGGGCCGCGCCGAGGATGTGGTGGGCGTAGCCCTCGGTGCGGCTGCCGATGCGCGCGAACACCTCCCGCGCGCGCTCGGCGTCCGCGATCGCCTCGTCCACGGCACCGGTGCTCAGCAACGCCTCCGCACGGTTGCACCGGGCGACGCCGATCAGGGTCGCGAAGCCCTGCCGTTCGGCGAGGTCGATGGCCCGGCCCGTCACCTCGAGCGCGTCCTCGTAGCGTCCCTCCTCGAGGTGGTGCGACCCGAGGTTGGTGAGGATCCGTGCCTCCTGGAGGCGGTCCTCGGCCTGACGCGCGGCGGTGAGTGCCTGGCGGTAGTGGTCCAGGTTGCCCCGTCGGTCGCCGCGGCTGGCGGCGACCAGGGCCAGCGCCGTGTGAGCGCCGGCCAGCGCGGCGTCGTCCCCGTGACGGCTCGCGAGCCGGTGCGCACGCTCCGCGTCGTCTGCCGCCTGCTCGACCTCACCCCGCAGCCAGTGCGCCGTGGCGCGCCACCCGAGCAGCACCGCGAAGGGCGGCCGGTCCTCCTCCGATGGGCCACGTGCGAAGGCCGCCAGGGCGGCCGGCAGGTTCCCGCGGGTGTAGTGGACCAGGCCCAGCAGGGTCGCAAGCTCGGTCGGCAGCGGTCCCTCGGGGTCGAGCCCCGCGACCTCCAGGACACGGATCGCCCGCTCCCACTGTCCCTGGAAGGCCAGGGCGGTGGCCTGGACGAGGGCGACGGTCGTCGTGCGGTGGCTGGACGGGAGGGCCTCGGCCGCGCGGGCGACCAGCTCGAGCCGGCCGGCCCGGATCAGCCGGCTGCCGTGCTCTTCCAGCAAACCGGCCGCAGCCTGGTGGCGGGCTCGACGAGACAGCACCTCCAGGCCGGTCGCCACGTCGTCGTCGGCGATCAGCGCCCCGACCACGGCGTCGACGATCCCGTCGGCGGGCTGGAACTGCGGGAGGAGATGGTCCTCGACCGCCCGCTGGACCGCCGGGGTGAGCTCGACCACGTCGGTCTGGTCGGCCCGGCTCCGAGCCAGCCCGCGACGCAACAGGGCCGCGACCGCCTCGTCGACCGAGGCGGCCGGCGCCCCGGTCACGCGCGCCAGCCGCTGCACGCTGGCCCGCCCGAGCAGGTGGATCTGCACCAGCGCCTCGCGTGTCTGCGCTTCCTGGTCGTCCAGGACCTCCCGTCGGAGGTAGCGACCGATCGGTCCCGACGGTCCCAGCAGCCGATCGATGGCCGCGGAGCGATCCGCCGCGCTGACCTCACGCAGTCCGTCCAGCCCGAAGCGCACCGCCACCGGCCAGCCGCCCGTCGCCTCGCGCAGTCGAGCCGCGAGCGCGCGGTCGGGATCGAGATCGTGGGCGATCGCCTGCGCGATCGTCTCGAGGTCGAGCGCCAGCCCGCTGGCATCGAGCTCCAGCACCTCGCCGCGCCCGCGCTGCCGGTCATCCACCAGCCCGATCTGTCGGCGTCCGGCGAGCAGGAGCTGGACCGATGCGGGCAGCTGCGCCGCCAGGGCGCGCACCACCTCGATGCTGTCGCTGTCGGCCAGGACGTGCACGTCGTCGAGCACGAGGTGGTCCACGCCGGTCTGCGTGAGCCGGTCGGCCGCCGCCGCCGCGACCGCGCTCGGTCGCGCGGGTCCCGGCTTCGCGGTCCGTGCGGACCCGCGGTCGGCGAGGCAGGCGCGAAGCCCGGCGGCGAGCTCGGCCGGATCGCGATCACGCTCCTCGAGCCGGTACCACCGGGTCGAGGCTCCTGCGGCCGCGTCCGCGAGGAGCGTGGACTTGCCCCAGCCTGCGGCGGCGACGACCGACACGCAGCGGGCGTCGGTGCTGACGAGCCGCTCGTAGGCAGCCGGCCGCCAGACCACCGCCGGAGGTGGCGGAGGACGCAGCCGTGCGGTCGGGATCGGGATGTGGCCCTCCGGGATCGAGCATCGCGGAGCGTAGCGATTCCGGGACTTTCGCCCCTGCTGCGCCGGCCGGTTCCGGGGTCGTCGTGTACGGACCGTGAGATGACTGAAAGGTCCGTGCGGATGCTTCGCCACCTCGAGATGAGGCCCGTCCACCGCACCTGAACGGGGAGCGTTCATGTCCGCCATCGCCCTCGACCCGTCCGTCCCGACCAGCGAGCGGCGCGCCCATGTGGGGCAGGTCCGCGTCCGGAAGGACGGCCCGGAGGTCGCCGTTCTGCGTACCGTCGGCCGTGAACGGCTCCTGACCCGCATCGAACGGGAGCTGGATCAGGCGCGGCCGGTCAGCCTGCGCGGTGGCAGGGGGGTCGGCAAGTCGCGCCTGCTGTCGGAGCTCAGCTCCCGCCACATCGGGCCGGTCCGGCTGCTCGCGGGCCGGGAGATCGAGCAGGGTGCGGCAGCGGCACCCACGGTGCGCGACCGTCCCGACGGCGATCGATCGCTCCTGCTGCTGGTCGATGATGCGCAGCGGCTGCCCTCACTCGAGGTCGCCCGGTTGCACGCCCTGCAGAACCAGCCCTGGTGCCGCGTCGTGACGACGGTCTCGACCGAGGATGGCGCCGCCCTCCCGGCAGCGCTCGGTCGCTGGTGGCTGACGGAGCGGTGGCGCTCGCTCGAGGTGGCACCGTTGACCCGGACGGCGACGGCCGAGCTGCTCGAGCAGCTGCTCGGGGGCCTTCCGGAGCCGCGGCTGGTCCACACCGTCTGGCGGGCCAGCGGCGGGCATCCCGTGGCCATCGTCGAGCTGGTCCGCGACGCCCAGGAGCTCGGCTCCATCGTCCCGGGCACGGACAGCTGGCGGCAGGTGGGCCCGCTCCCCGTCCGGCGCCTGAGCGCGCTGGTCGGCGACCGGCTCGCCGGCTTGACCGATGCCGCCCGGCACGATCTCCACGTGCTGGCGCTCGCGAGCCCGCTGCCGATCCGCTTCGCCGGCAGCCTGCTGCATCCGGCCGCGGTCAAGGAGCTCGAGGGGCGCGGGCTGGTTCGGTTCCGTGCGGGACGCGCCGGCCGGACCCTGTCGATCGTGGACGCCGTCCACGCCGAGGTCGTGCGGGCCGGCCTGCAGCCCGAGGAGCACGACCAGGTGCTCCGTGAGGTGACCACCGTGCTCGAACGCTGTGGGAGCGACGCCGGCCGGCCCCTGGAGGTCGCCCGCTGGCGCCTGCAGATCGGCGGCTGGTCCCCGCAGGACCTCGGGACTGCCGCCGTGCATGCCCGGTGCGGCGGACAGACCGGGCTGGCGGAGGAGCTGGCCGTCGCCGCGCTGCAGGGCGGCGCCGGTGCGGACGTCGCACGCCTGCGTGCTCTCGCCGGGGTGGAGCTCCGCGCCGGACGGACGGCCGCGCCCGCGACCGATCCGCTGGTCGGGGCGCAGGCAGCGGCGATCGGTGCCGGTCGCTGGTCGGCTGCCGTCGAGTCGCTCCGCTCGATCTGCGCTGGGGTGCCGCGGTCCGATGCGCTCGCCTATGCCGCGGTGCTGGCCACCCTGGGTGGCCGGGTGGTGAAGGCTGAGGACCTGCTCGCCGCCGGCGCGGCGGGTCCGCTCGCTGCCACGGCCGAGCTGCTCGTCGCCGCCGAGCGCGGCGACGCGGACGCCGTCGCGAGCGCCAGCCAGCGGGTGGAGCCGTGCGAGGACGGTCTCGCCCTGCTGCCGGTCGCAGACGAGCTGGCGCGCGGGTCGCTGCTCCTGGTCGCGACCGAGGAGCCGATCGAGGACCGCATCGAGCAGGCCGCGCTGGAGGTCGACCGCGCGCTCCGTGAGCTGTCGTCGACGACCGCATGGTGGTACGCCGTCGAGGGGTGGCTGCGGTGGGAGAGCGGGGACCTCACCGTGGCCCGCCGGCGACTGACCAGCGCGCTGCTGGCCTCGGTGGACGTCGACCCGATCCGGCTGCGGCCGCGCCTGCTCGCGGATCTCGCGCTGCTCGCGGCGCTCACCTCTGCGGTGATCGAGGCGCAGTGGCGGCTCGGCCAGGTCGGTGACGACCGCGTCACCAACCCGGCGGTCGCGCTCCGCTGCGAGGTCACGGAGCTCCTGGTGGCCGCGCAGGCTGCAGGCGAGCAGCCCGACGCCACCGCGCTCGTGCGGCTCGCCGAGCTCGCGTTGCAGGACGGCCGGGACCGCGACGCCGCGTGGGCGGTGCATCTGGTGGCCCGCCTCACCGAGCCCGGGTCGATCGACCCGCCTGCGGCGGAGCTGGCGGCAGCCGACCCGCTGGTGGCCGCGCACCTGACGGCGTGGGCCGGCGCCGACGCCGATGCGCTCGAGGAGGTGGCCCGTCGGCTCGCCGTCGCGGGGCGGCGGCTCCTCGCCGCCGAGGCCGCGGCACAGGCGGCGCGCAGGGGTGCGGGGCCGCGCAGCGAGGCGCTGGCGGCCGCGCTCGCCGCCGGCTGCCCGGGGGGCGTGACGCCCCTGGTCGCTGCGCCCGGCCCGATCCGCATCAGCCCGCGGCGTCGCGATGCGGCGGTGCTCGCGATGCACGGCTACGACGATCGCCGGATCGCTGCGGAGCTCGGGTTGTCGGTCCGCACCGTCGAGAACCACCTCGCCAAGGTCTACCGACAGGTGGGGGTCCGGGGTCGGGGTGAGCTCGCCCAGCTGTTCGATCCCAGCTGTCCGCCCTTCGACCGTGTCTCGGTCGAGGTCGGCTGAACCCGTCCGCGGGTTCGGTGCTCCGGGGGATGGTCGCCCGCGCGGGGCTGGCGATCCGGGTGGGCCGGGGCGGGGACCCCGGCCCACCCCCTGGTGGTCAGCCTTCGTTCGGCTGGAGGTACATCACCGACAGCAGGCCCGTCGGGTTGTTCTCCTCCATCATCAGCTGCACGTTCAGCACCTGGTCACCGTCCTCCACGGTGCCGATGACCGCCCCCATGACCCCCACGGCCATCGCCGCGACCTGGACCTCGTCCCAGTCGCCGGCGCGTACCCGTGCCTCGAGGTCGTCCATCAGCTCCTGCCAGTCGCCGGTGATCTCCCCCTGGACCATGAGCACGCGGCTCTCGTCCTCGGTGAACTCCGCCACGGACGCGACCTGGTAGCCGGGGGGCGGGTCGAAGATCGCCGCGAGCTCCGCGGGGAACTCCTGATCGGCCGAGGTCGTGATGGTGCCCTCCTCGGTGGTGATCGTGGTGGACTGGTTGTCCTCGTCGACCTCCATCTCGAACAGCGCGCCGTCCTCGCCCTGGATCGAGATGCTGCCGCTGTCGGAGTCGATGTCGACCCCCTCGACCCCGTCGACCATGCCGACGGCGCGTTCGACGAGGCTGTCGGTGGAGCAGGCGGCCAGCAGCGCGCCGGCGGCGCCGGCGGCGAGCGTGGTTCGGAGCAAGCGGCTGCGCACGAGGTCCTCCCAGGATGCACACGCCCACGGTGGGCGAGGGGCGACGGGGTTCGCCCCGCGCGGAGTGTCGCAGCTCGGCGGACGACCCGGGATGGGTCGACCACCTAGCCGAGGTTGCCCGCACCGCCCATGGTCGCGGCTGACCGCCAGCATCCGGCCGACCGCGCAGGGCGGTGACTACCGTCGGTCCTCGAGCAGGTCACCGCATGGGAGACAGCGCTGGTGCCGAGCACCTCCGACGTGCCTGGAGACGTCCCCGTCCGTACCGAGCCGACCGGACATCGTCCGGGACGGCGCGCACGCGTGGTGCTCGGGTCGCTGCTGGTGCTCCTGCTCACGCTCGTCGCCGCGGCCTGGTCCCAGGTGGAGCCGATCGACGGGCTGCCGCCGGCCACCGACGGCGAGGTGTCGATCATCGCGCACGCCGGGGCGCAGGGCCACGCACCGCCCAACACCCGGGAGGCGTTCGAGGCGGCGCTGGAGCTCGGGGCGGACACCCTCGAGATGGACCTGCAGCTCACCGCCGACGGCGAGGTGGTGACGATCCACGACGGCACCGTCGACCGCACCACGGATGGGACCGGGTCGGTCTCCGAGCTGACGCGGGCGGAGCTCCAGGCGTTGGACGCCGGCGCGACGTGGACCCCGCCCGACGAGCCGGGTGCGGACCCGCCGTTCGCCGGGCAGGGCGTCCGGCACGCGACGCTGCGGGAGGTCCTGGAGCGCTTCCCGGACACCCCGCTGATCGTCGAGCTGAAGACCGACGGCGGCGAAGCCATCATCCAGCCGGTCATCGACCTCCTCGCCGAGCAGGGCCGCGACGACGGGTCGGTGGTCGTCGCGTCCTTCAGCGCCGACTACCTCGTCCCCGTGCGCGAGCAGCTGCCCGGCGTGCCGACCAACATGCCGGAGTCGGAGACGACCGCCTTCTACACCCGCCACCTCGTCGGACTGCATCCGTGGTGGACCCCTCCCGGGACGGTCTTCCAGGTACCGGAGACCTTCGACGATCGCCTCGTCGTGACGCCGCGTTTCACCCGCGCGGCCGAGCGGCTCGGCATCGACGTCCAGGTCTGGACCGTCAACGAGCCGGAGCAGATGCACCGGCTGCTGGACGCCGGCGCGCACGCGATCCTGACCGACCATCCCGACCGGCTGGTCGCCGTGCTCGAGGAGCGGGCCGCGGCGCGAGGCGGGATGGTGCGGGGCCCCGACCCGTCCCGCTACGACGGCCAGCTCGATCGGGCCGAGCGGCTCCAGGACACGGCCAGCTGGCTCACCCCGGTGTGGGCCGTCATCACCTTCCTCGGTGACGAGGAGTTCTACCTCCTGCTCCTGCCGCTGGCCTACTGGGCGCTGAGCCGGCGTATCGGGCTGCGCCTCGGTGCCATGCTGCTGCTCAGCGCCAGCGTCAACGGGCTCCTGAAGCTGGCTTTCACCACCCCGCGGCCGTTCTTCCTGCGTCCGGAGCTGGCGCAGGTGTCGGAGACCAGCTTCGGGCTGCCCTCGGGGCACGCGCAGAACGCCACGGCGTTCTGGGGTGTGCTGGCCGCGAGCCTGCGGTCCTGGACCGCCCGCGTGGCCCTGGTGGCGCTGATCGCCGGGATCGCCTGGTCGCGCATCCACCTCGGTGTCCACTTCCTCGAGGACCTGGTGGTCGGGATCGCGGTCGGGGCCACGTTGCTGGTGCTGTACCTGTGGGTGGAGCCACGCGTGATCCGCTGGTGGCAGCGGGTCGGGACGCTGGACCGGGTGCTCGGCGCGCTCGTGGCCGGGCTGGTCTGGATCGCGCCGGCGACGCTGCTGGCCGGCCGGCTGGTCGGGGTGACGTTCCCCTGGCCGGGCATCGAGGATCCGGCCGGGCTCACCGGTGCCAGCAGCGTCGTGACCGCCGCCGCGACCCTGTCCGGGTTCGGCGTCGGGCTCGCGTTCCTCCAGACCCGCGGCGGGTTCGACCACCGGGGGCCGCTGGTCCGACGGCTGGCGCGGGTGGTGGTCGGGTTCGTCGGGCTGGCGGTCCTCTACCTCGGTCTGTCCGCGCTGTTCCCCAGCGGTGAGGGTCCCGTCGAGCTGACGCTCCGGGCGGTCCGCTACGGCCTGATCGGCGCGTGGGTCGGCGGGGTGGCACCGTGGCTGTTCGTGCGGCTGGGGCTGGCCGCGCCGTGTCCCGGCGACGAGGTCGGCTTCGGTCCCGCGGCGTCGGAACACGCCAGCTCCGTCGGCACGGGTGCGGGCGCCGAGGTGGCGGGCGGCCGGTCGCGGGACGGTTGATCGCGACCTCGACGCGTACGATCGGGAGCGGCGATCGATCACGACCGGCGGACGGCAGGGGGAACCGATGCACGGCTTCCGCGGGCACAGCGCGGGCTTCACGGATCCGGACCGGCAGGCGCGCGAACGCTGGGGCCGGACCTGGGATCCCACGGGCGCGCGCCGGCCGGCCGGGCCGCTGCTGGCGCTGCGCGGGTTGGACGTCGCCATCGTGTTCGCCGTGCTCGCGCTCGTGCTCGCGATGCGCGCGTGAGGGCGCTCCGACTGAGCGAGCCGGACGCGGTGGTCGTCGGGGCGGGGCCGAACGGGCTGGCCGCGGCGATCACGCTCGCGCGCGAGGGCTTCAAGGTCGTCGTGCTGGAGCGGGCCGAGGAGCCGGGTGGTGGGACGCGCACCTACGCGGACCCGGTCGTCCCCGGGCTCCGGCATGACCACTGCGCCGCGGTGCTGCCCTTCGCGGCCGCGTCGCCGTTCCTGTCCCGGCTGCCGCTGGAGCGCTACGGGCTGACCTGGCGGCATGCCCCGATCGACTGCGCCCATCCGCTGGACGACGGCAGCGCGGTCGTCGCGGCGCGGTCGCTGGACGCGACCCTCGCCGGGCTGGGACCGGACGGGCCGGCCTGGGACCGGTTGGTCGGGGCGGCGGTACGCCGCTTCGACGCGCTGGCAGCCGACGCGCTCGGGCCGATCGTGCGGGTCCCCCGGCACCCGTTCGCGACCGCCCGGGCGGGGCTGCCGGCGCTGGTCCCGGCGACCGTGCTCGCCCGGACCTTCGCCACGGAGCGCGGGGCGGCGCTGTTCGGCGGGATGGCGGCGCACGCCTTCAACCGGCTGGACGTGCCGGTGACCGGCGCGGTCGGGGTGCTGCTCGGCGCGGCAGGGCACCGGGCCGGGTGGCCGGTGCCCGAGGGCGGCGCGGCATCGCTCTGGCGCGCCATGGTCGCCCTGCTCGAGGACCTCGGTGGCGAGGTGCGGTGTGGTGTCGAGGTCCGCTCGTTCCGGGACCTGCCGCGGACCCGCGTCGCGCTGTTCGACACCACGCCCACCGGTTTGGCCCGCATCCTCGGTGATCTCCTGCCCGAGCGCGACCGGCGCCGGGCCGAGCGGTGGCGCTACGGTCCCGCGGCCTACAAGGTCGACTTCGCCGTCCGCGGTGCCGTGCCGTGGACCGCGTCGGACGCACGCCGGGCCGTCACGCTCCACCTCGGTGGAAGCTTCGCCGAGATGGTCGCGACCGAGGCTGCGGTGGTGGCGGGGGACCTGCCCGAGCGGCCCTTCACCCTGGTCGCCCAGCCACACGTCGCGGACCCGACCCGCGAGGTGGGCGGCGTCACGCCCCTGTGGGCCTACGCCCACGTGCCTCACGGTTGCACCGACGACGTGGCGCCGCTGATCGAGGCGCAGATCGAGCGGTTCGCGCCCGGGTTCGGCGAGCGGGTGCTGGCGTGCCACGTGACGACCCCGGCCGACTTCGAGGCCGACAACCCGAACCTGGTCGGCGGGGACATCGGCGGCGGGGCGAATGCGCCGTGGCAGCTGGTGGCGCGGCCGCGGTTCGGGGTCGACCCGTACGCGACCGGGGTGGCCGGCGTGTTCCTGTGCTCTTCGTCCACGCCGCCCGGCGGCGGGGTCCACGGCATGCCGGGCCACCACGCGGCCCGGTCCGCGCTCCGGGTGCTGACCGCCTGACCGCCCGGGGCTGCGCGCGGACCGCTCCGGCCGCCCGGGGCTGCGCGCGGACCGCTCCGGCCGCTTGGGGCTGCGCGCGGACCGCTCCGCAGGTTTGGTTGCTCCCCGGGTTTGGCTCGCACGTTCGAGCGAACCCCGGGGAGCAACCGCGCTCCGGGCCGGCCGCGAACCTCCGACATGGCCACCCCACCCGACAAGGTCTGCGCGAGCTGCGGCCGGGCGTTCGCCTGGCGCAAGGCGTGGGCCCGAGACTGGGACCGGGTCCGCTACTGCTCGGATGCCTGCCGCCGCCGCAAGGTCCGACCGGTCGACCGCGCGCTGGAGGCGGCCATCCGGGAGCTCCTCGACGCCCGGGCCGCTGGCGCGACGATCTGCCCGTCCGAGGCCGCCCGTCGGGTCGCCGCCGCGCAGCCAGCCCCGCAGCCAGCCCCGCAGCCGTCCGCCGGGTCGGCCGGTGCGGAGGCCTGGCGCGAGCTGCTGGAGCCGGCCCGGCGCGCCGCCCGGCGGCTCGTCGCCAGCGGCGAGGTGGAGCTGACCCAGCGAGGCCGTGTCGTCGACCCGTCGAGCTTCCGTGGCCCGGTCCGGATCCGGCGCGCCGGTCGCCGCTGACCGGCCGCCGTGGTGGTCAGCTCGTCCCGGCCCCGCCGTACTGCTTGCGGAAGTCCCAGCTCGCCGGACCGACCGGCTCCATCCGGAGCCACCGGTGGTGATCGGCCGGCTCCAGCGGATGGTCGGTGCCGAGGTACTTGACGGAGAACCCGCGACGGACCTCGATCGGCACGTCCTCGTCCGCGACGAAGGCGTACTCGAGCCGGCCGGAGACCCCGCGCAGCTCGACGTACTCGACCCCGCTGTCGACCACGAAGGCGGCACGGGTGCCGGCCTCCAGCCGGGCGGTTCGCTTGGCCCGGGTCAGGTTCCAGACCCAGAACGCCCCCTCGAACCAGACGAACCAGACCGGCACCACCGCCGGCCAGCCGTCCTCGTCGACGGTCGCGAGCCGGAGCACGCGCTCGTCGGCGAGGTAGGCGTCGCGCTCCTGTGGTGACATCGCCAGTTTGCCCATGAGCCACTCCCTGCCGTCGGTCGGACCGCACCGCTGCTGGGACGGGGACGCTAGCGGCGCGCCGGTATCCTCCGCGGCTGGACGAGGATCGGCACCGCGTCTGACGTACCCCGTCGATGACCGCCGAGGGAGCAGCCGTGGCGACCGCGCAGGACCGCGACCCCTTCGCCCCGATCGAGGCGTCCCCGAGGTTCGCGACCCCGCTTGCGGTCCTCGGCATGCTGCTCGGCGTGGCCGCGGCGGTCACGGGCCTGGCCGCGCTGCTGGGGCCGGTCGGGATGGCGCTCGGCCTCATCGCACACGTGAAGGGCAGCCGGCTGGGGATGCCCGCCGCGGTCGTGGCGGGGATCGGCATGATCATCGGGATGTCGATCATCCTCTACCTGCGCTGGCCCTCGGTGCGCTGACCCTCCCCTCCCGGTGGTCGACCGCCTACGCTCGGTGGATGGCTGGAGGAGGCGACGTGGCGGTGATCAAGACGATCGATCTCGTCGGGGTGTCGACGGAGTCGTGGCGGGATGCGGCCCACAAGGCGCTCGACGAGGCGACGAAGACCCTGCGCAACGTGGAGGGGCTGACGGTCCTGGAGACCTCGGCGATCGTCGCGGACGGCGAGATCAGCGAGTACCAGACCCACGTCCGGATCCGGTTCCGGATCACCCGCTGACGGCCCCGCCGACGGTCACCCGCTGACGGCCCCGCCCCGCCGACCAGGACCTCGTCCGGACGACCGGCCGGCGGTGCGACTCACAGGCGGACTTCGTCGCGCGAGGACAGGGCCCGCTCCAGGGTGCTCGCGAGCTCACGGATCGGACCCTGGTGCACGACGGCCCCGGGGATGCGGACGGCGTCGCTCGGCAGGAAGCCCGGCCCGCCCAGCACCACGGCCGCCCGTCCGAAGCTCGGTTCCTCGGCGAGGAAGTCCTCCGCGTGCGATCGGAACATCGACCCGACCAGCACGACGTCGGGGTCCAGGTCCAGCGTGCTGCGCTCGATCGCTGCGGTCGGCATGCGGGCACCGAGGTAGTGGACCCGCCAGCCCGCGTCGGCGGCCACCACCGCGGCAGCCAGCATGCCGAGGTCGTGGTCCTCGGCCTCCGGTGCGGCGGCGAGGCACGAGCGCCCACCGACGGAACGCGGCGGGGTGCGGAGCAGGCGCTGGAGGCGCGGCCGGAGCGTGTTGGTCGCGAAGTGCTCCCGGGCGATGACGCGCGGGTCGTCCTGCCAGCCGTCCCCGACGCGCCGCAGCACCGGCAGGACCACCTCGTCGAGTGCGCGCGGCACGTCGAAGCGGGCGAAGACGTCATCGATGACCTGGTCGGCGGCGGCACCGTCGAAGGCCTCGATGGCGGACTCGAGCCGGCGCACCAGGTCGCCGGAAGCCGGCCCGTTCCCGGCGACGGGGCGGAGCCGGGTGACGCTCGCCGGCTCGCGCAGCACCTCCCGGGCTGCGGCGGACGCCGACCAGCCCTCGTCGAGCAGGCGCTGCATGCCGCGCACGCGGGAGATGTCCTGCTCGCTGTAGAGCCGGTGGCCACCGTCGGTGCGTTCCGGGGACAGCAGGCCGTAGCGTCGCTCCCACGCGCGCAGCGTCGGGACGGCCACGCCCGTGCGGCGTGACACCTCCCCGATGCGCAGCACCGCGCGGTCGTCTGCCATCCCTGCGGTCCCTCCCTCGGTCGGCCGTGGGGTGTGGGGGAGCCACCAGGCCCGGTCACCCGGTCGGGGACGTGCCCGGCACCCTAGTGAGGCCGTTCCTCGAGGCGTTCGCATCCACACGCCGGCCTGGACGGCCGCGGCGTCCGGCGACCGATCGCGCTGTGCAGCGACCGGACTCCCTGCGTAGCGTGCGCGGCATGGAACCCACCCCGCTCACCGCCCTGACCGCTGGCATGCCGATCCTGCTCGGCGGCGACCACGTCGTCCACGTCACCGAGGAGCTGGCCGACGCGTTCGCCCCCGGCGACGCGCTCCTGCCGGTCCCCGCGGACGGCGCGCTGCTCCACGTCCCGGCAGCCGACCGTCGTGCCGCCGCCGCCGCGGTGGACGACGCCGTCACCGCGTTCGAGGCGCTCGGCGAGGTGGACGACGCCGACCTCGACGCCTTCTACAGGGCCTTCGCGGACCGGCTCGCCGATGACGAGGTGTTCGCGCCGATCGCGGCGGCGAACGCGGCGGACGTGGTCGCGGCCGAGGGGCGGGGCCGGTCGACGACGCGGCTGGTGCTCGACGCGCGGATGCGGCAGGGGATGATCGACGGGCTGCGCGGCTGGGCCACCACGGGCAGCGTCCGGGGCCGCGTCCTGCAGCGCTACGAGCACGACGGCTGGACGCTCGAGCAGGTGGCGGACCGGCTGGGGGTCGTCGCGTTCGTGTTCGAGGGACGTCCGAACGTCTTCGCGGATGCCTGCGGGGTACTGCGCACGGGCAACGCCGTCGTCTTCCGGATCGGCTCCGACGCGCTCGGGACCGCCCGGGCCATCGTCGCCCATGCGCTCGATCCGGCGCTGCGGGCGGCGGGGCTGCCCGCCGGTGCCGCGCGGCTCGTGGATGCGCCGTCCCGTGCCGCCGGCTGGGCACTGTTCAGCGACCCGCGGCTGGCGCTCGCGGTGGCACGCGGCTCCGGGCCGGCGGTGCGTCAGCTCAGCGCCGTGGCCCAGCAGGCCGGCAACGCGGTGTCCGCACACGGCACGGGTGGGGCCTGGATGCTCGTGTCCGCCACGGCGGATCCGGCCCGGCTGGCTGCGGCCGTCCACCGCTCGCTCGACCGCAAGGTCTGCAACACCCTGAACACCGTCGCCGTCCAGCGTGACGCCGCTCCCGTGTTGGTCCCGGTCGTGCTGGCCGCGCTGGAGCGTGCTGCCGCCGACCTCGGCACCGAGCCCAAGCTGCACGTCCTGGAGCGTGACCGGGACGCGATCGATGCGTCCTGGTACGACACCCTGGTGCCGATCCACCGGGCGGAGGGCCTGGTGGAGGAACCCCGCGCGGAGACGCTGATCGAGGCGCAGCTCGGCATCGAGTGGGAGTGGGAGCGGTCACCGGAGATGACGTTGCTGCTGGTGGACGACCTCGAGGACGGGGTGGCGGCCTTCAACCGTTCCGCGCCGCGGTTCGTGCTGTCGCTGCTGAGCGAGGACGCGCGCGAGCACGAGCGCGTGTGGCACCTGGCCGAGGCCCCGTACGTCGGTGACGGGTTCACGCGCTGGGTCGACGGGCAGTACGCCCTCGGGACGCCGGAGCTGGGGCTGTCCAACTGGGAGCGCGGGCGGCTGCTCGGACGCTCCGGGATCCTCTCCGGCGACGCGATCATGACCGTGCGGTCCCGTGTCCGCCAGCATGACCCGGACGTGCATCGGTGACCTCGACCGACCCGGGCCCGGACGGGGAGCCGATCCCCGCCGGGCCGGTCGGCGCCGAGCGGCTCGCCGGCCATCCTGCGCTCACGTCGGGCGCGCTGCTGGCGGCGGTGATGGTCACCGCGCTCAACCTGCGCCCGGCGGTCACCAGCGTCGGGGCGCTGCTGCCGGAGATCCAGGCGGCGGTCGGGATGAGCGCGGCCGCCGCCGGGGTCCTGACCAGCCTGCCGGTGGTGGCCTTCGGGGTCGTGGCCTTCGCCGCGAACCACCTCGCGCGGCGGCTCGGCCTGCTGCCCGCGCTGGTCCTCGCCACCTCGGCGATCGCGGTCGGGCTCGCGCTGCGCGTCGCGGTGCCGCGGACCGGCTGGCTGCTGGCCACGAGCCTCCTCGCGCTGGCCGGCATCGCGATCGGCAACGTCCTGCTGCCGGTGGCCGTGCGGGCCTGGTTCCCCGACCGGGTCGGTCCGGCGACGGGCTGGTACGCGATCGCGTTGTCGGTGGGCACCGCGCTGCCGGCGGCCGTCGCCGTCCCGATCGCCGCCGTCCTGGGCGGGTGGCGTCCGGGGCTCGGGTTCTGGGCGCTCCCGGCCGCGATCGCGGTCGTGCCCTGGGCGGTGGCGGTCCGGCGCGACCGCGCACGCACCGAGGTGGCTGCAGCTCGCCCGCCTCCGGCGCCGTCGCGGACCACGGCCTCGGAGGCGGCCGTGCCGCCGGCGGACGTGCCCGGCCGGCCCGCCCCTCCCGCCACCTCGATGGGCGCGCCCGCACCACCCGTCGGGGTCCAACCCGTCGGGGTCCACCGCCGGCTCCAGAGCTGGGCGCTCGCGGGCTACCTCGGCATCCAGAGCCTCGAGGCCTACGTCATCATGGGCTGGCTCCCGACGATCCTGCGCGAGGCGGGGGTCGAGGCGGCGACCGCCGGCGCGATGCTCGGCGTGGCCATGGTCGTGGGCGGGCCGGTTGCGCTCGTGATCCCGCGCCTGGCCGGGCGCAGCGACGACCAGCGGGTGTACGTCGCGGGGCTCGCGCTGCTGTCGCTCGCTGGCTACCTCGGGCTGCTGCTGGCACCGGCGGCGGCACCGTTGCTCTGGACGGTGCTGCTCGGGTTCGGGCTCGGTGCCTTCCCACTGGCGCTCCTGCTGCTCGGCCTGCGGGCGGCCACCCCGGCCGGGACCGCCGCGCTGTCCTCGCTGGCGCAGGGGGCGGGCTACCTCCTGGCCGCGACCGGGCCGGTCACCATCGGGATCCTGCGCGACCGCACGGGGAGTTGGACGGTGCCGCTGCTGGTGCTCCTCACCCTGCTGCTGCCCAAGCTGCTCGCGGGGCTGGTCGCGGCCCGCCCGGGTCACGTCGACGACCCCGCCGGTGGCCGGTGACGCGCGACCGTCCGGGATGACCTCCAGCAGGGCCCGGATGACCTCCAGCAGGGCCCGGACGACCTACAGCAGATCCCGACCCGCCGCCCAGGCCGTCAGCTCGTGACGGTTCGACAGCTGCAGCTTGCGCAGCACCGCGGAGACGTGGGTCTCGACCGTCTTGATGGAGATGTGCAGGCGGCTCGCGACCTCGCGGTAGGTGTAGCCACGGGCGATGTGGCGCAGCACCTCCTTCTCGCGCGTCGTGAGCTGGTCGAGCTCCGGGTCGGCGTCCGTCATGCCGGCGGGTAGCCCCGCAGCGAAGGCGTCCAGGACGAACCCGGCCAGCCGCGGGCTGAACACCGCGTCACCCTGCTGCACCCGCACGATGCTGCGCACCAGGTCCTCCGAGGCGATGGTCTTGGTGACGTAGCCGCGGGCCCCGGCCCGGATCACCTGGATCACGTCCTCGGCCGCGTCGGAGACGCTGAGCGCGAGGAAGCGCACGTCCGGGTGGGTCTCGCGGACCGCCTCCAGCACGGCCTTGCCACCCCCACCGGGCAGGTGCACGTCGAGCAGCACCACGTCGGGCTTGCTGGCCCGGATGCCCTGGATCGCCTCGTCCACGTCGCCGGCCTGTCCGACGATCGTGACGTGCGGGCCGAGCTCGGCCACCACCCCCGCGCGGAACAGGGCGTGGTCGTCGACCAGGAAGACGCGGATCGCGTGGCTCACGGTGGGGGACCTCCGGGGTCGACGTCGGTGACCGGGGCGGCGGTGACGGCCGGGTCGACGGCCCAGCCGGTGGCGGCCTGGTCGGGGCGGGGGACACACAGCTCCACCTCGGTGCCCGCCCCGGGGTCGCTGTGGATCCGAGCGGTCCCCCCGTGGCGTTCGATGCGGTCGACGATCGATCGCCGGATGCCGGCCCGGTCGGCCGGGACGCGGTCGGGGTCGAAGCCGCGGCCGCGGTCGCGGACGAAGGCGTGGACCTCGCCGCCCTCCACCTCGACGTAGACGTCGGCCCGGTCGGCACCGCTGTGCTTGGCCGCGTTGACGCAGGCCTCGCGGACGGCCGCGAGCAGCGCCCAGACGTGCTCGTCGAGCGGCGCGTCGCCGACGACCACCACCTCGATGGCGATGCCGTGCACGGCCTCCACCTCGGCGGTGACCCCCTGGACCGCTTCGGTCAGGGTCATGGCCGTGCCGGTGGTGGTCGCGCCGTACAGCCAGGTACGGAGCTCCCGCTCCTGGCGGCGGGCCAGGGTGACCATGCGCTTGGGGTCGTCGCTGCGCTGGATCAGCGCCAGGGTCTGCAGGACGGAGTCGTGCAGGTGCGCAGCCAGCTCGGCGCGCTCCTCCTGGCGTACCCGCTCGCGGCGCTCCTCGGAGAGCTGGTCCACGAGCCGCCACAGCCAGGGGCCGAACAGCAGGCCCACCCCCACCAGCGCGAGCAGCAGCACGAGGATGAGGTCCTGCGCGTCGCTGAGGGATCCGGTGGTCGCCAGCGCCCCGGCGATCGCCAGCGCCACGAGCGCGGTCCCGATCACGATCCGCAGCGGTGACGTGGGGGCGGCGGCCGCCCGCCGGGCTGCACCGGTGGGCAGCGTCCCGCTGAACTGTCCCCAGGCGGCACGGTCGTCGGCGTCCGCGCGGGTCCACAGCACCGCGGAGCCGGCCGCGAGCAGCACGAGCGGACCGGCGATCTGGTCCCCGAACCAGATGCCGAGCGCCCGCAGCAGCAGCAGGATGCCCAGCACGATCAACGCGAGTGCCACCCCCTGCTGGGTCGTGGCGCGCCGGCGCGGTGGGGGATCGTCGGTGGCGACCGGCAGGACCACCCACAGCAGGCCGTACAGGACCAGCCCGGCCCCGCCCGCGAAGGCGAGCAGGGCGAAGGCGATGCGGATCAGGACCGGATCGACCCCGAGGCGCCAGCCGAGCCCGGCCGCGACCCCGGCGACGAGCCGCCCGTGCGGGAGCCGCTGCAGCCGGGTCGACGCCGCGAACCGGCCCGGAGCCGACCGTGCGGTCTGGCGCGCGGCCGCAGCCCCCGGCGCGGCCGTGGCGGCAGGGGGTGGCGGTGGTGGCGACGACGCGGTCGCAGCGGGGTCGGCGGGCATGAGGTGATGGTGGCACAGCGGGCCGCGCGGTGGCAGCAGGTCCCGCCCGCGGCTGCCCCTCGGGGTCTCAGGGTCGGACCAGGGGGGTCCCCTATCGCCACGGGCGTCGAGGTGGCGCATGCTCGGGGTGTGCGGTGCGCCGTCGCCGTGCTTCCCGCAAGGAGCTGGACGTGTCCCCCTCGACCACCACCCCGCCCCCCGGCCCGGCCGGCACCCCCACCGCCGCGCCGCGCCCCCCCCTGCGTCGCCCCCAGGACGGTCGCGTCCTGGCCGGCGTCGCCGCCGGGCTGGCGGACCACCTCGGTATCGACGTCGCGCTCGTGCGGCTGCTGATCGTGCTCGCCACGATCATCACCCAGGGGTTCGGCCTGCTGGTGTACCTCGTCGCCATCTTCGTGATCCCGGCTGCCGAGCCCGGTGCCCCCCGGCCCCTGCCGACCCGTCGTGACCCGGCGCTGAGCGGTCGTACCCCTGGCTTCTGGGCCGGCATCGCGCTGCTGGTCGTCGGGCTGTGGTGGCTGGTCGCGATCACTCCGCTGCGTTTCGGCTTCCTGCCGGGCGTGAGCGCCGGCTCCCTTGCCGCCCCGCTGCTGCTGATCGGCGTCGGGCTGGCGCTCTGGGTCACCGGCGACCGTGCCGGTACGGCCGCTCCTCCCTCGGCGACCTCCCTCGCGACCACCCCATCGACCGCGTCCTCGACCTCCCCATCCACCCCGAACCTCCAGGAGCCCGCCATGACCTCGTACGACACCCCGACCGCCGACGCACGCACCACCTCGGTGCCGCCGTCCACCACCCCACCCTCGACCACGCCGCCGTCCCCGCCGGCGCCCCCTGCCGGCGACGGCGACGGGTGGACGCCGCCGCCGGTCCCCGAGCGTTCCAACGGCCTGCTCAGCCGTGCCACCGTCGGGCTGCTGCTCGTCACCGTCGGCATCCTGTGGAGCCTTCGACTCGCCGGCGCGCTGGCGATCACCGGCGCCCAGCTGCTCGCTGCCGCCCTGCTCGTGGTCGGCCTCGGCCTCCTCGTCGGCGCGTTCGTCGGGCGGGCCCGCGGGCTGATCTGGGTCGGGGCGATCCTGCTCCCCCTGGTGCTGCTGGCCCAGCTGCCCGGTTCGAGCTGGATCGACACCGTCCCCTCCGTCACGACCGGGTCGGGTACCGCGGCTGGCGAGCTGCGCCTGGCGCCGACCGACCTCGACGACCTGCAGGACAGCTACGAGGTCGGGGCCGGCTCCATCCGGCTCGACCTGACCCGGCTGCCGCTGGACGGCGAGGACCTCGAGGTGGAGATCTCCATCGGTGCCGGTGAGATCCGCGTGGTCGTCCCGGACGACATCGACCTGAACGCGAGCGCCAGCGTCGGCATCGGTGAGATCCGGCTGCTGGAGCGCCGCTCCGGCGGGATCGGCGTCGGCGAGCTGGAGGTGACCTACGACGCGCCGGGTCAGGCGGCGGGGTCGCTCGACCTGGAGCTGTCCACCGGCATCGGGGGCATCCGCGTCGAGCAGGCCTCCCCGGCCCGTCCCTGATCGCCCGTGCGCCCGGCGCGGCCCGTGTCAGCCGTCGCGCCGGGTGCGCCCCACACGATCGCCCCGACCAGCGTCACACCGCCCACCAGCTTCCCCCGGAGGATCCCCATGGAACGCCACCCCCTCGATCTCGTCTCCCTCACCGCCGGCCTGATCTTCACCGCCGCGGCCGTGGTCGGTCTGTCCGGCGCGCTGACGCTCACCGCGAGCGACCTGCGTTGGATCGGCCCCGCGCTGCTGGTCATCTTCGGCGTCGTGCTCGTCGCCACCTCGGTGTCCCGTCGTGGTGACGGCGAGGCCCGCGATGCCATCGGCACCGGTGGCGGGACGATCGCCTGACCGACCCATCGGCCCCAGCCGGCACCCTCGTGGGTGTCGTCGGCATCGGGCCGATCGCAGCGCTCCCGGATCCCCGCGACCCCCGCGGGGATCCGCGCGTTGCTGCCGGTGGTGGTCCTTCCGCAGGTGGGTCGCTGCACGGAACCTCGCCTATCCGCGGTTCCGTGCACCGAGGTGGCGGTCCGCGGGCGGGTTGGTGCACGGAACCTCGCCTATCCGCGGTTTCGTGCACCGAGGTGGCGCGGGTGGGGCCCGAGGTGGCGCGCGTGGGGGCGAGCCGGCGACCGTGGGCGCGGCCACCCGCCGCCGGCTGCGTCTAGGGTCCACCACGGCGGCCGCGAGCCACCGCGGCCCCGGAGCGCAGCAGGCTGCTCCGCCGAGCGACGACGCCGCCCGTCCACCGCCCGCCGATCCGGCCGTGACCGCACC
>JBLRWQ010000029.1:0-36281 GCA_047921175.1 Nitriliruptoraceae bacterium | reverse complement strand
ACTTGACGGTGGCGTAGACCTCGTCGGCGGATTTCATCTCTCCCTTGGGGGCGAGGGTTCCGAACAGGACGTTCACCAGCGAGCGGTTCATCGCCACGCACATGATCTGGGTCAGGATCAACCCGGCCGCCCCGACGATGGTGCCGGCGATGATGAGCAGCTGGTTGGACAGCGCGAAGCCGGCCGCCGCGGCGGCCAGCCCCGACAGCGAGTTCAGCAGGCTGATGACCACCGGCATGTCGGCGCCACCGATCGGCAGCACCAGGATGACCCCGACCGCGAGGCTGAGGACGACCACGACCAGCACGAGGGCCGCGGACAGCAGCGTGTCCTCGACGAGGAAGGTCGCGACCATCCCGACGGCGAGACCGCCGAGCAGGGTGAGGCCCATGACCGCGGTGCGCAGCGGGACCCGGGGGTCCTTCGACAGGGTGCCCCGCAGCTTCAGCTCGGCGAGGATGCTGCCGGACAGGGTGGTCGCCCCGATCAGCACCGACAGCACGAGGGTGACGGCGGCGGTGGCGCCCAGGGTGTCGACGGTGGTCGCCTCCCCCGGCACCTCGACGACGGCCAGCCAGAAGAGCGACAGGGCGACCAGCGCCGAGGCCGCACCACCGAACCCGTTGAAGCGGGCCACGATCTCGGGCATCTGGGTCGCCTGCGCACGCACCACGATGGCGACGCCGATCCCGCCACCGATCGCGAGCCCACCGAGGATCCAGCGGTAGTCGACCAGCCCGATCTCCAGCAGCGTGATCACCACGGCGAGCAGCATGCCCGCGGCCATCAGGGCGTTCCCGCTCCGGGCGGTCCGCACCCTCGACAGGCGCTTGAGCCCGAACACGAACAGGGCGATCGACCCGAGGGCGAGCAGGGCGGTCAGGTCCGTGATGTTCACCGGCGACCTCCGAAGGTCGCGAGCATCCGGTCGGTGACCAGGAAGCCGCCGACCACGTTGATCGTGGCCAGGATCAGGGCCAGCACCCCGAGCACGACCCCGACGGACGGGCTGGCCACCGTCACGAGCGTCAGCGCGCCGATGATGGTGACGCCCGACATCGCGTTCGCCCCGGACATCAGCGGGGTGTGCAGCGTCGGGGGGACCTTGTTGATCAGCTCGAAGCCGAGGAAGGCGGCGAGCACGAACACGTACAGGCTGATGAGCAGCGGTCCCATCATCGTGGCTCTCCTGCGAGCAGCTCGGCGGTGCGCTCGTGGACGACCTCACCGTCGTGGGTCAGCAGCGCCCCCTGCACGACCTCGTCGTCGAGGTCGAGGTGGAGCTCGCCGTCGGTGACGAGCAGCTGGACGAACGCGGCGATGTTGTTGCCGTACATGCGGCTGGCCTCACCCGGCATGGAGCCGGCGAGGTCGTGCCCGGGGATGATCCGCACCCCGTGGTGCTCGACGACGCGGTCGAGCTCGGTGAGCTCGCAGTTGCCGCCGTCCGCCGCGGCGAGGTCGATGACGACCGCCCCGGGCGGCATGGCCTCGACCATCTCGGCGGTCAGCAGCAGCGGGGCGGCACGGCCGGGGATCTGCGCGGTCGTGATGGCGGCATGGGCCCCCGACAGGTGCTCGGTCAGGATGCGGCGCTGGCGGCTGAGGAAGTCCTCCCCCGCCTCCTTGGCGTAGCCGCCCTCGCCGGTCAGGTCCTCGTCGCTCGGCACGTCGATGAACGTGCCTCCGAGCGAGGCGACCTCCTGCTTGGCGGCCTCACGGATGTCGGAGACCTTGACCACGGCGCCGAGCCGGCGGCCGGTGGCGACCGCCTGCAGTCCGGCGACGCCAGCGCCGAGCACCACCAGGGTGGCCGGCTTGATCGTGCCCGCCGCGGTCATGAACAGCGGCAGGAACTTGTCGAGCTCGTAGGCCGCGGTGACGACCGCCCGGTAGCCGGCGACGTTCGCCTGGCTGGACAGCGCATCGATGGCCTGCGCCCGGCTGATCCGCGGCACCAGCTCCATCGCCAGCGTGGTCACCTGACGGTCCGCCAGCGCCCGGACCACCGCGAGGTTGCGGTGGGGGGCGACGAAGCTCAGCAGCACCGTGCCGGGCGCCAGCGCGGCGACCTCGTCGGGGGTCGGCGGAGCGACCCGGGCGACCAGCTGCGCCGTCGCCACCGCGTCGGCCTCGGCGATCCGCGCACCGGCCTCGCGGAAGGCCTCGTCGGGGAGGTGCGCCGGTGCACCGGCACCGGCCTCGATGACCACCTCGACCCCGAGCTTGGTCAGCTTGGCCACGGACACCGGCGAGGCGGCGACCCGCCGTTCCCCCTCGGCACGCTCCTTGGGGATGAAGATCGTGGGCACCACGTGCTCCGTTGGACGTCGATGGGGGGACCGCGGCGGACAGCGTGGCACCAGCTGCCGGGACCCGCGGCAACCTCGACGCTAGCGCGTGCAAGCGACCACCTCGGCATCCACGGCACCGGGAACGGGTGTCCCGGCGGCTACCGTGCCGCCATGCTCCCTCCAGGACCTGAACGCCTCGTCCGCCTGGTCCGGCGCGCCGATGCGGACCTGGCCGAGGTGGCCCTGCTGATCGCCCGTGGCTGTGACCCCGACCTGGACGTCGAGGTGGAGCTGCTCCGTATCGACGCGCTCGCCGACCAGCTCCGCGGTCGCGGCACCGCCGGGCGTGCAGCGCCGGAGGCCGCGCGAGCGCTGGCCGACCACCTCGGCGGTGAGCGGGGCTTCCACGGTGACCCGGCCCGAGGCCTCGACCCGGACAGCTCCCTGCTCCACCGCGTGCTCGACACCCGCCGGGGCCTGCCGATCACGCTGTCCGCGCTCTACGTCGCGATCGCCCGGCGCCTCGCGCTGCCGGCCTTCGCGATCGCGCTGCCCGGCCACGTCGTCGTCGGGCTGGCGGACGAGGACCTGCCGATCGTGCTCGACCCGGCCCACGGTGGGATGCGGCTCGCGGAACCCGACCTGGTGGCACGGGTACGGGCCACCACCGGCGGCCGCCTGGCCTACCGCCGGGCGATGCTGCGCCCGACCCCTGCGGTGCACCTGGCTCGGCGCATGCTCCACAACCTCACCCGGGCGCTGCGTGCCGCCGACCGGACGGACGAGGCGGTCTGGACCGTGCGGACGAAACTCGCGCTACCGAACCGGCTGCCCGAGGACCACCGCGACCTGGCGGAGCTGGAGCTGCTGCGGGGCGGGTTCGATGCCGCCGCGCACGCCTTCGAGCACTACCTGGAGCTGACCTCCGGCGACACACCGCAGCGCGAGGCGGCCCGGCGCGCCGCGATCGATGCACGTGCCCGGCTGAACTGACGCGGCGACGGGGACCCGGGCCCGTGCCACCTCACAGCGCGAACACCACCGGCATCCACCACACCGCGACGACGACGATCAGGACGGTGCCGAGCACGTTGAGGACCAGCCCGGCCCGGACCATCTGCGCGATCGTGACGTAGCCGGAGCCGAACACGATCGCGTTCGGTGGCGTGGCGACCGGCAACGCGAAGGCGCAGGTGGCGGCCAGCGCCGCCGGGATGGCGAGCATCATCGGATCGAGCCCGAGCACCACGGCCGTGCCGGCCACCACCGGCACCAGCGCCGCGGTCGTCGCGGTGTTGGACGTCAGCTCCGTCAGGGCGATGATCGTGGCGACGACCAGCAGGAGCAGGACCGGGAGCGGGACCTCCGACAGACGGGCGAGGCGGGCGCCCACGAACACGTCCACCTCGTTGGCGGTGACCGCCGCGGCGAGCGCGAGCCCGCCGCCGAACAGCAGCAGCACCCCCCAGGGCAACTGGCGGGTGGTGGCCCAGTCCATCGTGAAGACCCCCCGACGGGCGTCCACCGGTAACGCCACCAGCACGATCGCGCCGGCGACCGCGATGATGGGATCGTCGATCGCCGCCAGCGGCGTGTCCGCCAGGACCGTCTGCAGCGGGCTGCGCAGGATCCAGCCGCCCGCCATCAGGCCGAACACGACCAGCACGTTGCGCTCGCCGCGGCTGAGCGGACCGAGCGCGGCGAGCTCGGCCTGGATCAGCGCCCGGCCGCCGGGGATGTCCTCGATCTCCGGCGGGTACAGCAGCCGGGTGAGCAGCAGCCAGGCCAGGACCAGGAACACCACCGCCAGCGGGAGCGCCAGCAGCATCCAGCGCGCGAAGCCGAGGTCGATCCCGTAGGTCTGCTCGAGGAAGCCGGCCAGGAAGGTGTTGGGCGGGGTACCGATCAGGGTGGCGAGCGACCCGATGCTGGCGGCGTAGGCGATGCCGAGCATGAGCCCGGTGCCGAGGTTCGGCGCGGGGCTGGCGGCGATCTCCGCGGCGGAGGCGGGCGCGGCATCGGCCACCTCCTGTGTGGACGGTCGCTCGCCCGGGGCGTTGGCGTCGGGGGCAGCGTCGGCGCCGGCATCGGCATCGGCACCGGGCCCCAGCTTGACCGCCACGAGCCCGAGCACCGACACCCCGATCGGGAGCATCATCACCACCGTCGCGGTGTTGCTGACCCACATGGACAGCCCGGCGGCCGCCAGCATGAACCCGCCGACCAGCCGCCGCGGCCGGGTCCCGACCAGCCGGATCGTGAGCAGGGCCACGCGCTGGTGCAGCCCCCACCGCTGCATCGCCAGCGCCAGCACGAACCCGCCCAGGAACAGGAACACGAGCGGGTTGCCGTAGGCCTGGGTGGTGTCGGACAACGGCAGGGCACCCGTCAGCGGCAGCGCGACGATCGGCACCAGCGAGGTGACGGGCAGCGGCAGCGCCTCGCTGACCCACCACACCGCCACCAGCGCCGCGACCGCCGCGGTGGCCCGCCCGCCCTCGCTCAGGCCGTCCTCGCCGACCGGCGCGAAGGCGAAGACGGCGACCGCGGCCACCGGGCCGAGCGCCGCTCCCAACCGCGCCCGGAGCTGCACGCGCGCCGGTTCCTCGGCACCCCCGAGCAGCGGGTCGACTTGCCGGTGGGGGTCGGCCACGGAGCACCTCGGGAGCGCGACGAGCGGCCGCTGGCCGGACGTGCCGACCGGCGGCGACCGCATGCCTCGAACCCTACGGGCCGCCCGCCGACCGGACCAGGGTCAGAAGATGGTCGCGGCGTACTCCGCCAGCGGGCTGCGCACCCCCTTGGTCAGGGTGACGTGGCCGAACAGCGGGCTGCCCTTCATCTTCTCGATCAGCGCCGCCATCCCGCCGTAGGGGGAGATGTAGGGGTTGTCCACCTGGGACAGATCGCCGCAGAAGACCACCTTGGACCCGCTGGCCATCCGGGTCAGCACGACCTTCAGGGCCGACAGCTCGATGTTCTGGGCCTCGTCCACGATCACGAACTCATCCGTGATCGACCGGCCCCGCAGGTAGGTGATGGCCGCCAGCTCCAGCTGGCCGCGGTCCAGGAGCGCATCGATCGTGGCCTGGACCTGACGGTGCTCCCGGCCGCCGCGGCCACCGGCGGTGTCGGGACGCAGCAGCGCGTACAGGTTGTCGTGCACGGCGGCCATCCAGGGGGCGAGCTTCTCGTCCAGGTCTCCGGGGAGGTAGCCGAGCTCCTGCTTGCCCACGGCGATGAGCGGGCGGTAGACGCTGAGCCGACGGTAGGTCCCGGCCTCGAGCACCTGCTCCAGCCCGGCCGCGAGCGCCAGGAAGGTCTTGCCGGTCCCGGCCATGCCCATGAGCGAGACGCACGGCACCTCCGGATCGAGCAGCAGGTCGATCGCGAAGGTCTGGCGGACATCGCGGGGGGTCATGCCGAACACCGGCCGGTGGCCCGGCACCCGGTGCAGCGTGGCCGTCCCGGCGTGGTCGACGTCCAGGACCCGGGCGAGCCCGGACGACGACCGGCCGGCGCGCAGCACCAGGCAGGCGTTGGGCCACAGGGCGCCGACCTGGCTCAGGTCCGCGCTGTCCGCGTCCAGCTCGGCCTTGCCGTCCCGGTGGAGCAGGTCGAGCACGGCCGGGTCCACCTCCAGCTCGACGATGCCGGTGGTGTGCTCCTCGACCCGCACGGTGTCACCGCGGTAGTCCTCCACCTCGATGCCGAGCTGGCTGCCCTTGATCCTGAGCGCCGCGTCCTTGGTGACCAGGGTGGCGCCGAGACCCAGCGCCACCGACAGCAGCCGGTGATCGGCCTTGCCGCGGTCGAGGTAGGCCGGCAGCGGCGCGTCGATGTGGTTCGCCTCGATCCGGATCGTGCCGCCGTCGGGCAGCGGGTGCCGTTCGCGCAGGCCGCCCGGCGAGGCGGCGCGCAGCTCCTCGATCGTGCGGAGCGCCGTGCGGGCGTTGCGGCCCACCTCATCCAGCGCGGACTTCTTGCCGTCCAGCTCCTCGATCACCACCAGCGGCAGCACCACGTCGTGCTCGTGGAACCGGAACAGGGCGTGGGGGTCGGCCAGGAGGACGCACGTGTCCAGCACGTAGGTCCGCAGGCCTGCCGCGGCGGTGGCCGGGAGCGAGGTGGTGGGGTCGGTCGTGGTCGATGGCATCGCGTGCTCCGGGGTGGTGCGGCCCGTCACCGCGTCCGCGGTGGGCGGGCCCACGACGACGAACGCCGCCCGAGCAGGGCGGCGTGAGGGAGGAGAGGACGGGTCCCTGCCACGAGCCGCCAGGGACGCGCGCGCGCCGGCGCGCCGCTCGACGGTGGGGGCGTGGGTCCCAGGGTCGTGACCTCTCGCTGCGCCATCGGATGATGGCGTCGCGCACGCTAGCGGCGCCTCCCTCGGCGATGGCGGAGGCGCGACCGACGGTGTCTCAGCGCCCGAAGCGGCGGGTGCGTCGCTGGAAGTCCCGCAGCGCCCGCAGGAAGTCGATCTTGCGGAACTCGGGCCAGTACGCGTCGCAGAAGTAGTACTCGCTGTGGGCCGACTGCCACATCATGAACCCGGACAGACGGACCTCGCCCGAGGTGCGGATGATCAGGTCCGGGTCGGGCAGCCCGGTGGTGTAGAGGTGGTGGCCGATGTCGGCCGGGGTCAGCGCCGCCGCGATCTCCTCCAGGCTCTCCCCCTGTGCCGCGCGATCGAGCAGCAGGGAGCGCAGCGCGTCGGTGATCTCCTGGCGACCGCCGTAGCCGACCGCGACCTGGACGCGGAGCCGGTCGTGGTCGGCCGTCGCCTCCTCGGCGCGCGTGAGCGCCTGCCGGGTCGACTCGGGCAGCAGGTCCAGCGCGCCCACCGCGGTGACCCGGAGCCCACGCGTGGCCGCGTCCTCGCTGCAGCCCATACGTTCGATCGTGGACTCGATGATCTGCATGAGCGCGGTCACCTCGGCATCGTCACGGGTGAGGTTGTCCGTGGACAGCAGCCACAGCGTGACGTAGGGGATACCGAGCTCCAGGCACCAGTCGAGGAACGGGTCGATGTGCCGTGCGCCCGCCTCGTGCCCGTCGGCGGCAGCACCGAGCCCCCGCTCGGCGGCGTAGCGGCGGTTGCCGTCGATGATGATCCCGACGTGCCGGGGCATGGGGCCACCGGCCAGCTCCGAGGCGAGCTGGCGCTCGTACACCCGGTAGAGCAGGTCCCGCGCACCCATGGCGGTCAGCCTAGGGGCGGCACGGCCCTCGCCGGACACCGGCCGCCCGTCCCGCCCGCCGATGCTCCCACCCGCGTGAGCGGCCTGGTATCCTTCCCCTACTGCACGCCCGGGCGGCTCCGTCCGGGCGTTTCCCGTGGGGTCGCCCCACGGCTGCGGGCCGGCCCCCTCGGGAGGGGAACCGGACCCGGTACCCGACGATGCTGGAGTTGCCCGATGGCCGAGACATGGCTGAGCCAGGACGCCTTCGACCGCCTCAAGGCGGAGCTCGAGACCCTCAAGACCGACGGTCGCACACGGATCTCCGCCGAGATCGAGACCGCACGTGCCCACGGTGATCTGCGCGAGAACGCCGAGTACCACGCGGCCAAGGACGAGCAGGGCAAGATGGAGGCACGCATCCGTCAGCTCGAGGAGCTGCTGCGTGACGCCCACATCGGGGAGCCGGAGAACACCGACGTGGTCCGCCCGGGCCTGGTCGTCGTGCTCGACATCGACGGGGACGAGGAGACCTACCTCGTCGGCAGCCGCGAGGACGCCCACGACGAGCACGACATCCTGTCCAAGGACAGCCCGATGGGTCGGTCGGTGCTCGACCAGCCCGTCGGCGCCACGGTCACGTTCTCGACCCCCGCCGGGGTCGAGATCGACGTGACCGTCGTCGACATCCGCACCCCTTGAGGTCACCGGTGCGCCAGATCACCGAGGTCTCCGAGGGCGTCCACCAGCTGAGCGCCCAGGCCGGGGTCAACGTCGTGGTGGTCCGCGACGACGATGGCGTGACCCTCATCGACTCCGGCCTCGACCGTCCCGGGCTCAGCGCCCGGCTGGCCCAGCTCGGCATCGCGCCACAGGACGTGACCCGCATCCTGCTGACCCATGCCCACCACGACCACACCGGTGGCGTGTCCCACCTGCGGCGGGCCGGCTGCGACGCCGAGGTGGCGATCGGCGTGGACGAGGTGGACATCGTCGAGGGCCGGGCCCCGTTCCCGCCGTCCGAGCACCGTGGGGCCCGGCTCATCTCCCGGCTGCCCGTCCCCGGCGCGTGGGGGCGGACCGTCACGGTCCCCCGGGTGACCCCGCTCGAGGACGGACAGGTCCTGGACATCGCCGGGGGGCTGGAGGTCGTCGCCACCCCGGGCCACACCGTGGGGCACGTGGCCTTCCACCTGCCCCACCACGACCTGGTGATCGGCGGGGACGTGGTCTTCAACGTCTTCACGTTGACCCCCTCGCCCGCGTTCCTGTGCTGGCGGACCGCGCCCAACCTGGCCTCGGTCGCGCGACTCGCGGAGCGCGGCACCGCACGGCTCGCCCTCGCGCACGGCCGGCCGGTGCTCGACGATGCCGCCGGCCGACTACGTACCCTGGTCGCTGCAGGCTGACCCCCCGCCACCGCACTGGGAGCGCAACCTCGATGGACAGCACGCTCGTGATCACGCTCGTCGTCGTCGCCGTGCTCGGACTCGGCGTCGTGCTGGTGCTCCGGACGCTGGACCGCTTCCAGGACCGCCGGCAGGCGGAGAAGCTCCCGCCGGAGGACCGCCACCTCGATGACGAGACCGTCAGCGACGTCCTGGACGACCCGCTCGACAGGGACGAGTGACGACCGCGGCGCCTGCTACCGCAGCCGCTCGACGATCATCGCCATGCCCTGGCCACCGCCGACGCACATCGTCTCGAGGCCGATCGTCTGATCGCGCTCGCGCAGGCCGTTGAGCAGGGTCGTCGTGATGCGCGCCCCGGTCATGCCGAACGGGTGGCCCAGCGCGATCGCCCCGCCGAAGGGGTTGAGGTCGTCGTGGTCGATCCCGAGGTCCTCCGCCGAGGGCAGCACCTGGGCGGCGAAGGCCTCGTTGATCTCCACGATGTCGACGTCGTCGATCGTCATGCCGGCGCGGGCGAGCGCCTGGCGGGAGGCCGCCACCGGCCCGAGCCCCATGATCTCCGGGTCGAGCGCGGACACGCCCGTGGCCACCACCCGAGCCAGCGGCTCGATGCCGAGCTCGGCCGCCTTCACGTCCGACATGATGACCAGCGCGGCCGCCCCGTCGTTGAGCGGGCAGGCGTTGCCGGCGGTGACGCGACCGTCCGGCCGGAACACCGGCGCGAGCTCGCGCATCTTGTCCCGGTCCGCCAGACGTGGTGACTCGTCGGCATCCATCACCGTGCCGTCGGGCAGGGTGATCGGGGTGATCTCGCGGTCCCAGAACCCTGCCGCCCTGGCCTCCGCGTAGCGCGTCTGGGAAGCGAAGGCGAGGTCGTCCATCGCCTCGCGGGAGACCCCCCGCAGTTCGGCGACGTTCTCCGCGGTCTGCCCCATCGGGATGTAGGTATCCGGCAGCGCGGCCGGCTCCCACGGGCCGGCGCCGCCCTGCGCCCGAGCCTCGGTCCGGGCGACGGCCTCGGCGAAGCGGGGGTTCTGGGTATCGGGCAGGCTGTCGGAGCTGCCCTTGACGTAGCGCGAGACCATCTCGACCCCGGCGGAGACGAACACGTCCCCCTCCCCCGCCCGGATCGCGTGCATCGCCATGCGGGTCGTCTGCAGGCTCGAGGAGCAGTAGCGGGTGATGGTCGCGCCGGGGACGTCCCAGCCGAGCAGCGTGGTCACGACCCGGGCCATGTTGAAGCCCTGCTCGCCGCCCGGCAGGCCACAGCCGAGCAGCAGGTCCTCGACCTCGGCCGGGTCGAGCTGCGGCACCTGGGCCATGGCGGCCTGCACGATCGTGGCGGTCAGGTCGTCCGGGCGGACCTCGGTCATGGACCCTTTGAAGGCCCGGCCGATCGGGCTGCGGGCGGCGGCGACGATGACGGCTTCCGGCATGGCTGGCTCTCCCGTGGTGGACGCATGGATGGTCCGGCTCCCGGTCCCGAGGCTAGCCGCCTGCCCCCTCCCGACCGGCGATCAGGGCGAGCACCTCGGTCACCGCCTGTTCCACCAGCGCCGCGCCGTGACGTGACACCTCGGTGCCGACGTCGAGGTGGCGCACCGGGATCGACAGCGACACGGCCCGCCGCGGGCGCCAGCCCAGCTTGGCGCCGAAGGACAGCAGGCCGCTGGGACCGAGGTGGTGGGTCATGAGCGTGCCGGAGGTGTCGATCTCGAGCTCACGCACCGTCAGCTCGGTCACGTCGACCGCGGCGTCGACGAGCACGACGAGCTCACGGTCCGCAGCGAGGGGCGCGATCTCCGGGGTCAGCTGGTGGAGGCTGAGCACCTCGACGTCGTCCAGCGCCATGGCCTCGAGCCGGTCGGCGACCTCGCGTCCGACCGCATCGTCGGTGCGCAACAGCGAGCCGACCCCGATGACGAGCACCGGGGCCGGCAGCGTCCGGGAGGTGTCAGTCGCGACGCACCTCCTGCAGCAGCTCACCGTCGGGGGCGAGCAGCTGCACCTTCATCGGCATCTGCCCGATCGCATGCGTCGAGCAGGACAGGCACGGGTCGAAGGCCCGGACGCCCGCCTCGATGCGGTTCAGCACCCCGTCGGTCAGCTGCGGGCCGTCCACGAACTCCTTGGCGATCGACAGGATCGTCGCGTTCATCGCGAGGTCGTTCTGGCCGGTGGCGATGATCAGGTTCATCGACGTGATCAGGCCGTCGTCGTCCACCTCGTAGTCGTGGATCAGCGTGCCGCGCGGCGCCTCCGAGGCGCCCACGCCCCGGTTGCTGTTGATCCCGGCCTCGGCCCGCACGCGCGTGTCGAACAGGACCGGGTCGTCCATCAGGGCCGCGATGCGCTCGGCGCAGGCGATGACCTCCAGCACCCGGGCGTGGTGGTACAGGAACGACGACGACGCGATGCGTCCGTACCGCTCCCGGAAGTCGGCCAGCCCCTCGTCGGCGAGCGGGGTCCCGAACCGCTCCGCGATGTTGACCCGGGCCAGCGGGCCGACCCGGTACATCCCCGGTCGCGGGTCGTCCCCGTCGACGCGGTCGCGGTAGTAGGGCGACTTCAGGTAGGAGTCCGACTTGCCGGACTCACCGAGGTAGCGCTGGTAGTCCTCGGGGGCGAACTGGTTCACGACGACCGTGCCGTCGTGGTCGATCATCGTGAGGTTGCCCTCGACGTGCTCCCAGGTCCCGTCGGGCTGGACGTGGCCGAGGAACAGCGACGCGAAGTCGCCGAAGGAGGCCCGCTCGCGGTCGAACCGGTCGGACACCGAGTGCAGCAGCTCCAGCGTGGCGGTCGCGGCATGCAGGATCTCGTCCAGGTCGGCGACGATGGCCGCGCGCTTCTCCTGGGTGAAGGGCTCGGTCACCCCGCCGGGGACGACCTGGTGGCCGTGCACACGACGGCCGGACACGGCGGTGATGATCTCCTGCCCGAACTGGCGCATGCGGATGCCTCGGCGGGCGATCTCGGGCTCGGCCTGCATCAGGCCGAACACGTTGCGCGTCGCCGGGTCGTGGTCCATGCCGAGCAGCAGGTCCGGGGCGGACAGGTGGAAGAAGCTGAGGGAGTGGGACTGCAGGATCTGGCCGAGGTTGAGCAGCTGTCGCTGCTTGCGCGCCGCCGGCGGCGGGACGACCCCGAGGATCATGTCCCCGGCCTTCGAGGCCGCGAGCAGGTGGCTGACCGGACAGATCCCGCAGGTCCGGGCGGTGATGCCCGGCATCTCGTGGATCGGCCGGCCCTTGCAGAACTCCTCGAAGCCACGGAACTCGGTCACGTGGAAGCGCGCGTCGGCGACCTCGCCGTCCCCGTCGAGGCGCAACGTGATCTTCGCGTGGCCCTCGATGCGGGTGACCGGATCGATGGTGTGGTGGATGTCGTGCACGGCTGCCTCGTGGTCGTCGGCGTCCTCGCGGACGGATGCGGACGGGTGCGGTCGGATGGGCTCGGTTGGGGACGGGGGCGCGGGCGGCTTCAGCCGAAGCGCAGGTCCTCGGGGCCGCGCCAGGTCAGCTCGGGGATCCCCTCCCCGGCGGCCAGCGACTCGAGCAGGCGGCCGAGCAGGGTCCAGATCCGCTCCGCCGACGGCGGACATCCCGGGAGGTAGACGTCGATGGGGATGACCTCGTGCAGCGGCTCCGACTGGGGCAGCAGCGCCGGCACGACCTCGGTGGGCATCTGGCCGTTGATGTCGGGGTGGTCGACGTAGACCCGACGGACCAGGTCCGTGGGATCACCGAGCGGGTTGCGCAGCGAGGTGATGTTGCCGCTCACCGCGCAATCACCGAAGGAGATGACGTACTTCGAGTTGGCCCGCACCGTGCGTGCCAGTTCGAGGTTGTCCTCGTTGGTGACCGCGCCCTCGACCAGCGTCACGTCGACGTCGGCCGGGAACTCCTTGACGTCGGTCAGCGGGCCGTAGACCAGGTCCGCGAGCTTCGCGAGGTCGAGCAGCCGCTCGTCGAGGTCGAGGAAGGACATGTGGCAGCCGGAGCAGCCACCCAGCCAGGCCGTCGCGACCCGGAACTTGCCGTTGGTTGGGGTGTCGCTCACGCGTCGGCCTTCCGTTCGAGCCACTCGCCGTCCTCACGGGCCGTGGCCAGGAACGCCACGACATCGGGGTCGTGCACCATCTCCGCGGTCGCGCGGCCCTTGAACGACAGGGCGCCGGTCGGGCAGACGAGCACGCACTTGCCGCACCAGGTGCAGTCCGGGACCTCGCCCCAGGGCTGGTCCATCCCGGCGACGATCCGGCCCTGGCTGCCCCGCATCGCCACGTCCCAGACGTGGGCACCCTCGATCTCGTCGCAGACCCGCACGCACCGGGTGCACAGGACGCAGCGGTCGCGGTCGAGGCTGTACTTCGGATGGGAGGCGTCGATGCCCTGGCTGGGATGCGCGAAGTCGTAGTGGATGTGGTCGACGTCGTGCTCGGTGGCCAGGTCCTGCAGCTCGCAGGAGCCCGAGGAGACGCAGAAGGCGCAGACGTGGCTGCCCTCGGCGAACAGCAGCTCGGTCATCCGGCGCCGGTGCTCGTGCAGGTCCCAGCTCTGGGTCGTGACCGACAGCTCGGCGGTCACCTCCATCGCGCAGGCCGGGAAGAGGCGGTGGTCACCCTCGACCTCGACGACGCAGAGCCGGCAGCCGCCGTGGATCGAGAGGCCCTCGAGGTAGCACAGGCTCGGGATCCGGACCCCGACCCTGCGGGCGAGCTCCATGACGGTCTCGCCCTCGAAGGCCTTGTAGCTCTCCCCGTCGATGGTGACGGGCACGGTCGGGCGGGCGTTGGCGGGACGCGGGCTCATCGGGCACCTCCGTCGCTGGTCGCGGCTGCGGTGCTCGGGACGGCACCGTCCGGTGGCCCGTGCCCGTTGCTGCGGTAGACCTCGTCCTCGACGAGCAGCTCGAGGTACTCCTCGCGGAAGTGCTCGAGGGTGGAGAACACCGGGTTCGGGGCGCTCTGCCCCAGCCCGCACAGGCTGGTCGCCCGGACGGTCTTGCACAGGCTCTCCAGGTGCTGGAGGTCGCGCTTGCGGCCCACGCCCTCGCAGATGCGGTCCAGGAACTCGTGCATCTTGACCGTCCCGGCACGACACGGCGTGCACTTGCCGCAGCTCTCGTCGCGGCAGAACTCCATGTAGAAGCGCGCCACCTCGGGCATCCTGACGGTCTCGTCCATCACGACCAGCCCGCCGGACCCCATCATGGAGCCGAGCTCGCGCAGGTGCTCGTAGTCGACCGGGGTGTCGAGGAACTGCGCCGGGATGCAGCCACCGGAGGGCCCACCGGTCTGCGCGGCCTTGAAGGCCTTGCCGTCCGGGATGCCACCGGCCATGTCGAACACGATCTCCCGGAGCGAGATGCCCATCGGCACCTCGATCAGCCCGGTGTTGACCACCGACCCGGCCAGGGCGAAGACCTTCGTGCCCTTGGACGTCTCGGTCCCGACCGAGGCGAAGGCCTCCGGGCCGTCGAGGATGATCGGGGCGATGTTGGCGATCGTCTCGACGTTGTTGATCATGGTCGGGGCGCCCCACAGCCCCTTCTCGGTCGGATACGGCGGACGCAGCGACGGGGTGCCACGCCGACCCTCGATCGAGGCCATCAGCGCGGTCTCCTCCCCGCACACGAAGGCACCCGCGCCGACCCGGACCTCGATGTCCAGGGCCATCGCGTGCCCGAGCACGCTGCGACCGAGGATCTTGGCCTTCTTGGCCGCCCGGATCGCCCGCTCCAACCGCTCGATCGCCAGCGGGTACTCCGCCCGGACGTACACGAACGCCTTGTTCGCGCCGGTGGCGTAGGCGGCGATCGCGATGCCCTCGAGCAGGCGGTGCGGGTCGGAGTCCATGATCGTGCGGTCCATGTAGGCGCCGGGGTCACCCTCGTCGCCGTTGACCACCACGTACTTCTGCTCGCCCGGGGCGTCGTGCAGCAGCTGCCACTTGCGGGCGGTCGGGTAGCCGGCGCCACCTCGGCCCCGGAGCCCCGACGCGTCGATGGCCTGGATGACCTCCTGGGGCGTCAGGTGCTTGAGGGCCTTCTCGAGCGCCCGGTAGCCGCCGACCGCGATGTAGTCCTCGATGCGGTCCGGGTCGATGCGGCCCGCGTTCCGGAGCACCACCTGGTGCTGCTTGGCGTAGAAGGGGATCTCCGGCGGGACGACGGGGGCGTCCTCGGCGACCTTGTTGCCGAGGAGGTGGTCGCGGGCGATGGCGCCGGCCCGCTCCTCGTCGACATGCTCGTACATGGTCGAGACGCCGCCGCGGGACTCCACGGTGACCAGCGGGCCCTTGCTGCACAGCCCCGGGCAGCCGGTGGCGACCACCTCCGCCTCGTGCTCGTCCTCACTCGCGGCGAGGTCGGCCTCCAGCCGTGCGCGGACCGCCGCGGCGCCGGCGGACAGGCAGCCGGTCGAGGTGCACACCAGCGCGCGGTTGACGATGCGGCTGCGGTGCTCGAGCTCGTGGTTCTGGACGTCGTCCAGGTCGATGGCACCCGGGGGCATCAGTGGACCTCCTCGGCCGTGGCGGCCATGGCCGGGTCGGGATCGTTGCCGGCAGCCGCATCCTCGACCGCAGCCAGGATCGCCGCGACCTCGGCGACGGTGGCTTCGTCGGTCAGGTAGCCGCGCACGTCGCCGTCGAACACGACGACCGGTGCCATGCCGCAGGAGCCGAGGCAGCGCGCGGTCTTGAGCGTGAAGCGACCGTCGTCGGTCGTGCCGCCGACGGCGACCGAGTGCTCCCGCGACAGCGCCGTGACGATCGAGTCCGCGCCCTTGACGAAGCAGGCGGTCCCCATGCACACGGTGGCGCTGTGGTCACCCGGTGGGTCGAAGGTGAACAGGTGGTAGAAGGTCGCCACCCCGAACACCTTGCTGAGCGGCAGCTTCAGGGCCCGGCCGACGTAGATCAGCACGTCGGGCGACAGGAAGCCGAACAGTTCCTGCGCCGTGTGTAGGACCTCGATCAGCTGATCCTGGGAGTACCGGGCGCGCTTGAGCGCGGTGTCCAGCATCCCGAAGCGTTCGTCACCGGACGGGTGTCCCGCCGATGCTTCCTTGTTCGCGGTCGCGACCACTCAGCCCTCCATGCCAGGCACCAGTGCGCATCCTCGTCGGGCCAGCGCGTGCTGGGCAGGGCAGGAGGTCCCTGAACGATGGGGCCGCTCGTGAAATCCTTCACGAGTCTTGTGGCGGCCGGGTCAGCGCCCCGCCGGTCGGCTCAGTCCCGGACCGCGCGGCGGACGGTCGCGCCGAAGCGACCCTCGAGCTGACGGACGTGCACCTCGACCCCGAACGCCGAGCTGACGGGCCCGTCGGTGAGGACCCGGGCGGTCGTGCCCGCGGCCACGACCCGCCCACCCCGCAGCAGCAACGCAGCGCGGATCCCCACCGGCAGCTCCTCGAGGTGGTGGGTGACCATCACCACCGTGGGGCCGTCAGGCTCGGCCAGCAGCCGGTCGAGGTCGGCCAGCAGCGACTCGCGGCCACCGAGGTCGAGCCCGGCGAACGGCTCGTCCAGCAGGACCAGGGCGGGGTCGATCACCAGTGAGCGGGCGATGCGGACCCGCTGCCGCTCGCCCTGGCTGAGCGTGTCCACCCGGCGCTCGGCGAGGTGGTCGGCGCCCACCCGTGCCAGCGCCCGCATGGCGGCCTCCCGCAGGCCGGGGCGCTCCAGCAGCCGAGGTGGTGGCCAGGTCGCCCCGATGCGGGCCGCGGCCACGAGCGGCAGGGCCGGCAGCCGGGCATCCAGCAGCCGGTCCAGCGCCAGGGAGACCAGCCCGATCCGCGGACGGAGCTCCCGCAGGTCGCCACGCCCGAAGGTGGTCCCGAGCAGCCGCACCTGCCCGGCGGTCGGGTAGAGCTCCGTGGCGAGGATGCGCAGCAGGGTGGTCTTGCCGGCACCGTTCGGCCCGAGCACGGCCAGGTGCTCACCGCGCACGAGCTCCAGGTCCAGACCGCGCAGCAGGTCCGTGCCACCGCGCCGCACCCCCACCCCGCGCAGGCGTGCCACCTCGGTGCCGGCGTCGTCGTCGACCGGCGGGCCAACCACCTCGGTGCTGGCCCCGACGCCGGGGGCACCCATCACCTCGATGGGGTCGCCGTCACCTGCTCGGGCTGGCCCGTCGGTGTCCGGGGTCCGGTTCACGGCAACGGGTCGCGGGTCACCGGGCAGCTCATGCAGCGCGGCCCCCCACGCCCACGGGGCAGCTCGTAGGACGGGATCGTGTGCACGGTGATGCCGGCGTCGGACAGGATCTGGTTCGTGGCGACGTTGCGCTCGTAGGCGATGACCTCGCCGGGACGCAGCGCCAGGGTGTTGTTCGCGTCGTTCCACTGCTCGCGCTCGGCACGGGTTGCCGACAGCGCCGGCTCGATGACCCGGGCGTGGTCGAGCCCCGCGGCCCAGGCCAGGCCGTGGACGAGGTCGGGACCGGCGGTGACGTGGACCCCGTCCTCGCCCCGACGGGTGAGCTGGAACACCCGGGAGGCCGCCGTCATCTGCGGGTAGGTGATGAAGGCGTCGACGTCGACCTGGGTCACGACGGTGTCGAGGTGCATGGCGGCGCGGACCTTCGGCAGCTCGACGGCGAGGATCCGGTCGACCACGCCGGCGTGGAACAGCCGCGCGGCCAGCGTCTCCACCCCCGCCGGGGTGGTCCGCTCGCTCAGCCCGATCGCGAGGCCACGCTCGCCGACCACCAGCACGTCCCCGCCCTCGACGGTCGCGGGGTGCCGGTCGATGGGCTGGTCCCCGAACCACACGGGCGCGCCGGCGAAGCGCGGGTGGGTGCGGTAGACGGTGCGGAGCAGATCGGTCTCGCGGCGCCGGGCGGACCGGTGCATCGGGGACAGCACCACGCCCTCCCCGATCCACGCCGAGGCGTCCCGGGCGAAGACCAGGTTGGGCAGCGGCTCGAACAGCGGGTCGCCCGGTGCGGCGGCGGCGGCGACCAGCCCGTCGATGTCCCCGGCCTCCTCGTGGGTGATCCCGCCGATCAGCCGGGCCACCAGCTCGTGGGGGTCGCCGGCCAGCACCCGGTCGCGGACCGCGGCGACGGCCTCCGGGCCGCAGGTGGTCTCGGTGACGTGCCGGTCGACGAGGTCGCGGGCCGCGTCCGGGTCAGCCACCACGTCGGCGAGCAGGTCCGCGAGCACGAGCACCTCGACACCCTGGCTGCGCAGCAGGTCGGTGAAGGCGTCGTGCTCCTGCTGGGCGTGCTCGACCCAGAGCAGCTCGTCGAACAACAACCGCTCCATGTTCGAGGGCGTGACCCGGCGCAGCTCCTCCCCTGGCCGGTGGACCAGCACGGCCCGCAGCCGGCCGACCTCGGAGCGCACCGACGGTGCGGGGTGCTCGTTCATGCGTCGACCTCCCGGGCCTGCCGCAGGGCGCTGTCGGGCCCACCGAGCCGGCCCCGCGGCTCGAACCAGCGGCCGTCGGCGGGTAGCGACTCCAGCGTCAGACGTGGCAGGGGCTCGTCGAACAGCCCGTCGATGGCCTCGAGGTCGACGAAGCGCAGCTCGGGGTCGCTGGCCATCCCGCCGGCGTACTCCCCGAAGCCGAGCACCGTCACGGCCACCCCACGGGCGGCGAGGTCCTGGAGCGGCTCCTGGAAGGCCCGGGCGTCGTTGGAGCCGACGTAGACGGCGTCGAGGTCGCCCTCGCGCTCCCGGGCGGCGAGGTGGTCGAGCATGTCCTGGTCGACGTCGGAGTCGCCACGTTTGGGCTTGGCGAAGACCCGGAAGCCCTCCTCCAGCAGCCACAGCACCCAGCCGCGGAGCACCCCGGCCACGTGCGGCGCGACGTTGATGAACACGCACGCCTCGACCGCGTCGTCGGGGTCGGCGTGGTCGACCAGCCAGTCACCGAGCACGGCCAGGTCCGGCCGGTCCTTGGCGGTCGGCTTGCCCTCGATGATGGTGGCCAGCGTCATGTCGACGTTGGGGGCGTCCCACACCAGGACGTGGCGACCCATGTGCGGCTCCGTTCGGCGGCTCGCGCGTACGGTAGGGCACCGCGGCGGCCCCGGACCGCCCACGGAGCCGGGTGCTTCTCCGGCCCAGCGTCCCGACGACGCAGACGCACCTCACCCAGCACCGGAGGGACCGATGCAGTCACTGCTCCCGCCCCAGGTCGACGCGCACCTGGTCGAGCTCGTCAAGGCGCAGCACCTCGATCCGGTCCTCGACGACATGGAGCGCCGCGCCGACGCGCACGGCTTCCCGATCGTCGGTCGCGCGGTCGGGAGGTTCCTCGAGCTGCAGGCCCGGATGATCGGGGCTCGGCGGGTGGTGGAGCTCGGGAGCGGCTTCGGCTACTCCGCGTACTGGTTCGCCGGTGCGGTCGGGGCGGGCGGTCCCGACGGCGAGGTCGTGTGCACCGACACCGATCCGGCCAACGCGGCCCTCGCGGAGCAGTACCTGCGACGGGCCGGCCGCTGGGAGCAGGTGCGCTACCACGTCGGGGACGCGCTGGAGGGGTTGGCCGCGGTGGACGGGGAGATCGACGTCGTCTACTGCGATATCGACAAGGCGGGCTACCCCGCCGCCTGGGCTACAGCGGCCGAGCGGCTGCGCATCGGCGGGCTGTTCCTGTGCGACAACGTCCTGTGGGACGGCCGGGTCGCGGGGCTGACACCGGCCGGCCCGGACGACGCCGCGCGCGCGACCGAGGACCCGCGTGCCGCACAGGCGCGGCCCGGGATGGAAGGCCGACCTGGCGCGCCGGATCGACCCGGGGCGCAGGCGCAGCCCGGGGCGCAGGCGCAGCCCGGAGCGCAGGACCGCCGAGCAGCGGTCACGGAGGCGATCGTGGCGATGACCCGGGAGGTCGCCCAGGACCCCCGCTACATCAGCGCCATCAACCCGGTCCGCGACGGGGTGCTGGTGGCGCTACGGGTGGCCTGACCGCCCACGCCACCCCCCCACCCGGCGCGGACCGACCGCTCCTCCCCGGGATCGGGGACATCCACCCCGGTACCACGCGGGCGATCGTCCCCAACCTGGACCCACGCCGTGCTGCACGCGTCGGATCGGGGACATCCACCCCGGTACCACGCGGGCGATCGTCCCCAACCTCGGGGACGGAGGCCGGCCCGACCGCGCAGTCACGCGGTCAGGTCGCGGCGGGGCCGCGGCTGACGACGAGGTAGGCGCCCGCCACCAGCAGTGCGGCGCCGACCAGCCGCACGGGGTCCAGTGCCACGGTCCGGCTCAGCAGGCCCGAGGCCTCCAGACCGAACCCGACGATCAGCTGTACCCCCGTGACGATCGCCAGCGTGGACGCCAGCCCGATGCCCGCCACGGCCACCGCGATCCCGGTGACCAGCAGCAGCCCCGCCACGCCGGCGAGCAGCCCCCAGGGCGTCTGGCGGACCACCGCGAGCTCGAACCCCAACCTCGGTGACAGCGCCACGAGCACGATCCCCAGCGCCAGACCGCCCACGTGGACCCAGGTGGCGGCGACCAGGGGGTGCAGCCGCTCGCCGAACGCCCCGAGGATGGCGGACTGGATCGCGATCAGGGTGCCGGCGAAGATCGCGGCGGGCAGGGCGAGGTTCACGGTCGGCTCCGGTCACGACGGTCGAGCGGCGTGCAACGGTACGCGGCCCCACGTCGACAACGGGCCGCTGCGCCGGCGACGTCGGGCCGGCCGCTGCGCCGCCCACGCCGGACCGGCCGCTGCGCCGGCCACGCCAAGCGGACCGGCCGCCCCCCTACCCGTCCGAACCGTCCGAGGCCGCCAGGGGCTCGAGCCGGGCGGTGAAGTGCCGCAGCCACCTCGGCTGCTCCACGATCCGGTAGCCCGGCAGCGACGACGCCCGCTCGGCGACCGCGGCGATCACCTCGCCGACGTAGTCGATGTGGGACTGCGTGTAGGTCCGCCGCGGCAGCGCGAGCCGGACCAGCTCGTGGGGCGCCACCTCGTCGTCCGCGCCGTCGACGCCCGGGCGGCCGAACATCAGCGTGCCGATCTCCACCCCGCGGACCCCGCCCTCGAGGTAGAGCTCGCAGGCCAGCGACTGGGCCGGCAGCGCGGTCTGCGGCAGGTGCGGCAGGAGGGCCCCGGCATCGAGGTAGACCGCGTGCCCACCCGCGGGGCGGACGGTCGGCACCCCGGCCGCCCAGGCCTTCTCCGCCAGGTAGGCGGCGGTCCGGACCCGGTAGCGCAGGTAGTCCGGGTCGGTGACCTCCTGGAGCCCGACGGCCAGCGCGTCCAGGTCGCGGCCGGCCAGCCCGCCGTAGGTCGGGAACCCCTCGGTCAGGATCAGCGCGTCCCGGCACCGGGCCGCCACCTCGGCGTCGTTGAGCGCGAGCAGCCCGCCGATGTTGGCCATGCCGTCCTTCTTCAGGCTGATGGTGCAGCCGTCGGCGAGCCGGAACACCTCCCGGGCGATCTCGCGGGGCGTGCGCTCCCCCTGGCCGTCCTCACGCTCGTGGATGAACCAGGCGTTCTCCGCGAACCGGCACGCATCCAGGATGAACGGGGTGTCGTACCGGTCGCACAGCTCGCGCACCCCACGCAGGTTCTCCAGGCTGACCGGCTGCCCGCCGCCGGAGTTGTTGGTGATCGTCACCAGCACGAGCGGGACGCGCTCCCCGTCGTCGCGGAGGGTCGCCTCGAGCTTCGCCAGGTCGATGTTGCCCTTGAACGGTGCGTCGAGCTGCAGGTCACGGCCCTCGGGGCAGACCAGGTCGCGGGCCTCAGCACCCTGGTACTCCACGTTGGCGCGGGTGGTGTCGAAGTGGGTGTTGTTGGGCACCACGTCACCGTCGCTGACCATCGCCCCGAACAGGATCCGCTCGGCGGCCCGGCCCTGGTGGGTGGGGATGATGTGGGCGAACCCGGTCAGCTCGCTGACCACCGCGTGGAAGCGCTCGAAGGAGCGCGCCCCGGCGTACGACTCGTCCCCGCGCATCAGCGCCGCCCACTGCTCGGACGACATCGCGCCGGTGCCGGAGTCGGTCAGCAGGTCGATCAGCACGTCGTCGGCGTGGAGCGTGAACAGGTTGTAGCCCGCGTCGCGCAGCGCCTCCTCGCGCTGCTCCCGGGTGGTGAACCGCAGCGGCTCGACGGACTTGATGCGGAACGGCTCGATGATGGTGCGGTGCGGCACGGTGGCCCTCCCCTGGCGATCGACCGAGCGTAGGCCGGCGTGGCGAGGAGCGGCCGCGTCGCCGTTCACGACCGGTTCGTGTCGCCGCCCGGAGCGCTCGGATGACCTCGCCGACCGCCGGGCTCAGAAGCAGGCCGCCGCCAGCCACGGGTACGGGTTGCGGTGCGCCCCGCCTCCCGGGTGGAGCTCCAGGTGCACGTGCGGTGCCGACGGCGAGGCGTTCCCCGTGTGCCCGTTGCGCGCGATCAGTTCCCCGGCCACCACCCGGTTGCCGACGCGGCCGGCCGGTTCGATGGCATCGAGGTGGGCGTAGTAGTACTGGTTCCCATCGTCGCCCCACAGGTACAGCCCGAGCCCACCGAGCGGCGAGTTCGAGCGCCGGGCGATGGTGCCGGAGGTGATCGCGTAGACCGGGGCACGGTAGGCGGCGAACACGTCCGTACCACGGTGCCAGGTCCCGCCGGCACGGGGCGCACCCCAGGTGTCACGGAAGCGGTAGGCGCCCGCGTCGAAGATGCAGGCGTAGATGCCCTGCTGCGCACCCCGGTCCACCCGGCGCTGGCGGGAGACGAGCGTCGCGAGCTCCGCCGTCTCGGCCGTGGCCTGCTCGAGCTCCTCCTGGAGCGCGGCGGCCTCGACCTCGAGCTGGGTCCGCAGGTCCACCAGCTCGTCCTCGCGTGACGCCAGCAGGATCTCGGCGCGTGCCAGCGCCGCCTGGGCCGCCAGCGCGGCCTCGATCGCGAGCTGGTCACGCCGCTGCGCAGCCGACAGCAGTGCCACCCGCTCCAGCGCCAGGTCGGCGTCGTCCGCACGGAGCAGCACCTCGAGGAGCTCCAGCGGGCCCCGCTTGAACGCGAGCCGGGCCCGATCCTCCAGCACCGAGGTGGTGGCGACCACCTCGGCCTGGAGCTCCTCGGTCCGCCGGGAGAGCGTGTCGAGCTCGACCCGGGCCTGTTCCACCGCCGCCCAGGTCGCCTCGTAGCGGTCGACCGCCTCATCGCGCAGGCCCGTGAGGTCCTCGACCCGCTCCTCGGCGTCCTCGAGGTCGTCGAGCGTCTGCGCGCCCGCAGCCGGCGCCAGCGCGGCCAGCAGGCCGACCGCGCCCAGTAGGCCGGACACCCCGACGACCATGGCCCGGGCGGCTGAGGCGGCAGCACCCGGCCCCGGGAGGGTCGCGCGCGTGGCCATCGGGTCCCTCGCCGCTCGGTCCGGCCGCGGACGGGGACGCCGCCGACCGGGATCGGACGACCCCGACGCTACCAACCGCGGCGACGCCGGTCCGGGTGCGTCCAGGGCCGGCTTCCGGACCCTGCCGCACCCGGGTGCGTTCGCGGCCGGTCGCACGCGCCGACGCCGCAGCCGGTCGCCCGCGCCGACGCCGAGGACGGTCGCAGGAGCCCTCGTAGCTACGCTCGTTCGACGCCGCACGCACGGGATGGGCCCCGTCGGGCCCGGGAGGACACGACGTGGCGGGCACGGAGCAGGACCGACAGCCGACCCGGCCGTCAGACCGGGCGCCCCACCAGGCCCCCGCTACCAGCAGCGACGCCGGCCGCCTGCCGGAGCGCGACCGTCCGTGGCTGATGCGGACCTACTCCGGCCACTCCTCGGCGGCGGCGTCCAACGAGCTGTACCGCACGAACCTCGCCAAGGGCCAGACGGGGCTCAGCGTCGCCTTCGACCTGCCGACCCAGACCGGCTACGACGCCGACCACGTGCTCGCCCGCGGGGAGGTCGGCAAGGTCGGCGTGCCCGTCAGCCACCTCGGCGACATGCGCCAGCTGTTCGACCGGATCCCGCTCGAGCAGATGAACACGTCGATGACGATCAACGCCACCGCCATGTGGCTGCTGGCGCTGTACCTCGCCGTCGCCGAGGAGCAGGGCGCCGACATCTCGCAGCTGGCCGGGACGACCCAGAACGACATCCTCAAGGAGTACCTGTCCCGCGGCACCTACGCCTTCCCGCCGGAGCCGTCGATGCGGCTGACCACCGACGTGGTCGCCTACACGGTCACGCACGTCCCGAGGTGGAACCCGCTCAACATCTGCAGCTACCACCTGCAGGAGGCCGGGGCCACGCCGGTGCAGGAGCTGGCCTTCGCGCTCGCGAACGCGATCGCGGTGCTCGACGCCGTGCAGGCCCGCGGCCAGGTCCCGCCCGAGCGCTTCGGCGAGGTGGTGGGCCGCATCTCGTTCTTCGTGAACGCCGGCATCCGGTTCGTCGAGGAGGTCGCGAAGATGCGCGCCTTCGTCGAGCTGTGGGAGCGCATCTGCAGCGACCGCTACGGCATCACCGATCCCAAGCAGACCCGGTTCCGCTACGGCGTCCAGGTCAACTCGCTCGGCCTGACCGAGCAGCAGCCGGAGAACAACATCGCCCGGATCCTGCTCGAGATGCTCGGGGTGACCCTGTCCCGCGATGCCCGTGCCCGCGCCGTGCAGCTGCCGGCCTGGAACGAGGCGCTCGGGTTGCCGCGGCCGTGGGACCAGCAGCTGTCCCTGCGCATGCAGCAGGTGCTGGCCTTCGAGACCGACCTGCTGGAGAACGCCGACCTGTTCACCGGCAGCCACGTGATGGAGGCCAAGGTCGCGGCGCTGGTGGAGGGCGCCGGCGAGCTGCTCGACGAGGTGCTGGCCCACGGCGGGGCGATGCAGGCCGTGCCGCTGATGAAGGCCGAGCTGGTGCGCTCGAACGCCGAACGCCTGCGCCGGATCGAGTCGGGTGAGCAGACCGTGATCGGCGTCAACGCCTACACCACCGCCGAGCCCTCGCCGCTGCTGGACGAGCAGGGAGGGATCCTCACCGTCGACCCGGCCGCGGAGGCCGAGCAGCTGGCACGCCTGGAGGCCTGGCGCGCCGAGCGCGACGACGAGGCGGTCGCCGCGGCCCTCGATCAGCTCCGGGCGGTCGCCGCCACCGACGACAACCTCATGCCCGCCTCGATCGCCTGCGCGAAGGCCGGCGTGACCACCGGCGAGTGGGCCGAGGTGCTGCGCGAGGCCTTCGGCGAGTACCGCGGGCCGACCGGGGTGTCGGACGCCGCGGTCGTGGCCGGCGGACAGGGCTCGACCACCCTCGAGCAGGCCCGCGAGCGGATCCGGGCCGTGGAGGCACGGCTCGGGCGGCGGCTCAGGATCCTGGTCGGCAAGCCCGGCCTCGACGGGCACTCCAACGGGGCGGAGCAGGTGGCGATCCGTGCCCGCGACCTCGGGATGGAGGTGATCTACGAGGGCATCCGCCTCACGCCGGCGCAGATCGTGCGGGCCGCGGTGGACGAGGACGTCCACCTCGTGGGGCTGTCGATCCTGTCCGGCTCGCACCTGGCGCTCGTGCCCCAGGTGGTGGAGGGTCTGCGCGAGGAGGGGGTCGACGTGCCCGTGGTCGTCGGCGGGATCATCCCGGCCGCCGACGCCGAGGTGCTCCGGCAGGGCGGGGTGGCCGCGGTGTTCACCCCCAAGGACTACGGGCTGACCGAGGTGCTCGCACAGGTCGCGGAGCTGGTCGCCGCCGAGCCGGTCCCCGCCTGACGCGGCCTGCGCGCACCTGTCACCGCCTGCCGATGGGCATGCCGCACCTGCCCATCGGCTGTCCACAGCCGGCGGATCCGCGCTGGACCGGACCGAGCGTGTGGTCGACCCTGCACCGGACAGCTGCACCCCGGCGGATGACCATCTGCAAGCCATATGGTTGCGCCGGTACGCTTCGATGCATGGCGAGGGTCCAGACCTTGGTCCAGCTCACCGACGAGCTCCTCACCCTCCTCGACGAGGAGGCGGCAGAGCGTGGTCTCTCACGGTCTGCGCTCATCCGGACGATCCTCGACGACCACCTCGATGCACGCCGCCGCGCCACGATCACCGGACGCATCATCGCGGGCTACCGGCGCCTTCCCCCCACCAGCCCCGACCGGTGGGGCGACCCCGCGCGGTCTGGCGACGCCGCAACCCGCGAGCTGCTCCAACGGCTCGACGACGAGGAGCAGCACGCCGGGAACGAGCCGTGGTGAGGCGTGGTGAGGTCTGGTGGTACGAGCACCCGGATGCCGGGCGACGGCCGTTCCTGGTCCTGACCCGCGATCCGGCCATCGAGGTGCTGACGCAGGTGCTCGCCGTCCCGGCGACGACCACGATCCGCGACATCCCGACCGAGGTCGTGCTCGACACCGACGACGGCATGCCGACCCGGTGCGCGTTGACGCTGGACACCGTGACCGTGGTCCGTCCCGCGCTGTGCACACGGCGGATCACGCGCCTGTCGCCGGCACGGATGGCGGAGGTCTGCGCTGCACTCCAGGTCGCGGCGGACTGCTGAGCGCCCGCGGCTGCCGCTCACACGTCCGCGACGCCGAACCCCCGGAAGCCACGGTCGAGGATGTCGTCGGCGAACCGTGCCACCTCGGCGTCGATGTCGTCGGGCAGCTCCGCCTCCAGCGAACGCGCGAAGCGGTCGGCGGTGCGGTTGATCGCGACCGTGGCCCCGCTCCCGCTCTGGTCGAGGATGCGCAGCGGCTCCTCGGCGACGGCACCCATGAGGTCGGCCCAGCTGTCGAGGTGCTCGAGGTAGTGCTGGCGGACCTCCTCGGCCCCGGCGTCGTCGAGCGGGTCCTCGAGCCGGTCGCGGACCGCCAGCAGGCCCGCCTCGCGTGCCGCCGCGACCTCGGCGACCGCGGCCAGCCCCTCGGGTCCGGAGGCGGCGTCGGCCAGGGCCGCGCCGACATCCGCCTGGAAACCGATCATCTCGCGCTCGGAGGCGTCGATGTCGGTCAGCAGGCGGCCGTAGACGAGGTCGAGGCCGTCGAGGCGGTCGAGGTCGAGTGGCTCCAGCGCCGCCTCGGGGTCGATGCGGTCGCCGTCGTCCGCATCATCGTCGCCCGCGTTGCCGTCACCGTCGCGGTCGGGGGTCGTCCCGGGGGTATCCGCGTCGGGGCCCGCGCCCGCCACCGGCGTGCCGTCGTCCTCCGCCGTGACGACCAGCACGACCAGCGTCGTCGCGAGACCGACCAGGAGCAGACCGGCGAGCACGACCGGCCACCGCCGGCGGCGCCGCGCCGACGCCGGGCCCGCCCCGGCAGGTGGCGGGCCGACCTGCCAGGTCCCGCCGTCCTCCCCCGCGACCGTCCCCGGGGTCGTCGTGGACCAGCCGTCGGACGGCGATCCCGCACGATCGTCCGCCCCGGTCGACCCCGGGTCCCAGCGCGCCCGGGCGTCCGGTCGCGGCGCAGACGGCGGTATCCACCCCGTCCCCGACCGAGCCACCGCCTCCGCGGGAGGTGGCGGCGGACCGTCGGGGTCCTCGTGCCCGGGCTCCGGGTCCACGGCTGCTCCCTCCCGCGACAACCTCGATGCTGCTGCCCGCCACGGTACCGGCAGGACCCGGATCACCCTCCCGGTCCGCGGGCGCGCCCTGCGACGCCGGCGCGCCCTGCGACGCCGGCGCGCCCTGCGACGCCGGCTCGGTCCGCCCGTGGCACGCCCGGTCAGATGGGCTGGATCGGGTAGCCCGCCTGCTCGAGGGCCGCGATCAGCCGCTCGACGTGGTCGTGACCGCGGGTCTCCAGCTCCAGCACGACCTCGACCTGGCCGAGCGCGAGCCGGTGCTCGAGGCGGTGGTGGGCCACGCCGACCACGTTCGCGCGCTGCTCGGCGACCAGCGCGAGCAGCCGCGACAGGGCCCCCGGCGCGTCGGTGACCCGGGTCCGGAGCGTCGCGTAGCGGCCGACCGAGGCGAGCCCGCCGGTGACCAGGTGCTGCAGCACGAGGGGGTCGATGTTGCCACCGGACAACGTCGCCACGATCGGGCCCGGCCCGGTGACCACGCCGGCGAGCAACGCCGCCACCGCGGCGGCCCCGGCCGGCTCGACCACGAGCTTCGCCCGCTCGAGCAGCAGGACCACGGCGCTCGCGAGCTGCTCGTCGGTGACGGTGACCACCTCGTCGACCAGCGCCTCGACGTGGGCCAGGGTCAGCTCGCCCGGGCGCTTGACCGCGATGCCGTCCGCGATCGTCGAGGTGGCGGGCAGGGTCAGCGGGTGCCCGGCGGCCAGCGACGGCGCGAAGGAGGCGCAGCCTGCGGCCTGGACCCCCACCAGCCGGACGTCGGGTCGGTGCGCACGGACCGCCACGGCCACCCCGGACAGCAAGCCGCCACCGCCGAGGCAGACCGCCACGGTCGCGAAGTGCGGGACCTGCTCGAGGACCTCGAGCCCCAGCGTGCCCTGCCCCGCGATGATGTCGGGGTGGTCGAAGGGGTGGACGAAGACCGCGTCGTGCTCCGCGGTGAAGTCGTGCGCCGCCGCCAGGGCGTCGTCGAAGGTCTCGCCGACGCTGCGGACCTCCGCGCCGTACGCCACGGTGGCGTCCAGCTTCGGTAGCGGCGCCTCGACCGGCATGAACACCGTGGACCGGACCCCCTGCAGGGTCGCCGCCAGCGCGACCCCCTGCGCGTGGTTGCCGGCGGAGGCGCACACGACCCCGCGGGCCCGCTCCTCGGTCGACAGCTGGGCGATCCGGTTGTAGGCGCCGCGGAGCTTGAAGGAGCCGGTCCGCTGCAGGTTCTCGCACTTGAGCCAGACCTCGGCACCGACGCGCTCGCTGAGCGCCCGCGAGCGCTGCACGGGCGTGTGGTGGATCACGCCGGCGATGCGTCGTGCCGCGGCCTCGACGGCCGCGACGTCCACGAGCTCCACACGGCCTCCCTCCGACCGGGGCACCCAGGTCGACCTCCGTTCGAGCCTAGTGACGGATCGGGCCGTCGCCGCCACCTCGGTGCCGGCGCCGCCGCGGCCTCGGCCGGGCTCCACTAGCGTCGGTGGCGACCCGTCCTCGTACCGCGATGCGCCCGCGCGCCCTGCGGGACGTGCGGGACGTGCGTCGCCTCGCCGCCGACCGGCGAGCTCCCGACCCGAACCCGATCCGACCAGTGAGGTCCCCCGATGAGCGAGCAGTTCCGCACCGCCAAGGACACCATGGGCGAGATGCAGATCCCGATCGACGCGCTGTGGGGCGCCTCCACCCAGCGCGCCGTGGAGAACTTCCCCGTCTCCGGGATCCCCGTGCCCTTCGACGTGGTCCACGCCCACGCGATGCTCAAGTGGGCCGCGGCGATCGCCAACCAGGAATCCGGCGTCGTCGATGCCGAGGTGGCGGACGCGATCCAGCGGGCCGCGGACGAGGTCATCGCCGGCAACCTCGACGAGCACTTCCCGGTCGACACCTACCAGACCGGCTCCGGCACCTCGACCAACATGAACGTCAACGAGGTGGTGGCCAACCGCGCGAAGCAGCTGCTCGGCGAGGAGCTGACCTCCGGCCGGGTGCACCCCAACGACCACGTCAACGCCTCGCAGTCCTCCAACGACACCTTCCCCACCTCGGTGCACGTCGCGGTGGCGCGGGTCGCCAAGGAGAAGCTGCTCCCCGCGCTCGAGCACCTGTCGGCGGCGCTGCACGACAAGGAGGACGCGTGGGCCGAGGTGGTCAAGTCCGGCCGGACCCACCTGATGGACGCGACGCCGGTCACCCTCGGGCAGGAGTTCGGCGGGTACGCCCGGCAGGTCGACCTCGCCGTCGTGCGCATCACCAAGGCGCTCGAATCGCTGTACGAGCTGGCGCTCGGCGGTACGGCGGTCGGCACCGGGCTCAACTGCCCGCCCGGGTTCGTCGACCGGGTCATCGAGCTGATGGCGGAGCGCACCGAGCTGCCCTTCCGCGAGGCGGAGAACCACTTCGCCGCCCAGGGGGCGATGGACGCGCTGGTGGAGATGTCCGGCGCGCTCAAGACCGTCGCGGCGAGCCTGTACAAGATCGCCAACGACATCCGCTGGCTGTCGTCGGGACCGCGGACCGGGCTCGGTGAGCTGCAGCTGCCGGAGATCCAGCCGGGCAGCTCGATCATGCCGGGCAAGGTCAACCCGGTCATCCCGGAGTCGGTCCGGCAGGTCTGCGCCCAGGTGATGGGCAACGACGTCGCGGTCGGCATCGGGGGCATGAACGGCGACCTCGAGCTCAACGTCATGATCCCGATGATGGTCCGCAACGTGATCGAGTCCGAGAACCTGCTCGCCAACGTCTCGCGGGTGTTCGTGGACAAGTGCATCGCCGGGATCGAGGAGACCGGCGCCGGCACCCACTACGTCGAGCGGTCGCTGATGCAGGTCACGGCGCTGGTGCCGGAGCTCGGCTACGAGCGGTCCGCGGAGCTGGCCAAGAAGGCGCACAAGACCGGCCAGACCCTGCGCGAGGTGGCACTCGAGGAGGGCGTCGGCGAGGAGACCCTGGACCGGGTGCTCGACTACAAGGCGATGACCGAGGGCGGGGTGCTGTAGCCCGCTGCGGCGCTCGGCCTGTGGTGCGGCCCCGAGCCACCAGGGCGGCCACCCTGGCCGGGCGCGCGGCGTTGCTCCCCGTGGTTCGCTCGCACGCCCGGACGGAACCCGGGGAGCAACCCGACACCAGCGCCCCGGACCGGGGTTGCTCCCCGTGGTTCGCTCGCACGCCCGAACGGAACCCGGGGAGCAACCCGCGACGTGGATGGCAGCAGACCAGGACGGTCAGTGCGCACCGAGGTGGAGCGCTGCGACGCGGAGCTCAGAGCTCCGCGAGGGCCCCGAGGACGGCCAGCTCGAGCTCCGCGAGGTGGTCCGCCGACAGGGGCCGGCCGGCCCGGTCGGTGAGGTAGAAGGCGTCGGTGACCTCGGGCCCGATCGTCTGCACCCGGGCCATCACGATGTCGACCTCGAGCTCCGCGAGCGCGGTGGCGATGGTGTAGAGCACCCCGATCCGGTCCAGCGCCCGCACCTCGAGCACGGTGGCCCGGCCAGCCGGGTCCTCGCTCGCGACCACCTTCGCGGGGACCTCGGGCAGCCGGTCGGCGCGCGGCCGCTCCGCTGCGGCCTTGCGTAGCACCCGGGCCCGGACGGCGAGGCGGCCCCCGGCGGCCTCGTCCAGGTCACCCTCGACGCGGGCCCACCAGGACCCGGTGGCCCCATCGGGCGGGGCGACCTTGAACGTGTCGACGGCCAGCCCGTCCTCGCGGGTGAACGCGTCCGCCGCCGCGATCGAGCCGCCGTGCAGCGCGACCACCCCCGCCACCTTCGCGAACCAGCCGGGATGGTCGATCGCGACGACGTCGAGCTCGTCCAAGCCCTCGAGGCCGTCGGGGTCGTCCTCGCCGGGGGTCACCCGGGTGCGGACCTCGACCTGCCCCGGGCGGGTGCTGGCCAGCAGTGCGTGCCGGACCACCGCTCGCGGCGAGACCGCCGCGGCATAGCGGCGCGGCAGCTGCGCGAGGTGGTCGCGCACCAGCTCCGGGGTGGCCCCGAGCTCCGGCGCCAGCTGCTGGGCGGCACGGGCGGTCACGACCGCCCCGTCGCCGACCTCATCGGGATCCAGCTCATCGAACACGGCACGCACCTTCGTCACGAGTCGGCGGACCAGGGCATCGATCCAGGAGCTCCAGGCGGTGGGGCCGGTCGCCCGCCCATCGGCGACGACCAGCAGGTGCAGCATCGCCAGCATCGAGCGGTCCCCGATCCGCTCGGCCACCTCCACGGCCAGGGCCGGGTCGGCCACGTCGCGGCGCTGCGCGGCGTCGGGGAGGACGAGATGGAGGCGCACCAGTTGCTCGATGCGCGCCACCGTGGCCGGCGCGGCACCCATCCGCCGTGCCAGCGCCGCGGCCAGCGGCACTCCGGTCTCGCTGTGGGGCTCGCCCCGGACCTTGCCGACGTCGTGCAGCAGGACCCCGAGCACCAGCGCCTCGCGGTCCTCGACCTCCAGCAGGGTCTCCGCCGCCCAGGCCTCGCGGCGCAACAGCTCGCCCAGCTCGGCGGCGGCGTGCCAGGCGTGGCGGTCCAGGGCGTAGCGGTGGTAGGGGTTGCGCTGGGCCCGGCCGCGCAGCGGTGCCCACTCGGGCAGCATCGCGGTCCAGATACCGACGTCGTCGAGCTCCGCCAACGCCGGCAGCGCCACGTGCCCGCGCTGCAGGACCCGGACCAGCCGGTGCCGGTCCGTGTCGTGCCAGGCCCACGGCACGGGTGTGTCGCCTCCGGTCGCGGGTTCCGCGCTCTCCGGGACCACGTCCGGAGCCACGTCCGGGGCCACGTCCGGGGCCACGTCCGGCATCGCAGCAGAGGCCGCGGAGCGCGCCGCGGCGGTCCGCAGCCGGGCGGCGCTGCCGCGCTCGAGCACGGCGCCGGTCTCGGTCAGCGCGACCAGCAGCCGCGTCGCGAGCCCCGGCTCGGGCGCCTCCATCTCGGCGGGGAGTCGCAGCACCCCGTCGACCAGCTCGAAGCCGTCCACGACCCGCTCGGTCGGGCGGCCCAACCGGCGCCGTCCCCGCGCCAGGTCCGCGCCGATCAACGCCCAGGCCCGACGGTGCACGTGGTCGATGGTGCGCGTGGCGAGGTAGAGGTCGCGCAACAGGCCGTGCGGCGCCAGGTCGTGCTCGGCCCGGTCCTCGTACCCGAGCCGGCGGGCCACGTCGTCGTGCCGGTCGAGCCGCAGCACGTCCGCCTTGCCGCCCTCCCCCTCGGCGGCGAGCTGCAGCGCCGTCCGTACCGCCAGCAGGCGGTCCTCGGCGGCGGCGAGCCGGGGCCGGTCCGGCGCCCCCACGTAGCCGGCCGAGACCAGGGGGTCGAGCCCGACGGTGCCGACCAGGGCGGCCGCAGCCCAGCGCAGCGACTGGACGTCACGCAGCCCCCCGGCGCCGTCCTTGAGGTGCGGTTCGAGCACCTCGGCGGCGTCCCCGGCACGTGCCCGCCGGGCACGGTCCGCATCGCGCAGGGCGGCGAGGAACCGGTGCGGCCGCCGTCGCAGCCGGCGGAGGAGCTCCCCGCGCACCAGGGCGACGAAGCCCGGATCGCCGGCCAGCACCCGCAGGTCCAGCATCGCGGTCGCGCTGTCCACATCGTCGGCGGCACCCACGGCCTCGCGCCGGTCCCGGACGGCGTAGCCGACCGTGAGCCCGGCGTCCCACAGCGGGTAGACGACCCCCCGGACCGCCTGCTCGAGCAGGCCGGTATCGAGGCGGTCGTGGAGCAGGACCAGGTCGATGTCGGACCGGGGCGCGAGCTCACCGCGCCCGTAGCCCCCGACGGCGACCACCGCGAGCCGGTGCCCGGCCACGTGCGGGGCGGCGAGCCGGGCCAGCGCGCCGTCCACCACGGCGGTGGCGGCCCGGAGCCAGGGCCGGCCGGGCGCCGGGCCGTCCGCGACGAGCCGCCCCCACGCCGCCTTCAGCCCGGCGGCCACCTCGGTGGGGTCGACGGCATCGGCGCGGGTGGGGGTGGACACGTCGGCACGGCTCCTGGGCGGGCGCTCGGGACACGGCTCGCCGCGATCGGGACACGGCTCCGGAGCAGGCGGTCCGGACACGCCGTGGACACGACGGGAGCGGGGCCCGGGTCACCCCGGTCGCCCCGCTCCCGAGGTCGATCGAGGGCTAGAGGGCCTCGACGTTCTGCTCAGCGGTGCGGATCCGCACGATCCGCTCCACGTCGGTGACGAAGACCTTGCCGTCGCCGACCTGGCCGGTCTGGGCGGCCTTGACGACCGCGTCGAGCACGTCCTCGAGCATGGGGCTGTCGATCAGGATCTCGAGCTTGACCTTCGGTACGAACTCCACCGTGTACTCCGCACCGCGGTAGACCTCGCTGTGGCCACGCTGCCGTCCGTAGCCCCGGACCTCGGAGACGGTCAGACCCTGGACGCCGAGCGCCTGCAGGGCCTCCTTGACCTCGTCGAGCTTGTGGGGCTTCACGATCGCCGTGACGAGCTTCACATCGTCCTCCTCGATGATCCGACCACCACGGGCCGGGTGATCGCTCCTGGCTCGCCGCCACCTCGCCGGCATCCGCCGGGCGGGCGACGGTCGAGCGCACCGTCTGGTCGGGGTGGCCGTCCACCCTGAGGGCGTGATCCTCGCGGGCAGGTGTCTCCCGGCGGTGTCACGATCGTTTCACGCCGGTTACGCCCTGCCCGGTCACGCCAGCATCGAGGTGGCACGTCGCCACCGCCGGGTCAGGCCAACCGCTCGATCATCAGCTGCGCCGCCTCGGACGGGTTCATCGCCACCGCGATCCCGAAGCCCTCCAGGAGCTCCTTCTTCTCGGCGGCCGACTCCCCGCCGGGGCCACCCTCCTTGACGATGGCACCGGCGTGGCCCATCTGCTTGCCCTCCGGCGCCTCGAAGCCGGCGATGTAGCCGACCACCGGCGTGTCGGGGATGTTGTCGCGGATCCACTCCCCGGCGAGCTGCTCCTCCGAGCCACCGATCTCGCCGACGAAGGCGATCGCGTCGGTGTCCGGGTCGGCGGCGAAGGCCTTGATGACGTCGAGGAACTGGGTGCCGATCACCGGGTCCCCGCCGATGCCGACGCAGGTGGAGATGCCGATGCCGGCCTGGGCCAGCTCGTGCATGATCTGGTAGGTCAGCGTGCCCGAGCGGCTCACCAGCCCGACCCGGCCCGGCATGGTGATGTCGGCGGGGATGATGCCGACGTTGGCCTTGCCGGGGCTGATCAGCCCGGGGCAGTTCGGCCCGATCAGGCGCGCGCCCCCGCGTCGGACGACCGTGTCGTACACCTCGGTCATGTCGTGCACCGGCACGCCCTCGGTGATGGCCACGATCGTGCCGATGCCGGCCGCGTGCGCCTCGAGGATGGCGTCCTTGGTGAACGGCGCGGGGACCATCACCATGGAGGTGTTGGCGCCGGTCGCCTCCACCGCCTCGGCGACGGTCGCGAAGACCGGCACGCCGAGCTCCGCCCAGGTCGTCCCGCCCTTCTTCGGGTGGACGCCGGCCACCACCTCGGTGCCGTAGTCCTGGTTGCGCTTGGCGTGGAAGGTGCCCTGGGACCCGATGCCCTGGACCACGACCTTGGTCTGCTCGTCGATGAAGATGCTCATGGGACAGCTCCTTGGGCGCCGCGACGGGCGCGTCGTGGGGTGGGCTCAGGCCTCGCTGGCCAGCCGGACGGCCGTCGCGGCGGCCTCCTGCATCGTGGCGGCGGCGACGACCTGGTCGAGGTCGGCCTCCTCCAGCATCCTCCGGCCCTCCTCGGCGTTGGTGCCGTCCAGGCGGACGACCAGCTGCTGCGGGAAGTCGCCGAGCCGCTTGGTGGCCTCGATGATCCCGCCGGCCACCTCCTCGCCGCGGGTGATGCCGCCGAAGATGTTGACGAACACGCTGCGCACGCTCGGGTCCTTGAGCACGAGCCCGAGCGACTCGGCCATCGCGTCCGCGGAGGCACCGCCGCCGACGTCGAGGAAGTTGGCCGCCCGGCCACCGTTCTGGGCGACGACGTCCAGGGTGGCCATCACGAGCCCCGCCCCGTTGCCGAGCACCCCGACCGAGCCGTCGAGCTTGACGTACTGGATGCCCTTGGCCTTGGCCTCGGCCTCCAGGGGATCGTCGGCGTCGAGCCCCTCGAGCAGCCACTCGGTGTAGCCGTCGTGGCGGAAGGCGGCGTTGCCATCCAGCGAGACCTTGGCGTCCAGCGCGATGACCGAGTCGTCTGGGCGCCGGATCAGCGGGTTGATCTCCGCCAGCGTCGCGTCCTCGGCCCGGTAGGCGTCGAACAGCCGCACCAGCAGCTCCGCAGCGGCGTCGACGACCTCGGTGGGGAACGCGGCCTGGACCACGATGTCCCGGGCGGTCTCGAGCTTCAGGCCACCCGCGGTCTCGTGCGGGGTCAACGACCGCTTGACGACCGCCTCCGGGTTGGTGCGGTTGACCTCCTCGATGTCGACCCCGCCCTCCTTGGAGCAGATGACGAGGTGGCCCTTGCCGACCCGGTCGTGCATGACCGACAGGTAGTACTCCTCGACGATGTCGGAGGCCGGCTCGACGTAGACGACCTGGACGGTGTGGCCCTTGATGTCGAGCCCGAGGATCGAGGTGGCGTGCTCGCGGGCTTCCTCCACCGAGGTGGCGAGCTTCACCCCGCCGGCCTTGCCGCGCCCGCCGGTCTTGACCTGGGCCTTGACGACGACCGCGTCGTAGCCGGCACCGAGGTGCTCCTCGGCGGCGGCGACGATCTCGTCGACGGTGCGGCAGACGCTGCCGGCGGGGGGAACGGGCACGGCGTTGCGGCCGAACAGCTGCTTGCCCTGGAACTCGACGAGGTCCATCGGGACTCCTCAGTGGTGGTGGATGGTGGGAGGTGGGAGGGGTGCGCTCAGACGCGCGACGGCACGTTGGCGGCGACCCAGTCGGTGATCTCGCGCATGGGCGTGCCGGGGGTGAAGATCGCGGCGACC
>JBLRWQ010000028.1:0-37628 GCA_047921175.1 Nitriliruptoraceae bacterium | reverse complement strand
GCCAGCTTGCCGGGCAACAGGCGCGGGTCGAGCTGGCCGACATGGAGCTTGGAGGCGAGCCGGCTGGCGAGCATGCCGCCGAGCGACCCGCAGTTGGCGATGAACGGGGGGATCAGGACGAGCAGCGCGGCAGCGCGGAACTGCTCCTCGGCGCGCGCCTCGACCACGACCCCGGCGAGCACGTCCACCGTCACCGCGATGGTCAGCACCACCAGGGACTCCCGGACGACCCGACGGATCAGCGGATCGTGGGTCCGGAGCCCGAGGATCACGGCGACCACGCCGGCCACGAGCCCGACGGCACCGATCGCATCCGCCAGCCACGGGACCTGGAGCACCAGCGTCGCGAGCAGCAGCGCCGGCAGGGTCACGAGGTCCCCGGTCGCGGTGATGATGGGTGCCCCGGCATCGTCGAGGTTGAACCCGACCGCCTGGCTGCGGCGTGCCATCCAGATCACCACGACGAACAGCACGACCGAGGACAGCAGCGCGCCGAGCAGCGAGATCGCGACCAGCCGCAGCAACGGGATCGTGGTGAGCCCGAGCGCTGCGCTGACCGCCCAGGCGATCGCACCCGCCTGCAGGGCCGAGGCCAGGGTGAGCACCGTGGACGCCTCGACCTGGCGACCCAGGTAGCTGGTGCGGGTCAGGTCGCGGTCGAACTCCCCGGTCAGGATGCCCGTCGCCAGCCGCGACCCCAGCGCGCCGAAGATCGCTCCGCGCATCCCGATGGCGGCCGGGATCAGCGCGAGCAGCCCGGGGACGGCTTCCAGTTGCGCCGACGCCGACGCCAGGACGATGCCGGCGATCAGGGTCGCGCCGAGCCCCAGCGACAGGGCGGCGGAGCCGGTCCGGATGCTGCGGGACTCCTGGGCCCAGTAGGCCCGGACGGTGGCGACCGGCAGCCCGATGGCGCGCCCGACCAGCTTCAGCAGCCGCGGGACGCGCGGCACCTGGGGCCAGCGTGGGGGCACGGCGGCTCCTCCGCTCCACGGGGCGCCGGACGGCACCGGCCGTGAGGCTAGCGACGGCCCGCCGACCACCGTCCGGCCCCCGGCGCCTCGCCGGCGGGCGTCCGCCTCTGGCCGTCGCCGGCGGGCGTCACCGTCGGCGCAGCGCGGGCGGGTCTCCCCGGGCGCGTCGGCTCCGCCTAGGGCCGCGTTCCACCTCGTCGCTAGCCTTCGGCTATGGATACCTACACCGCCCCGCTCCGTGATGTCCGCTTCGTCCTCGAGCACCTGACCCCGCTCGCGGACCTGACCGCCACCGAGGCCTTCGCCCACGCGGAGCCGGACCTGGTGGTTGGCCTGCTGGAGGAGGCGGGCCGGTTCGCGGCCAGCGCCATCGCACCCACCAACCGCGACGGTGACGCCGAGGGGGCCCGGATCGTCGACGGTGGTGTGGTGACGCCGGAGAGCTTCAAGACCGCCTATCGCCAGTACGTCGAGTCCGGCTGGGGCGCGATCCAGCACCCGGCGGAGTTCGACGGGGGGGCCTTCCCGCTGACGGTCGCGAACGCGGTCAAGGAGTTCATGACCTCGGCGAACATGGCCTTCTCGCTCGGGCCGCTGCTGACCACCGGTGCGGTCTACCTGATGCAGCACCACTGCAGCCAGGAGCAGCTCGACACCTACGTGCCGAAGATGGTCTCCGGCGAGTGGGCCGGGACGATGAACCTGACCGAGCCGCAGGCGGGCTCCGACGTCGGGGCGGTCACCACCAGGGCCGTGCCCGCCGGCGACGGCACGTACCGCATCACCGGACAGAAGATCTACATCACCTACGGCGAGCACGACCTGACCGACAACATCATCCACCTGGTGCTGGCCCGGCTGCCCGACGCACCGCCCGGGGTGAAGGGCATCTCGCTGTTCATCGTGCCCAAGGTGCTGGTCGACGACGACGGGAGCCTGGGCGAGCGCAACGACGTCCAGGTGGTCTCGCTCGAGCACAAGCTCGGCATCCACGCCTCGCCGACCTGCGTGATGGCGTTCGGGGAGCAGGGCGACGGCGCGGTCGGCTATCTGGTGGGTGAGCCCAACCAGGGCATGCGCCAGATGTTCACGATGATGAACGACGCGCGGCTCGGGGTCGGCCTGCAGGGCCTCGCGATCGCGGAGCGGGCCTACCAGCAGGCGCTGGCCTACGCCCAGGAGCGCCGGCAGGGCCGCGGGCCGACCACCCCGCCCGGGGAGCAGGCCCCGATCATCGAGCACGCCGATGTCCGGCGCATGCTGCTGACGATGAAGGCCAACATCGAGGCGGTCCGGGCCATCTGCTACCTGAACGCCTACGCGCTCGACCTGGCCCACGCGGGCGCGGACGAGGAGACCCGCACCCGCAACGCGCGTCTGGCCGACCTGCTCACCCCGCTGTCCAAGGGCTTCGGGACCGACATCGGGGTCGAGATGACCTCCGTGGCCCTGCAGGTGCACGGCGGCATGGGCTTCGTCGAGGAGACCGGGGTCGCCCAGCACTACCGCGACGCCCGCATCGCCCCCATCTACGAGGGCACGAACGGCATCCAGGCGCTGGACCTGGTCGGTCGCAAGCTCCCGATGGACGGCGGTGCGTTCATCGCCGGCTTCCTCGCCGACCTCCGCACCGAGGTGGCGGCGCTGCCGGATCCCCTGGAGGCGATCCGCACGTCGCTCGTCGACGCGCTCGAGGTCACGGAGCGCACGACGAGGTGGTTGGGGGAGCATCGCGAGGCGATGGATGACGTCGCCGCCGGCGCGACCCCGTACCTGCGCCTGCTCGCCACCGTGGTCGGCGGGGTGCTGCTCGCCCGCGGGGCGGCCGCGGCCCAGCGGCTGCTGGAGGCGGGCGCGAGCGGCGACGAGGCCAGGTTCCTCACCGCCAAGGTCACCATCGCGCGCTTCTTCGCCACCCAGCTGGTCCCAACGGTGCACGGGCTCGCGCCCGCGGTGACCGCTGGTGCTGCCGACCTCCGGGCGCTGGACGCGGGGCAGCTCGCCCCATGAGCGACGGCCCGCCGGACCCGATCCTGCACCTGGCCACCCGGGTCGTCGGTGCTCCTGTCGAGCGCGGTGGGGCCACCGTGGTACCGCTGGCGGTCGTCAGCGGTGGCAGCGGCGGTGGGTCGGGCACCGACAAGGACGGCAACCTCGGTCAGGGTGCCGGCTGGGGTGGCCGGGCCCGTCCGGTCGGCGCGTACGTGCTGGAGGACGGGCGGGTCCGCTACGAGCCGGTGGTCGACGTGACCCGGCTCGCGGTCCTCGTCACGGTGGTCGCGGTCGTGAAGCTGCTCGTCATCCGTCGCTGGCTGGGCACCAGACGCTGACGCGCTCCGCCACGGCGGCGTCACGACCCACGTCGCGCAGCACCACCGTCGCGTGCCCGGTCAGGAACGGCCGCACCGCGGTGGCGACGAGCGCGAGGGCCGGGTCCACCCGATCGACCTCGACCCCCAGGACCCCGTCACCGAGGTCGTCGGCCAGCGCCAGCAGCTCGCGCTGGGTCCAGCGCCGCACGTCGCTGGTGAGCGCCAGCCTGTCCGCGCCGGCCGCGGCCGGCGGCGGCGCGTCGGGCATCGGCTGCGCCTCGTGGGTCCACACCGGCGCCGAGGCCGACCCGGTGGGTCCGCCGTCCAGCCCGTCCCCCACCAGCAGGATCGTGCCGCCGCCCGCCGTGCCGACGACCGTCTCGTGCTGCACCCGGACGGCCGCGGTACCGGCGGCCGCCCGGGAGGCCGAGCGGGCCGGTGCCGACCCGGTGGGCACGGTGGCAGCCGGATCGAGGTGGACGGCGGCACCGAGCCACCAGGCCGCCAGGGCCACCGATGCACTGGTCCAGCAGGCCGGCGCCACGAGGTCGACCGTCCCCCCGGGGCCGACGAGGTGGTCCAGTTCGAGCAGGTGGGCTCCCTTGGTGGCCCAGTTCGCCAGCGAGGCGCCGCTCTGCTCGTAGCGCGCCCCCGGATGCAGCACGGTCACCGCAGGTCGGTGCCCCAGTCGGGCACCGCCTCGGCGGACCGCGTCCGCGATGTCGTACGGCGGCGTCCCTGCACCGGCATGGTCACCCAGCTGCATGACGGAGCTCCGAGGGTGCGGGTGCGGTGGTCGTCCAGCCGCGGACCTCGGCGGTGCCGCAGGGGTGCGATGGTACCTTCGAGAGTCCTCGTGCCCGTCCGTGCGGTGCGGTGTCGCTGCCTGGACGGTCGCCCGCCGTGCCGAGCGAGGTCCCGGCGTCGTGCCTTCCTCCCTGACCTTCTCCGATGTCCGCCGCCCGAAGGGCGCGCGGCTCGCCCGGGGTGTCGCGATCGTGCTCGGCACGGTGCTGGCGCTGCTGGTCGTGTGGGCGCTCGTCATCGGGGGGCTGTGGGGGTACGCCTGGCTGTCGCTCGGCGGCGAGGACGTGCCGGTGCTGCGCGACGACGGCCAGGCCACGCTCGGGTCGACCACCGGGCCCCGTGCCCCGGAGGGCGCCACCACGGTGCTGGTCGCCCTGACCGGGCCGATCGATCCGACGATCCCGCGTCCGCCGGCGCTCGAGGCCCCCCTGCTCCTGGTCCAGACCGGCGGGCCGCGTGAGCAGCCGGCGGTCCTCCTGCTCCCGGAGGACGTGCCGTTGGCGCAGGACCTGACCTTCGCCCAGGTGCAGGCCGATGGCGGCACGGATCCGCTGGTGCGGGCGGTGGTCGACTACACCGAGGTGGCGGTCGACCACGTGGTCAGCCTGTCCATCGACGCCCTGCCACGGCTGGTCGACGCCCTCGGTGACGTCGAGGTCTGCCGGAGCGACGGTTGCAGCACCCCGGCGGGCGACGAGGTCCGCACGCGCCTGCTGCAGGCGGAGGGGGAGGCGCTGGTCCTGCTCGTCGCCGACGTGGTCCGCTCGGTGGCAGGCCGCCTGGACACGAGCTGGGCGCTGACCTCGCCCCGGCAGGTCAAACGGGTGATCGACGCGGTCGCCGACGACGTCGTCACCGACGTGAGCCTGCGCGGCACCCGACTGCTGGAGCTCGCGGCGCCGCTCGCGACGCCCGTGCGGCTCGAGGTCGATCGGCTGCCGGTGCTGGTCAACCCCGCCAGCGGGCAGGTGCTCCCGATCCACGAACCGGTCCAGGTCCGGCTCGACCACCTGCGCGACGGGACCCCGTTGACCGGTGAGGGGGGGACGACGGAGGACCTCGAGCGGGACCTCCTCGACGGCATCCGGATCGGGGTCCTCAACGGCGCGGGCATCGACGGGCTGGCCGGACGGGTCCAGGCGGAGCTGCAGGCGGCCGGTTTCGTGGTCGTCGGGACCGGGAACGCCCCCACCTTCGACCGGCAGCGCACGGTCATCGCCTACCGTGAGGACGAGGAAGCGGCCGCGTTCGCCGCGATCCGGGCCAGCGATGCGCTCGGTGGGGTGGAACTCGACGCCCTCGTGGGGCGTCCGACCTTCGAAGGCGAGGAGGTCGACCTGCTCGTGATCGCCGGAGAGGACCTGTCGTGACCGACCGGGGTGATGGTGCGCCGGAGCCGTGGGGACCCACGCTCGAGGCGGGGCGCGGTGCCCGGCTGCTGCGGCGGCTCGTGGTCCTGCTCGGCGTGGGCGGTCTGCTGACGGCCGCGGCGGCGGGCACGACCGCGCAGCTGCTCGTCCAGCAGGCGGAGACCAACCTGACCCGCGTCCCCGTCCCGGAGCTCGACGACGGCGGCGACGAGGCGGTGCGTACCGACGCGCGGACCTTCCTGCTGGTCGGCTCCGACGCCCGCGACGGCCTCGATCCCGAGGACCGGTCCGAGCTCACCCTCGGGGACTTCGACGGCCAGCGCAGCGACGTGGTCATGTACCTGTCGATCAGCGCCGACCGCGACCAGGTCTCGCTCGTGAGCTTCCCGCGCGACCTGCTGGTGGACGACGGCGGGGTCACCCGGAAGCTGACCGACACCTTCGCCGGGGGGCCCGACCAGCTGATCCGGGTGCTGCGCGACAACTTCCAGCTTCCGGTCAACCACTACGCGGAGATCACCCTGGGCGGGTTCGTGGACGTGGTCCGCACCGTCGGCGACGTGGAGATCTGCCTCGATGAGCCGCTGCGCGACCGCAAGGCCGGGGCGGACTTCGACGCCGGCTGCCAGGACATGGACGCCGTGGACGCCCTCGCCTACGTCCGCTCCCGGCAGGGCGACCGTGGCGACCTCGACCGGATCGACCGTCAGCAGGACTTCCTGCGGGCGGTGCTGCGGGAGCTGACCGCCGCCCGCACCCTCGTGAACGCGCGCCAGGTCTACCGACTCACCGAGGATGTCGCCTCGGCGATGACGATCGACGACCGGCTCGGGACCCGCGAGCTGCTCGGCCTCGCCGATGAGCTCCGCGGCATCGTCGGCGAGGGCATGCCGATGACCGCGGTGCCCGCCTACCCGCGGCGCATCGACGGGCTCGACTTCATGATCGCCTACGGCCCGGGTGCCGAGGCGCTGTTCCGCGACCTGCGGGCAGGCCGCCCGCTCGCCGATCGCGGTACCCCGGACGAGCGGGACGAGACGGTCGTCACCATCGTGACCGGCGGGCTGCCCGGCAGCGCCGGGATCGTGGAGTCGACCACCCGCTGGTCCGGCTTCACGACCCGGGTCGGCGGGGTCGCCGGGGTGAGCGAGGGCCGCGGCGGGACCACCACGGTCCTGATCGTGCCCGGCGAGGAGGAACGGGCGGGTTGGGTCGCCGCGACCCTCGGTGCCCCGAGCGAGCCGCTGCCCGACGGGGTCACGGTCCCCGATGGGGTCCACGTGGTGGTCGTCGCCGGCGACGACGCCCAGGGCTGAGCATGGTCGCGCCCGGTGCCGTGGACACCGCCCTGGTGGTCGTCAGCCACGACACCCGCGCGGAGGTCCTCGGCGCGTTGGACGCGGTCGCGGCCGATCCGCAGGCGCCGCCCGACCTCGAGGTGGTGGTCGTCGACACCGGTTCCCGCGACGGCACCGCCGGGGCAGCCCGTGCCCATCCGCTGCGGCCGCGGCTGCTGGAGCTGGACAACTGCGGCTTCGGGCGGGCCGCCAACGCCGGGATGCGTGCCACCTCGGCGCCCGTGGTGGTGCTGATCAACGCCGACGTGCGTCCCCGCGCCGGTGCCCTCCGCCACCTCGCAGCGGCGCTGGAGGCCGATGACCGGCTCGCTGCGGTCGGTCCCCAGGTCCGCTACCCCTCGGGGGTGTTGCAGGCCTCGGCCCGCCGGCAGCTCGATGCCCGCACCCTGCTCGGCCACGGCCTGCTCGGACGGTTGGCGCCCGGCAACCGCTGGACCCGTCGCTACCACGCCCGGGACCTCGACCCCGAGCGCCCACGCGACGTCGACTGGCTGTCCGGGTGCGCGCTCGGGCTGCGGCGGACGGCGGTCGAGCAGATCGGGGGTTTCGACCCGGGGTACTTCCTGTACGTGGAGGACCTGGACCTCGGTGAGCGTCTGCGTGCGGCCGGGTGGCGGCTCGGCTACGAGCCGGCGGCGGTGGTCGAGCACCGGGTCGGTGCGTCGACCTCGCGCCGGCCCGTGCGAGCGCGGCTGCACCACGCGCGCAGCCTCGACCGCCACCTCGCACGGCGGCTGCACGGTCCGGCCCGCCTGCTGCGGCCGCTGCTGCCGGTCGGGTTGGCCGGCTGGGTGACCCTCGGCGTGGTGCTCGACCGGCTGCGACCGGGGGCGAGCAGCACCGGCGAGCGACGCGACGACGGGCAGGGGGCCGCATGAGCGTCCGGGAGGCCATGATCGTCGCCGGTGGCGCGGGCCGCCGGCTGCGGCCGCTCACCGACACCGTGCCCAAGCCGCTCGTGCCCTTCTGCGGCGAGCCCTTCCTGCACGGGGTCCTGCACCGCCTGGCAGCGGCCGGGGTGGCCCGGGTCTGGCTGGTCGTGGGGGCGGACACCGCCCCCTTCGCCGTCCTCCGGCCGGTGGCCGGGCAGCTCGGGCTGCAGCTGGAGCTCGTCCCGGAGCCGACACCGTTGGACACCGCCGGGGGCGTGCGGTCGGTCATCGACCGCTGCGAGGGCAGCGTGCTGGTGCTCAACGGGGACGTGCTGACCGACCTCGACCTCGTCGCGGTCGCCCGGCGCCACGAGGCGGCCGGTGCCGCGGCGAGCCTGGTCCTGACCCGCGTCCCCGAGACCTCGACCTTCGGGGTCTGCGTGCTGGAGGGGGACCGCATCGTCGGGTTCGTCGAGAAGCCGGCGCCGGGCACGCTGCCGGACCACGACACCGTGAACGCCGGCACCTACGTGCTCGAGCCCTCGGCGCTGCAGCGCTTCCCCGTCGGGCGGCCGCTCTCCTTCGAGCGGGAGGTCTTCCCGGGGCTGGTCGCCGACGGCGTCCACGTCCAGGGCATCGTGAGCGCGGCGGCCTGGGCGGACCTCGGGACCCCGGAGCGCTACCTCGCGGGCCACCGGGCCGCGCTCGACGGTGCGCTGCACTGGCCGACCCTCGCGCGCTACCCGGCCGATGCGGATGGCGTGCGCCGTGGCGCCGACGTCGTGGTGGCCGGCGATGCGCGCGTGGTCGGCCCCGTGCTCCTCGCGGACGGCGCCCGGCTCGGGTCGGGCTGCACCGTCGGCCCGCACGTCGTCGTCGGCCCCGGTGCCCGGGTCGGGGCGGGCAGCGAGGTGGTCGACAGCGTGCTGGGTGCCGCCACCCGGCTCGGGGTGCGCGTCACCGCCAGCGGGCTCGCCACCGGCACGGGCGCGATCCTCGCCGACGGCGTGACGGCCGAGGGGCCGGTGCTCGTGGGGGACGGCGTCGTGGTCCCGGCCGGTGCGGCGCTGGCACCGGGACAGCATGCGGGCACCGTGTGAGCAGCCACGGCGCGCGGCCGGGTGCGGGTGTCGACCGGGCGGACCGGACGGTCACGGGCCTGTGCTACAAACGGACCGTGCAGCATCCCGCTGACCGGTGCTGCCCGGTGTTCATCTGCTGGTCCGCTCCGGGGGTGCAGTGGTGACGGCCCGTCCTGACGGCTCCGAGGTCGCGGTCCCCGCGGTACCCCGCCGCGCGACCCTGGCCGCGTCCGCCAAGGTGCTCGAGCTGTGGCGCGCCCGCGAGCTGCTCGTGCAGCTGGTGCGCAAGGAGCTCAAGGTCCGCTACCGCAACTCGGCGCTGGGGTTCCTGTGGTCCATGCTCACCCCGGTGCTGATGACCGTGGTGTTCAGCGTGGTGTTCACGCAGATCGTACGCATCGAGGTGGCGGACTTCCCGGCCTTCTTCATCGCCGGCTACCTGGTGTGGCAGTTCCTGCAGAACTCCTGCCAGGGCGCGATCCACTCGATCGTGGGCAACAGCGACCTCATCAAGAAGGTCTACTTCCCCCGCGAGGTGCTGCCGCTGTCGCACGTGCTGGCGCAGCTGATCCACCTGCTGCTGGCCCTGCTCGTGCTCAGCCCGTACCTGGTGTTCACCCGCGGCTGGGGGGTCCTCCTGCACCTCCCGACCACCCTGCTCGCCATCGCCCTGCTCACCGTGTTCACCTCCGGCGTCGCCATGTGGTTCGCGGGCGTGAACGTGACCTTCCGCGACCTGCAGGAGCTGTTCGTCGTCATCTTCCAGGTCTGGTTCTACGCCACGCCGGTCATCTACCCGATGGCGCTGGTCACCGCGCAGATGGGGGGCAGCTACCCCTGGGTCGCCACGCTGATCCAGTTCAACCCGGCCACCTGGTTCATCGAGCTGGCCCGCCTCGGGCTCTACGGCTCGGTCTCCGTGGCCGCCGCTTCCGGCGGCCTGCTGGTCGCGGGTCCGCCGGGCTGGCCGACCGCCACCCTGGTCGCCGGTGCGCTGGCGTGGGCGGTGGCCGCCCTGGCGTACGGCTCGTGGACCTTCCGCCGGCGCGCCCGCACCTTCGCGAAGGAGGTGTGACGTGGCCGAGCGGACGCGCCGCAGCCTCGGCCAGCTGACCGGGGCGGAGCTCGACCCGAGGCAGCCGGCGATCGTCGTCGACGGTGTGACCGAGACCTTCCGGCTCTACCACGAGCGCCCCAGCGGGCTGAAGGAACGGCTGGCCCGCATGCGCCGCGCCTCCTACACGGACTTCAACGCGCTCGAGGACGTCAGCTTCGCGGTCGAGCACGGCGAGTCCGTCGCCATCATCGGCCCGAACGGCTCCGGGAAGTCGACCCTGCTCAAGCTGCTGGCGCGGATCCTCCCACCGGATGCGGGCACGGTGGTGACCAACGGCCGGGTCGCGTCGCTGCTGGAGCTCGGCGCCGGCTTCCACGGCGACCTGACCGGCCGGGAGAACATCCGTCTCAACGGGGCCATCCTCGGCCTCAGTGGCGCGGAGATCGACGAACGCTTCGACGAGATCGTCGAGTTCGCCGGCGTGCGGCACCTGCTCGACACGGCGGTGCGGACCTACTCCTCCGGGCTCGAGGTCCGGCTCGGCTTCGCGGTCGCGGTCACCGTCGAGCCGGACATCCTCCTGGTCGACGAGGTCCTCGCGGTCGGCGACGCGGAGTTCCAGGAGCGCTCGCTGGAGCGCATGCGCACCTTCCGCGACGAGGGCAAGACCTTCCTGCTCGTGTCCCACGACCTCGATGCGGTCCGCGACATGTGCGACCGCGCGATCGTGCTCGACCGTGGGCACGTGGTCTTCGACGGGCCGGTGTCGGAGGGCGTGGAGCTGTACCGCCAGCGCGTCGCCAGCCGTGCCGCGCCGCACATCGACCGGCGCCGCGGGACCCGGCAGGTCTCGATCGAGGACGTCCAGCTCGTCGCCGCCGACGGCGAGGAGGCCACCGAGGTGGCACCGTCGTCGAAGCTGACCGCGCGCATCCGGCTCCGGGCCCGCATCGAGGTGGAGGTCTGCTCGGTCGGACTCGTCGTCTCCCGGGGGGATGGCACGCACCTGTTCGAGGTGCACACCACCTGGCAGGGCGTCGCGGTCGGCCCGCTCGCCCCCGGACAGGAGGCCACGGTGGAGGTCCGCTTCACGGCCCACCTGCTGGCCGGGCACTACGCCATCGCCTGCTCCGTCACCGACGTCTCGGGCCGTGAGACCTGGGCGGTGGTCGCCGATGCCGCACGCTTCGCCGTCTCGCCCGCCCCCGGCGGCGCGGGTCTGGTGGACCTGTCGGCCACCGCGGTGGTGACCGACGGGCCGGCCCGGCGCACCGGTGACGGCAAGACCGGCCCGATCCCCCTGCCCCGCCTCCAGCGGCGCCAGGCGCAGGGCTGAGAGTCGTGCGGGTCGCCGCGGTGGTCGTGGCCTGGAACAGCGCCGAGCACCTCGCGCCGCTGCTCGCGAGCCTCGAAGCCCAGACCCACGACGACCTCGAGGTGGTGGTCGTGGACAACGCCTCGGGGGATGGCTCCGTGGAGGTGGTGCGCTCGGCCGCGGCGCGCGCGGAGCGGCATCCGGTCCGGCTCGTGCTGAACGCGACCAACCGGGGCTTCTGCGGCGGCGTCAACGACGGGTTGGCCGGGCTGGATGCGGACGTCGACGCGGTGCTGCTGGTCAACCCGGACGTCACGCTCGCGCCCGACCTGGTCGAGCGCTGCGTGGACCGCCTGCTCGCGGACCCCACCTGCGGCAGCGTGCAGCCGCGGGTGCGGCGGGCCGTGCCGCTGCGCGACGGCCGGGTGGTGCTGGACACGACCGGGCACGTGCTGACACGACCCCGGCTGGTCCTGAACCGCGGCGAGGGCGAGGTGGACCGCGACCACGTGCCCGCCGGCGAGGTGTTCGGTGCATCGGGCGCGTGCGTGCTCCACCGCCGCGCCATGTTGGAGACGGTGCGCTGGAGGTCGGGGGAGGTGCTGACCGAGGACCTCATCGCCTACTTCGACGACGTCGAGCTCGACTGGCGGGCGCGCCGCCTCGGCTGGAGCGCGTGGTACGAGCCGGCCGCGGTCGCGGTCCACGAGCGTGGGGGTGCCGGCCCGCGCCGGACCGTGCGGGTCGAGTCGCTCAACCTCGCGAACCGGCTGCTCGTGCTGGTCACCTGCGATCGGCCACGGGCGTCGGCCTGGCCGGCCATCGTGGTGACGACCCTGCTGAAGGCGCTCGAGCTGACCGTCACGGTGCCGCGCGCCTGGCCCGGGGCCGTGCGGCAGCTGGGCCGGCTCCCCACGGCGCGGGCTCGGCGCCGCGAGCTCGACGCCCGCGCCGTCCTCGACGCCCGCGCGGTCGCCGACCGCTGGGCAGAGCCGCTGGTGTGGGGGCGGTGGGTCGGGACCTGGTGGCGCCGGATCCGGGGGCGGGCACCCGGGGTGGCCTGACCGGCCTCCCTGGCCGTTCCCTGGCCGATCCCTAGCCGGAGACGATGGCCTGGACGATCACGGCCACGATCACCCCGACGACCACGACGGCGGCGATGCCGGCGCGGATCCGCTGGGTCCGCCGGTGGCGGGCGGCCTCCTCCTCGGCGCGGCGGCGCTCCTCACGGGCCAGCGCCCGGCGCTGCTTCTTGGGGATCCGGTCGTGCTCGGCCACGGTGCTGCTCCACCTCGGCATCCGATCGCGCGGCCGGGGTGGTCCCGGCCCGACGCGGCCTGCTGCTGCGGGCCAGCCTAGCTGCGGGGGCGCCGTCGCTCAGCGGGTCTCGAGCAGCCCCTCGCCGTCGGTCGGCTGCCGTGGCGGCGGTGGCTGCTCGGGTTTCCCGATCGCGACCAGCCCGAGCGGCTGCTCGGTGTCGTCGAGGCCGAGCACGTCGCGCACCGTCCCGGGGCAGAAGGCCGTGGAGCTGATCCAGGCGGCGCCGAGGCCGTGCGCGGCGAGGACGACCTGGAGGTTCTGGATGGCCGCGCCACCCGACAGCAGGAACAGGTCACGCTCGGCGCTGGTGCGGCGCGGATCCGGGTAGTCGTGGGCGTCGGCGAGGCTGACCAGCGGCAGCAGGAGCACCGGTGCCGGCCGCAGCACGGCGTCCGAGCGGGCCAGGCGCCGGGCGATCGCCTCGGCCGGCACCCCGTCACGCTCGAGGTCGTGCCGCCAGCGCGCCGCCATGGCGTCCAGCAGCCGGGTCCGGGTCGTCTCGGTCAGCCGCAGGAAGCGCCAGGGCCGGGTCCCGTGCGGGGCCGGGGCCGTGGCGGCGGCCCGCACGGCGGCCTCCAGCACCGCATCGGGCACCGGCACCTCCGGGGCGAAGTCGCGGACCGTGCGGCGCCGTGCGATCGCCCGCTCGGCGGCGGTCGGGCCGCCGCTGGCGAACAGGTCGGTGGCCGCGTCCCGCAGCAGCGCGGCGCCTGTCCCGGGCCGGCCCGGGCCGGGCTCGAAGCCGCGGATCAGCACGAACGGGGTGCCGGCGGCCTTGGTCCGGACCAGGTCTGCCGCGCCGGCCAGCTCGTCGGCGACCGCCGCCTCGGTGACCTCCAGCGGCCGGCCGTCGAGGTCCACGAGCCCCCGCTCGTCCCGGATCGGTGGCAGCCCCGCGACCCCGAGGGCGACGTCGGTCTGACCGGTGCGCCACGGACGGCCGAAGGTGTCGGTGATGAGCACGCCGATCGCCACCCCGGTGCGCGTGCGCACCGCACGACGCAGCGCCGCGGCGCTCGCATCCGGGGCCTGGGGCAGCAGCAGGGCTGTGCCCTCGGGGACGTTCGAGGCGTCGATCCCCCCGTTGGCGGCCACGAACCCGTGCCGGGTGCGGGTGATGAGCACCCACGGCGCCTCCGCGACCACCTCCGCCGCGTCGGCGCGGGCCAGCATCCGGCGGGCGTCGCGGGGCTCGCCCGGCGGCAGGGCGACCACCGCCCCCTCGGCCAGGCTGACCACCTTCGAGGCCACGCAGACCACGTCCCCGTCAGCCAGCGTGAGCCCCTGCGCCGCGACCGTGGTGAGCAGCAGGTCGGCCAGGTCGTCGCCGGCCCGGACGCGGTGCGTGGTCGGCAACGGGACGACGGTCAGCGCGGCACTCACGGCGTGCGCCCGCCCCGGATCCGGTCCGCGAGCTCCAGGCAGGTCCCCGCCAGCGCGGCGGCGACGTCCACCTCGTCCATCATCGTGTCCGTGACGGCACAGGCCAGCCCGAGCTCCCGCACCCCGTCGGCCAGGCCCGCGTCGCGCCGGTCGAGCACCCAGCCGTCGAGCAGCGCACCGTGGTGCCGGGCCACCCCGAGCGCGGAGACCTCCGTGCCCACGGCGGCCAGCAGCCGGTCGGCCATACCGCGCACCACGCCGCCGGCCACGATCGGGGAGACGCCGACGACGGGCGCAGGCGTGGCCAGGACCGCCTCTCGGATGCCGTGCACGGCCAGGATCGTGTCGATCGAGACCACGGGGTTGGACGGCGCGAGCAGCACCACCTCGGCGTCGGCGATGGCTTCGAGGACGCCGGGCGCCGGTCGGGCCCGGTCGGCCCCCTCCAGGCGCACGGACGCGACCGCCGGCCGGGCCCGCTCCCGCACCCAGTACTCCTGGAAGTGCAGGTCCCGGCCGTCCACGGTGGTGATGCGGGTCTCGACCCGGTCGTCGGTCGCCGGCAGCAGCCGCACCTGCACACCGAAGGCCGCGGCGACCTCGGCCGTCACCTCGCTCAGCGTCCCCCCGGCCCGCAGCCGGGCGGTGCGGTGCAGGTGGGTGGCGAGGTCGCGGTCGCCGAGGGTGAACCAGGCCTCGTGCCCGAAGCGTGCCAGCTCGCCCGCGACCGTATGGGACTCGTCAGCCCGCCCCCACTGCTGCTCCGGATGGACCACCCCGCCGAGCCAGTAGGTGATCGAGTCGAGGTCCGGGCAGATCCGCAGGCCCAGGTGGTCGAGGTCGTCGCCGACGTTGACGATGGCGGTGACCTCGGCGGCGGCACGGCAGCGCAGGAGCCCACGCAGGAACCGGGCCCCTCCGACCCCGCCCGCCAGCACGACCAGCCCCACGTCGCCTCCTCGGGCCCGCTGCCCGTGCCGGGATGGTAGGACGCCCGACCAGGTGGCTACCGTGCGGGCCGCTCGACGGTGAGGACGAGGACGTGGCAGAGCTGGATGACGCGGTGCTCGCACGGCTGCGGCCGCGGGCCCTGCACCGGGCCGAGGAGGGCCGGACGCTGACGCGCGACGAGGCCACCGCCCTGCTGACCTGCCGGGACGAGGACCTCGAGCGGCTGCTGACGATCGCCGGCCGGGTGCGGGACGCCGCGCCGTGGTACGCCGAGGGCGCGTGGGGCCGGGCACCCGATGGCCGCCGCCGGGTGACCTACTCGCGCAAGGTCTTCGTGCCGTTGACCCACCTGTGCCGGGATGCCTGCGGCTACTGCACCTTCGCCTGGCCGCCCAAGCGGGACGTGCCCGCCTACCGGTCCCCGGAGCAGGTCCTCGAGGTGGCACGTGCCGGGCAGGCCGCGGGCTGCACCGAGCTGCTCTTCACGCTCGGGGACAGGCCCGAGGAGCGCTACCCGGCCGCGCGCGAGTGGCTCGAGGCCCGCGGCTACGCGACCACCCTCGAGTACCTGCGGGCGGTCTCGATCCTGGTCATCGAGGAGACCGGGCTGCTGCCGCACCTCAACCCGGGCGTCATGAGCTGGGCCGAGCTGGCCACGCTCAAGCAGGTCTCGGCCTCCATGGGGATCATGCTGGAGACGACCTCGGAGCGGCTGCTCGCCAAGGGGCAGGCGCACCACAACGCCCCCGACAAGGTCCCGGCACGCCGGCTGGCCACCCTGGAGGACGCCGGCCGTCTCTCCGTGCCGTTCACCTCGGGGCTGTTGATCGGGATCGGCGAGACCCTCGGCGAGCGCATCGACACCCTGCTGGCGCTGCGGGACAGCCACCGTCGCTACGGCCACCTGCAGGAGGTCATCGTCCAGAACTTCCGGGCCAAGCCGGACACGGCCATGCGCGATCACCCGGAGCCGACCTTCGAGGACCTGCTGGCCACGATCGCGACGGCCCGGATCGTGCTGGGACCCACGGTGCATGTGCAGGCGCCCCCGAACCTCACCCCGGGGCGCTACGCAGCGCTGCTGCGGGCCGGTATCGACGACTGGGGCGGGGTCTCCCCGGTGACCCCGGACCACGTCAACCCCGAGGCGCCCTGGCCGCAGCTGGAGGAGCTGGCCCGGCGGTCCGCCGAGGAGGGCTTCGTCCTGACCCAGCGGCTGCCGATCTACCCGGAGCACGCGCGGCTCCCGGACCCGTGGCTGGCGGGCCGGATGCGTGCCCCGGTCGCCGCGCTGCTGGACGATCAGGGCCTGGCGCGGGCAGGGGTGCGACCGACCGGGCAGCCGTGGCAGGACCCCGAGGTCAGCTCCGGCGCCGTGACCGCCGAGATGGCTGCGGTGCTCGACGGTGACGGGGCCGGTGCCTCCGCGGCCGACGGCCGCAACGCCCGTTCCGCGGCCGCGGTCGACGACCTGCACCGCGCCGTGTTCGGCGACGTGCACGTCATCGCCGACGGGGTGCTGGCCGCCAACGCACCGCGGGTCGAGGGGCCGGCGCGCACGCACCTGCGACGCGAGATCGCGGCCGTGCTCGCCCGTGCCCAGGCCGGCGTCGTCCTCGACGACACCGAGGCCCTGCTGCTGTTCGACACGACCGGTGTCGAGCTCGAGGCCCTGTGCGCCGCCGCGGACGAGGTGCGTGCCGACCGGGTCGGCGAGACCGTGACCTACGTCGTCAACCGGAACATCAACTTCACCAACGTCTGCTACACCGGCTGCCGCTTCTGCGCCTTCGCCCAACGCCGCGACGACCCGGACGCCTACACCCTCTCGCTGACCCAGGTGGCCGACCGCGCCGAGGAGGCGTGGAACCTCGGGGCGACCGAGATCTGCATGCAGGGCGGGATCCACCCGGACCTGCCGGGCGAGAGCTACTTCGAGCTGCTCGACGCGGTGCTTGCCAGGGTCCCCGATCTCCACATCCATGCGTACTCGCCGATGGAGGTCGTGAACGGGGCGACCCGGCTGGGCATCTCGGTGCGGGAGTGGCTGGAGGAGGCGAAGCGGCGGGGGCTCGGGTCGATCCCCGGGACCGCTGCGGAGATCCTCGACGACGAGGTCCGCTGGGTGCTGACCAAGGGCAAGCTGCCGACCGCCCAGTGGATCGACGTCGTCACCACCGCGCACGAGCTGGGCCTCCGGTCGTCGTCGACGATGATGTACGGGCACGTCGACGAGCCACGGCACTGGGTCGCGCACCTCAAGCTGCTGCGCTCGCTGCAGGAGCGGACCGGCGGCTTCACGGAGTTCGTGCCCCTGCCCTTCGTGCACCAGCTCGCCCCGATCTACCTCGCCGGTGTCGCGCGGCCCGGCTCGACCTGGGAGGACGACCGGCGGGTCCACGCCGTCGCGCGCCTGCTGCTCCAGGGCGCGATCGACCACGTCCAGCTCTCGTGGGTGAAGGTGGGCCTGGAGCGTGGCGTCGAGCTGCTGCGCGGGGGCTGCGACGACCTGGGTGGGACGCTCATGGAGGAGACGATCTCGCGCATGGCCGGGAGCGCCCACGGCGTGCGTCGCAGCGTCGAGGAGCTGGTCGGGGCGGCGGCAGCCGCCGGGCGGCCGGCACGGCAGCGCACGACCCTCTACGGCGAGGTCCCAGCGGCGGTCTGAGCGGCGGCGCGGGGCACGATGTGCGCAGGATGCACGGTCGCTGCACGCTGCAGGTGTCCAGGTTCCGCGCCGGGTGGTCGAGGTTGCGGGCGCGAGCGCGAGCTCCCGGTCGTGCTGCACCGGCACCGCCCTCGTCGCCGGTTCGGCGAGGAACGGTCGTTCTGGGCCGATCTGCGGTCGTTCGCCCGTGTGGAGGTGCGGGGCCGGTCACGCGCAGGGGTGTCCCGGTCACGTCGGTGACCGCTCAGACCTCGACAAGAACCTGGACACGTGGCTTGACAGAACCTAGACAGGCGGGCACCTTGTGCCGCATCGACCCACAACGAGAGCGGAACCGACGTGGCAGCAGCAGCGATCCCCACCCGCACCCCCACCACCGCCCGCACCTCCTGGGCCGACCTCGCGACCGAGGAGCTGCTCGTCGCTGTCGGCGGCGGTGACCAGCAGGCCTTCGCGAGCCTCTACGACCGGGTCACCCCCCAGGTCCTCGGCGTCGCGCTGCGGGTCCTGCGCGACCGCTCCCTGGCGGAGGAGGTCACCCAGGAGGTCATGGTCGAGGTCTGGCGCAAGGCCGACCGTTTCGACCCCGAGCGCGGGACGGCCTCGGGCTGGATCACCACCCTGGCGCACCGCCGCGCCGTCGACCGGGTGCGTAGCGAGCAGGCCAGCCGCGACCGCGACGACCGGGTCTCCCGCCGTGACGAGCCGCGCGCCTTCGACGCCGTCGCCGACGAGGTGCAGATCAACCTCGACCACTGGCAGGTGCGCAAGGCGCTCGCGACCCTGACCGAGCGGCAGCGCGAAGCGATCGAGCTGGCGTACTTCGGCGGGCACACCTACCGGGACGTCGCGAAGGTCCTCGGCATCCCCGAAGGCACCGCCAAGTCCCGCCTGCGCGACGGCCTGCTGCGCCTGCGCGAGGCGCTCGAGGATCTCGTCTGACCCTCGCTCCGATGCTCCCCCGATCGGCCCGCGCCCCGTGCGCGGGCCGATCGGCGTCCCGGCCCGGATGGCTTCGGATGGCCCCGGTGGACGCAAGGGGTCGTGCCTCGTCGGCCACGTCGCCACAACCGGTAGTGGTTCCGGCCTTGACGTGCCCACACGGGTCGTGCAGGATGACACCCGTGTAGTTCCACCGCTGTCGGACGTGAGGAGGCTTCGGTGGCCGTGCTCGCCGAACTCGCGACCAAGCTGGCGTTCGACGCGGACGATCGGGTGTGGATGCTGGAGGCCAAGTGTCTCGACGCGGACCCGGAGGCCTTCTTCCCCGAGAAGGGTGGGTCGACGCGCGAGGCGAAGCGCATCTGCGCGACGTGCCCGGTGCGCAGCGACTGTCTCGACCACGCTCTCGCCAACGACGAGCGGTTCGGGATCTGGGGCGGGCTCTCCGAGCGGGAGCGCCGTCGCGCGAAGCGCCTGACCGCCTGACGACCCGGCGCGCCCCAGGCCGCCGGCCACAGCGATGGCCACCACCGTCGGACCGGCGTCGGACGGGGCCCGCGGGGGCCTGCTGGTAGCCTCGGCGGGCGCGTGTGACCGGGGTGTGCCCCGCCCGGGGATGGTCGCGGAGGCCCCGATCGGCGGGGTGCGGCCAGGGCTCCGAGCGGAGCCCGGATGTGGGGATCCCGGCGCGCGTCCCTGACGCTGCGTCCGCCTGGAGGTCCCTGCAACCGTGTCGGCTCCGACCACGACGGGTGCGCCACCGGCCGTGCTGGCCGTGCTGGTCACGCACGACGGTCGCTCCTGGCTGCCACGCACGCTGGCGTCCCTGGAGGCCCAGACCCACCCGGACGTGCGGATCGTCGCGGTCGACAACGCCAGCTCGGACGGTTCGCGCGAGCTGCTCCTGGACCGGTTGGGGCACGAGCGGGTCCTGGTCGCCGACCGCGACCTCGGTTTCGGCGGGGCCGTCTCCATGGCACTGGACGCCCGCCGCCCTTCGACGGCGCCGTACGTCCTGCTCGTGCACGACGACCTGGAGCTGGCCCCCGATGCGGTGGCGCAGCTGGTGGAGGCGCTCGAGACCGACCCGCGGCTCGCGATCGTCGGCCCGAAGCTGCTGCAGTGGGATGCCCCCGAGCAGCTCCAGGCCGTGGGATCCACCATCGACATCACCGGCCGCGTCGACTCCGGGGTGGACGAGGGCGAACTCGATCAGGGCCAGCGCGACCAGGAGCGGCGCGCCCTGTACGTCTCGACCGCGGGCATGCTCGTGCGTCGCGAGGTCCTCGACCACCTCGGCCGGTTCGATGCCCGTTACCACGTCTTCCGCGACGACCTCGACCTGTGTTGGCGGACCTGGTTGGCCGGCCACGACGTCGAGGTCGTGCCGGAGGCGACCGCGCAGCACGCCGCCGGGGCCGCCAACTACCTGCGGCTCGGCCAGACCCGTTTCCTCGGGCCGCGCTACTTCGCGGAGCGCAACACGCTGGCCACGCTGCTGAAGAACTACGGCGCGCTGCGGCTGCTGCTCGTCCTGCCGCTGTTCCTGGTCGTCGGCGTCGCCAAGACCGTCGGCTTCCTGCTCACCCGGCGTTTCTCGGACGCCTGGCAGACCGTGCGCGCCTGGCTGTGGAACCTCGCCCACCTGCGGGAGACGCGCCGCTACCGACGCCAGGTCCAGGCGCAGCGCACCCGCTCCGACGCCGAGGTGGCCGAGCTGTTCGGGCGGCTCGGGCCGCGGATCCGCGCCTACGCCGAGGCCATGGCCTCCTGGATCGCCGGGGGGGATGCCGACCCGGCCCCGGAGCCCGCCCACCGTGACGCGCCGCCACCCGAACCGGCCACGGCCACCTCGCGGCTCCGCGCCCTGCTCCGACGCCGCCCGACGCTGGTCGCCGGGCTGGGACTCGTGCTGCTGGCGCTCGCCGGGACCTGGCCGCTGCTGCGGCCGGGGGAGCTGCGTGGCGGGCAGCTGGCCCCCTGGCCCGCGGCGCCCGGCGCCTTCCTCGGCGACCACGTGGCGGGGTGGAGCACCGCCGGGACCTTCGGCACCAGCCTGGACCCCTCGCCGGCCCAGGCGCTGCTCGGGCTGCTGCAGCTCCTGCTCGGTGGGAGCAGCTACCTCGCCCCGCGGGCGCTCCTCCTGCTGCCCTTCGTGCTGGCCTGGCTGTTCGCGCTGCGGGCGGTCCAGCCCTTCAGCGCGCGACGTGGCCCGCGGGTCGTCGCGGCGACCGCGTACGTGCTGTCGCCACCGGCGATCGCGGCCCTGCTGACGGCCCGGATCGAGGCGCTGGTGGTCCTCGCCGCGTTGCCGGGGCTCGTCGCCGCCTTCGGCACCGTCGCGCGCCGGGACGTGCCCCCGGCCCGGGCCTGGCGGGCGGTGGCCGGCGCGGTGCTGCTGGGGGCGGTCGTGGGGGCCTTCGAGCCGGCGGTCCTCCTGGTCGTCCTGGTGGTCAGCGCAGCGATGGCGGTCGTCCTCGCGGTTCGCACCGACGACCTGATCTGGCGCACCCGGGTGCTGGCACGCGCCGCTGTCGCGGGGCTCGGGCCGGTCCTGCTGCTCGCTCCCTGGTCGTTCCAGCTGCTCGAGCCCGACGGTCCGCTGCTGGGCCGGCCCGAGGCGACGGAGCTGGCGGGTGGCCACCTCGCCCTGTGGCTGCTCCTCGCGCCGGGCCTGGATGGCTTCCCGGGGCTGGTCGCCGGCGTCGGCTTCCTCCTGGCCGGCCTGCTCGGGCTCGCGCTGGGCTGGCGCCGTGCCCAGCCCGTCGTGCTCGGCCTGTGGGTCGCGGCGGTGGTGGGCGCGGTCGCGGGCTGGGCCCTCGACCGCGGCTCGCAGGGCATCTGGGCCGGCACCCCGCTGCTGGTGACGGCTGCCGCGTTCGCCGGCGCCTTCGCCGTCGCCTTCGCGACCGGGGCCCGGCAGCTGGCCCGGCACACCTTCGGCTGGCGTCAGCTGGCCGCCGTCGCGACGGCGCTGGCCGTCGTGGTGAGCCTCGGCAGCGTCGCCTGGGCCCTGGTCCGTGACCCGATCGACACCCTCGCCGTCGGCGAGCCCACCCTGCCCTCCTTCGTGGTCGCCGAGGCGGAGAGCCAGGGGCCCTTCCGCGTCGCGGTCCTCACCGTGGAGGACGGGGCGGCGGTGTACGAGGTCGTGGACGGGGAGGGGCCGTCCATGGCGGCCTACGGCGTCCCGCAGCCGGCCGCGGCGGAGCAGGCTGTGGCCGCGGCGCTGGGTGACGTGCTCGGGGTCCGCGACCCGCGTGCGGCCGACCGGCTCGGCCGTCTCGGGGTGCGCTACCTGCTGGTCCCCGAGGGGGCGGGCACACCGGAGCTGTCCGAGGCGCTGCTGGCCCAGGAGCGGCTCGAGCCCCGCCCGGTGGCCAGCGGTGAGCTCCACGAGGTCGTCGGGTGGCTCCCGCGCGTCGCGGTCGTCGATGCCGCCGCGGCCCGTGCCCTCGACGAGCGGGGCACGCTGCCGAGCGACGCCGAGGTCGTCGCGCTCGAGCTCGGAGCCGACGGGCGCGCGACCGGGACGCTGCCGGTCCCGGGCTCGCTCCTGTTGACGGAGGTCGAGGACCCGGGCTGGACGGTGACGGTCGACGGTGCGCAGGCCGATGCCCCCGTCGGGACGCCGTCACGGGCGGACGGGCTCCCTGCGGGCGAGGTCGAGCTGACCCACGACCGGCGCAGCGCCCGGCTGGCCGCGGTCACCTGGCAGGTCGTCCTGCTCCTCGGGGTGGTCTCGCTGGCCCTGCGCCCGCCGGGTGTGGCCCGTCGCCCCCGCCGCGCACCCGACAACGAGGTGGTGGGATGACGCGGCGACGGAGCACCGGACCGCTGGCGCTGCTGGCCGCCGTGGCGCTGCTGGTGACCGGCATCGATGCGCTGGCCGGTCCCGCACCCGATCCGGCCGTGGTGGCGCCGACACCCGTCGAGGTCGAGCCTCGCGCCGGCTCGGTGGTCTGCGCCGTCGGGCTCGGGGGGCCGGGTGCCCCGCCGGTCGGGCTGCCCGAGGTCGCCCCGCCGCCGGAGCCCGACGACGAGGCCGCGGTGGACCCCGACACCGAGGCGGCGGACGACGACGCGCCCGAGGATCCGGACGCGCCGGACGAGGGTGACGACACGGCCCCGGAGGTCACCGGACCCACGCCGGCCGAGCTGGTCATCGCACGTCCCGGCGGCCCGGGGAGCTCCCCCGCGCAGTTGGAGCGCCTCGACCTGCTGGATGATGCGACGCTGCGGGTGGATCTCCCCGCGGTCTTCCCGGGCGGCGAGGTGCGCACCCGCGGCCCCATCGACGAGGTCACGCCGGCGGCCAGCGTGGTGCGGTGGCGTGACGGTGCCGTCGCCGTGCACCGCGAGTGGCGGCTCGACGGCCTCGACGGCTACCCGCCCGCGCTGGTGGCCGGCCCCTGCGCCCGGTCGAGTGCCGGGACCCACGTGGTGCCGGGCCTGTCCACCGACGGAGGCAACGAGGCCCGGCTGCGGCTCGCCAATCCCCACCTGAGCCCGGCGAGCGTGGCGGTCCGGTTCGCGACCCCGGGCGAGCCGGAGGCCCCCCTGGCGCTGCGCAACATCTCCGTGCCGCCGCGCAGCGTGCGTGAGGTCGTCGTCAACGACACCCTCCCGGAGCGGACCGACCTCGCGGCCCTGGTCGAGGTCACCTCGGGCCGCCTGGCGGTGGAGGGGCTGCAGCTCGCCCGGGCGGCGATCGGAGGCGTCGACGGGGCGGCGCTGCTGGCGGCGACGACCCGTCCCGCGGAGACCTGGACGGTGCCGTGGCTCGCGGACGATGACGCCCACGCCTCGTGGTTGTGGGTCGTGAACCGGGGCGAACGGACCGCCAGCGTGGAGCTGACCTTGCACACCGAGGACGGGGGCGAACTGCCGCTCGGCCTCTCGCAGGTCAGCGTGCCCGAGGGCGAGCTGCGGCGGGTCGACCTGACCGGCACCCTGCCGGAGGGGGTCAGCGAGGTCGCCCTGACGGCCCGCTCGAACGGGGTGCCGATCGTGGTGTCGGGTGGGGTCGCGCGTGCCGACGAGCAGGCCGAGCGGACGGGGCTCGCCGTCCAGCTCGGGGCCGCCGCCTCCGGCCGCTGGGTGACCTCGGGCCGGGCGGGCGAGGACCGCCGTGAGGTGCTCGTGATCTCCAACCCCGAGGGCGAGATGGCGATCGTCGACATCACCTTGTTCGCGGGGGTCCAGGCCGTCGAGCCCGAGAGCCTGCGTCAGGTGGAGGTCCCCGCTGGGAGCCGCCGTCTCGTGGACCTGCAGGAGGCGTTGCCCGCCAGTGGCGGCTGGACCGCTTTCGTCTCCGCGCGTGCGGGGGCCGTGGTCGTCGGTCGCGTGGGCTCGACCGACGGCAGCGGGCCGCTCGAGCTCGTCGCGAGCCCGGCGACCTCCAGCGCCCAGTGGCTGGCGACCAGCAGCGGGCTACGGCCGACGGTCCGCCCCGGCCTGGTGACCCAGCTCGGGACGACCGGCTCGCGGGCGGGTGTGGAGGTCCCGGGTGGTCTGCTGCGACCGGAGGAGGACGAGCCGGAGGAGGGCGAGACGGACGACGATGGCGAGGAGCCGTCGCCAGACGAGCCGGCCGGCTAGTAAGACTAGCCGGGCCTCACAGCCAGCCGAGCTCCTCGAGGCCGTCGTCGTCGATGCCCAGCTGGCGGGCGGTCTCACGCACGAGGACCTCGCGCACCAACGCGACGAGTTCGGGCTTGCTGTGTGCCCGTGCCTCGATGGGCCGCCGGTACAGCGTGAGCCGCGCTGGGGTCCGGATCGCCCCAGCGGTGGGGCCGGCGGGGTCGTAGCGGGCGAGCAGCACCTCCTCGACCTCACCGGGGCCGGGCGTGGGCGGGACGTCCGCGAGCCGGAGCTCGACCTGCTGGAGGTGGTCCAGCACGGCAGCGGGGAGCTCGGCGAGCACCTCGCCGACGAGACGGTCGAAGCGATGGCCGCCCGCCAGACGGTAGCCGTCGACCGGTCGACGCCGAGGGTCGGCGACGCGGTGGCGGCGGCGGGCATGGCGATCGTCCATCCTCGTCAGGGTAGGGGGCGGGGCCGGCGGCCCCGTGGCGAACGACAACATCGGCTTAGGTGCCGCAGGGTCACCCAAGACCGGCGGTGTTGGTCGAGAGGCTTGCCGAACCACATCGTTGTGCTTTACGGTTCGCGCCGTGGACACCTCGTCGGCATCGCTTCCCCCCCGGCCAGGGTCGGCTCATGCCCGTCGCCCGTCGCGGTCTCGCGAGCGTGGCGTGCTCCCGTTCCCGGTCCGGGGTGAACGGGTCTGCGCCCGTCCCTCGTGCACCGCGCACGCGACCGCGACGCTGAGCTTCAGTTACGCGGAGCGGCGCGTCGACCTGGACACGCTGTTCGATGAGCCACGTCCGCAGACCTACGACCTGTGTCCCACACATGCGGCACGGACCCGTCCTCCCTACGGGTGGGACCTCCGTGATCGCCGTCCGGAGGACGAGCGTCTTCCGGACCGGCAGCCGCGGGTGCCGGCCGATCTCGGCGGTGATCGCACCGTGGCGGTCCTAGCCGCTGCGCTGCGTGCGGTACCGAGCGCCGTCTCCGAGGACGCCCGCTCCGTACCCACCGCCGAGATCCCGCCGGTACCGCCGGCCCCACCGGCCCCACCGCGCCCCGCCCCCCGGCCGGTCCCCGCGGCGGAGCACCGGGGCGCCTGAGGCGCGGTCGGTGGCCGGAGCGGTGTGCGGGGCTCCCGCGCGTGACGGCCCCGTGGCCCGCCGGTGCCACCTCCACCCTGGAGCGTGCTCGATGTGGTTTCTTACGTGCCACCGCGCCACCCAAGACCGCGTGGCCCACCGCTGACGACCCGCCCCAGAGGACCCCATGTCACTGCCTCGTGCCCTGACCCGGCAGGTCCGCCGGCTCGACGAGTACGAGCTACGTCGCCTGCTGATCCTCGTCCGGGGCCTGTTGGTCCACGTCGACGGCCAGCCCGGGGACGAGCCGGGGCTCCCGCCCACGCTGACCTACCGGCAGGAGCACGTGCGCTGCGGCAAGGCCGGGTGCCGCAGCTGTCCCCACGGCCCGTACTGGTACGCCTACTGGAAGCAGGACGGGCGCACCCGCAAGCGCTACATCGGCCGGACCCTGCCCGGTGAGCCGCTCGAGCCGGTCGTGGCGGAGCGACCGGCTGCACACGAGCCGGTCGATGCACCCGAACGACGAGGCTCGACGCAGGGAGAGGCATGACCGAGGACCCGCAGTCACCGCCGGAGATCCACCCGGATCCCGACTGGCCGTTCCCCCTACCGGGAAGCGGCCGGGACGTCGTGTCCCACCTGACCGCCCCGCCGCCCGCCGGGGTGTTCCGGTCCTACGACGTCCGCGGTCGCACCGCCGGCCCGATGGACCACGACCCGGCGCTGCTGACGCCGTTCTCGGCCAACGTGCTCGGTCGCGCCTTCGGGACGCGGCTGGCGGCGCAGGCGATCGACACCGTGGTGGTCGGGCACGACAGCCGCGCCTACGCACCGACGCTGGCCGGTGGCCTGATCGAGGGGCTGCTGTCGACCGGCCGGCGGGTGATCGCGCTCGGCCTGGCCACCACCCCGATGGTCTACTTCGCACAGCACCACCTCGGTGTCCCCGCCGGCGTGGCCGTCACCGCGAGCCACAACCCCAACGGCTGGGCCGGCTTCAAGCTCTCCGACGAGCCGTCCACCACCTTCGGGCCCGAGGAGATCGCCGAGTTGCGCACGCTCGCGCAGCAGGGCCGCTTCGCTCGGGGTACCGGGACCTACGTCGAGCACAGCGTGACGCAGGCCTACGTCGACCGTCTCGCGGCGACCACCCCCGCCCGCCACCCGCTGCGGGTGGTCGTGGACGGCGGGAACAGCATCTCCGGCCCGGTCGCGGCCGCCGCCTTCACCGCCGCCGGCCACGAGGTCGTGCCCCTCAACCTCGAGCTCGACTGGAGCTTCCCCAACCACGAGCCGGATCCGGAGCTGCTCGAGGCCCGGACCCAGCTCGCCGCCGCGGTGCGTGACCACGGCGCCGATCTCGGCGTCGCGCTCGACGGCGACGGGGACCGGCTCGGGGTGACCGACGAGCGCGGCACGACGGTCTACGCCGACCGGGTCGTGGCCCTGCTGGCGCGCGACGTGCTCGCGCGGCACCCGGGGGCCCGCATCGTCTACGACGTGAAGTGCTCCCGGCTCGTCGGGGACGTGGTGCGTGCCGCCGGTGGGGTGCCGGTGATGGGGCCGACCGGGCACTCCCACATCAAGCGCGAGATGCGCCGGCTCGGGGCCCCCTTCGCCGGGGAGCGCAGCGGCCACCTGTTCGACGCCGTCGACCACCTCGGCTTCGACGACGCCGTCCACGCGGGGCTCCGGCTCGCCCACGTGCTGGGTGCTGCGGGGACGACCCTGTCCGCGCTGGTCGACGGCCTCCCGCACTACCTGTCGAGCCCGACCATGCAGGCCGCCTGCCCGGACGAGGTCAAGGACCGCGTCGTCGCCGAGGTGGCGGAGGAGCTGCTCGCCCGCAGCGAGCCCGAGCAGGTGGTCCGCGTCGACGGCCTCCGGGCGGAGTTCCCGGACGGCTGGCTGCTCGTGCGCGCGTCCACCAACCTGCCCGCGCTCGTGCTGCTGTGCGAGGGGCGTGACGAGGCCGCGCTGCAGCGCACCTACCGGCTGCTGCGCGAGGTCCTCGACGAGCGGCCCGAGGTCGACCCGGTGTGGCAGAACGACACCCTCGGCGGCCCCCCACCTCGGCGCGAAGGCGGCCAGTAGGCTGCGAGCCGATCTCCAGGAGGCGACCCCATGGCGCTCGACGAGCGGCTGCTCGCGATCCTCGTCTGCCCGTCGTGCCGGGCACCGGTCGAGGAGAAGGAGCGGCGCCAGCTGGTGATCTGCACCGGCTGCGGCCTCCGGTACCCGGTGCGCGACGGCATCCCCGTCATGCTCATCGAGGAGGCGACGCCGCCGAGCTGATCAGCGCCGGCATCGTCCACAGCCGGGATCGGGCCGTTGCCGCCTGCCCCGGTTCGCGCGATGCTCGCGCGATGTCCCGGCCACTGCCCGTGCTCGACCTCCTCGCCCCGCCCCGCTGCCTGGCCTGCCGCTCGCGGGGGCGTACCCCGTGGTGTCCGGCCTGTGCGGCCACGGTGCGGGTCCTGCCCGTCGGCTGCCCGCGCTGTGGCACCCCGCGTGGGGTCGCCCACCGGTGCTGGCCCGCGGATGCGCCCATCGTCGCGACGGCCGTGGCCTACGACTACCGCGGCACGCTGGCCCGCGGGCTGGCCACCGCGAAGCTCGCCGGTGCGCACGCCGCCTGGCCGGCGCTGGTCGCACCCCTGGCCACGCGGCTCGTCGAGCAGCCGCCCGAGGTGGACGTGGTGACCTGGGTGACGACGCCCGCGGCCCGGGTCCGCGCCCGCGGGCTCGACCATGCTGCGCGCATCGCGACGCTGCTGGGCGCACAGCTCGCCCTCCCGGTCGTGGCGCTCCTGGCGGCGACGGGGGCGGCCGACGGTCGGGACCGCTACCGGGCGCGCTCGCGCCTTCCGGGGACCGAGGTGCTGCTCGTCGACGACATCCTGACCACGGGGTCGACCGCCTGGCGGGCAGCGCGGGCGCTCGAGGCGGCGGGCGCCGGGCAGGTCCGCCTCGCGGTGCTCGCCCGGGCCGGCACCCATGCGCTCGGACCGTGAGCCGTGCGCTGAAGGATCGGCGCCGCGCAGCAGGACCGACGACCCTCGCCAGCGGGGCCCGTCGGGGTCTACGGTGGGGTGTCAGGCCGGGACCGAGGGTCCCGCCGGATCCATCGGACCCGGTCCATGCCGTGGCCATCGAGCGCCGCGGCGGACGCGGCGCAGGGAGCGGCCGCGGGACAGGAGGACCGATGCGGATCACCGTGCAGGGAACCAACCTCGACGTCACGCCCCGGATCCGGGACGAGGCGATCGCGAAGCTGTCCCGTGTGAGCCGGTTGTTCGACCGGTTCATCGACATGGAGGTGGTGTTCTCGGAGGAGACGAACCCCCGCATCGAGGAACGCGTGCGCTGCGAGGCGACGCTGCACGCGAAGGGTCAGTACCTGCGCGCGAGCGCGACCGGGCCCGACCCGATCACCGCGATCGACCGCACCGAGGCCAAGCTCGCACGGCAGGTCCGCAAGCTGAAGACGAAGCTGGTCAGCAAGCCGCGTCTGGAGGCCGCGCAGGCCGAGCCGGTGCTGAGCGGTCCGCCCGAGGACGAGCTCGCGGGCTGACCGGACCGTCGCGCACTCGATGAGCGCGACCGACGCACCCGCCCGGTGGTGGACCGCCGGCCGGGTGCGTCGCGCGTCCGGGCCGTACCATCGCGGGCGACCTGCCTGTCACCCCGCCGTGCGGCCGCGTCCGCGGGGATCTCGGGCATCCGCCAGAGTGAGGGACCATCACCGTGCCAGCCGTGCTCGACAAGATCCTCCGTGCGGGGGAGGGCCGCAAGGCCAAGGCTCTGCAGCGCATCGTCGACGAGGTCAACCTCCTCGCCGCGGACATGGAAGCGCTGTCCGACGACGAGCTGCGTGGCCGGACCGACGTCTTCCGCCAGCGGCTCGCTGACGGTGCCGCCCTCGACGAGCTCCAGGTCGAGGCCTTCGCCGCGGCCCGCGAGGCCGCCTGGCGGGTGCTGCGGGAGCGGCCCTACGACGTGCAGGTCTTCGGTGGCGCGGCCCTGCACGACGGCAACATCGCGGAGATGAAGACCGGTGAGGGCAAGACGCTCACCTCGACCATGCCGGTCTACCTCAACGCGCTGACCGGCCGTGGGGTCCACGTCGTCACCGTCAACGAGTACCTCGCCAAGCGTGACGCCGCCTGGATGGGCCGCGTGCACGAGTTCCTCGGGTTGACCGTCGGGGTGGTGCACTCCGGACAGACCAAGGCCCAGAAGCGCGAGGCCTACGCCTGCGACATCACCTACGGGACCAACAACGAGTTCGGCTTCGACTACCTGCGCGACAACATGGCGCTGGAGAAGGCCAAGCAGGTCCAGCGCGAGCACCACTTCGCCCTGGTCGACGAGGTCGACTCGATCCTGGTGGACGAGGCCCGCACCCCGCTGATCATCTCCGGGCCGGCGGAGCAGTCCGCGAACCTCTACCAGATCTTCGCCCGCCGGGTCGCTCCGAACCTCGTCAAGGGCGAGGAGGGTGACCAGCCGGGCCAAGCCACCGGCGACTACGTCATCGACGAGGCCAAGCGCACCGTCGCGGTCACCGAGGAGGGGGTCGCGAAGGTCGAGAAGCTGCTCGGCATCGAGAACATGTACGAGTCGGTCAACACCCCGCTGATCCACCACCTCCAGAACGCGCTGAAGGCGAAGGAGCTGTACAAGCGCGACCGCGAGTACATCGTGGTCGACGGCGAGGTCCAGATCGTCGACGAGAACACCGGCCGGGTGCTGTCCGGCCGGCGCTACTCCGAGGGGCTGCACCAGTCGATCGAGGCCAAGGAGGGGGTGAAGATCAAGGACGAGAACCAGACCCTCGCCACGATCACCCTCCAGAACTACTACCGCACCTACGACAAGCTGGCCGGCATGACCGGTACCGCCAAGACCGAGGAGGCGGAGTTCCTCGAGATCTACAACCTCGGCGTGGTGGAGGTCCCGACGAACCGGCCGGTGGTCCGCGACGACGCCGCCGACCTGATCTACAAGTCCGAGCAGGCCAAGTTCGAGGCGGTCGCGCAGGAGATCGCGGAGCGCAACGCCGAGGGCCAGCCGATGCTGGTCGGTACCACCTCGGTGGACAAGTCGGAGCGACTGTCCCGCATGCTGACCAAGCGCGGGGTCACCCACGAGGTCCTCAACGCCAAGAACCACGCCCGTGAGGCCCAGATCGTCTCCCAGGCCGGACGGCTCGGCGCCGTCACCGTGTCGACCAACATGGCCGGACGAGGCACCGACATCGTCCTCGGGGGCAACGCCGAGGAGGTCGCAAAGGACCGGGCCAGCGAGGAGGTCGGCACCGAGGCGACCGAGGAGGAGTACCAGGCGGCACTCGAGCGGCACCTGGCCCAGCTGGCGCCGGAGTTCAAGGACGAGGCCGCCCAGGTGAAGGAGCTCGGCGGGCTGTACGTCATCGGCACCGAGCGGCACGAGTCGCGCCGGATCGACAACCAGCTGCGGGGACGCTCCGGCCGGCAGGGTGACCCGGGGGAGAGCCGGTTCTTCCTCTCCCTCGAGGACGACCTGATGCGGCTGTTCAACGCCTCGGCGGTGGACCGCATCATGACCCGGCTGAAGATCCCCGAGGACGTCCCGATCGAGCACAAGTGGGTCTCCAAGGCGGTCGCCAACGCCCAGGGCCAGGTCGAGAGCCTCAACTTCGACCGACGCAAGAACGTGCTCAAGTACGACGACGTCATGAACGAGCAGCGCAAGGTCGTCTACTCGCAGCGCCAGGCCCTGCTCGACGGCGACTGGGACGAGGTGGAGGACCTCGCGTCGCGCTACCTGTCCGACACGATCGCGGGCATCGTGGACGAGCACTGCCCCCCCGGGGACTACCCGGAGGAGTGGGACCTCGAGGGGCTCGGGGTGCGGCTCGAGCAGGTCTACGACCACAGCGTCGACCTGGGTGCGCTCGACCTCGAGCGCATCGACCAGAACCAGCTGATCGAGGACCTCCACGCGGACATGCTCTCGGCCTACGAGCGTCGCGTCGAGGAGGTCGGCGGCGGCGAGGTCATGCGTGAGCTCGAGCGTCGGGTGATCCTGACGGTCGTGGACCGCAAGTGGCGCGAGCACCTGTACGAGATGGACGCGCTCCGCGACGGGATCGGGCTGCGCGCGGTCGGGCAGCGTGACCCGCTGACCGAGTACCAGCGCGAGGCCTACGACTCGTTCGCCGACATGATGGGCGGGGTCAAGGAGGAGGCGGTCACCTACTTCTTCCGCCTCCCGATCCGGCGCGAGGGTGGCGACGGGACGGCCGGCAACGGCGCATCGCCCGATGGCGCTGGTCCGGCCGCGCCGACCGTCACCGCGGCCTCTGCGGCCGCGACCGCGGCGAGCGCGCCGGCCGCGGCCAGCAGCGTGGCGGCCGCCGTCCCGCTGACCGACCGCGGGGACAGTGCCCGGCTGAGCTACCGCTCCGGCGGGGGTGCGGGGTCGAGCTCGTACACGGTGGACGGCGCCTCGAGCACGACCACCGACGCGCAGGGGCGCGAGGTCTCCAAGCGTGAGGACGGTTCGACCGTGCGCAAGGTCGCCGCCGGCTCGACCTACACCGCGGAGGAGAAGGTCGGCCGGAACGATCCCTGTCCGTGCGGGTCGGGGCAGAAGTACAAGCGCTGCCACGGCGCCAACGCCTGACCGGACCGCGACGAGCGGTCAGCCGGTGGAGGAGGCGAGCAGCCGCGCCTCCTCCTCGGCCACCTCGTCGAAGGCGTCCCGTGGCCGGTGCCCCGGTGGTAGCGAAGCCGTCGGCAGTGCCGTGAGGCCGGCCTCCGGTGCCGTCAGGTCCACGGCCCGCCAGCGGCCGAGGTGGCGTTCCAGGCGGACCGCGAACGCGGTGACCCGCCGGTCGCGCTGGACCAGGACGACCGCCTCGCAGGCGTCCGGTGCCGGATGGCGCACCACCACCTTGCGGATCGTCAGCGACTGCCGCACCGGCGCGCGACGCGGCGGTGCCTGGACCGCCAGGCGGCGACGGATCGCCGGGGAGAGCAGCGGTTCGAGTTGCCGCAACGGCCGCTGGCCGGCGCGGACCTCCGCCCAGGCCAGGACCAGCAGCGCCGCCACCCGCCCGGGGGCGTCGCCGACCGGCCGGGTCGTGCGTGGGGTCGTCGTGTGATGGGGGACGTGGATCACGGCCGTTCCTCCCCGGTGAGCCCGGCATCCGGGGTCGCTTGCAGGGTGCTCCCGGCGACGACGTAGCCGCCGAGGTGCGGCCGCAGCCAGACGTCGCGCTGGTCGCTGCCGTCCGCGATCGTCGCGACGACCGGCCCGTCCGGCGCCTGCCGCAGTTCCTGCAGCCGGTGCGTCCCGAGCCCCGCGGCGGCCAAGGCGGAGGTGGCCTCGTCCCAGGCGGTGGGGTCGTCGTGCAGGGGGCTGAGGGTCGGGGAGGCGGGCTCCAGGCGCGGTCCCGGCAGTGGCCACGGTGCACCGGCCGGGCGCGGGCCGTCCTCCTCCCAGACGATGGGCACCGCGAGGCGCTCCACGGCCACAGACGGCGCTGCGCCGTCCACGTCGCGCAGCAGCACCGCCAGGACGGTGACCACCTCGGTGTCTGTGGAGGTGCGCTCCGCCGCCTCGACCACAAGGTGCTCGGCGTAGGCGCCGGCGTCGGGGGTGATGCCGGGCATGGGCAGGGTAGGTCCGACCCCGGTCAGCCAGGCACGGGCGACCACGATCGCGAGCGAGGCGGCCTCCTCGCTCCCCGGGGCGACCCGCCACTGCCCGCGGAACTCCCGGATCTCGAGCACCTCCGCAGCGGGGCCCGTGGTCGGTGCCGCGGCGACGTCCGGCGTCGGCACCGACGCCACTTCCGGGACGGTGGTCGGGGGATCGGTGTCGCGCTCGGCCGGCGCGGGGTCGGCGTCGACCCGCACCTCAGGCTCCTCGTGCGCCAGCACGTCGCTGCCGAGCTCCCGGTCCAGTTGTGGCGCGACGAGCAGCCCGACGACCACGAGCCAGGGCACGGCCACCAGGACGGGGAACCAGCGGGGCCGACGCCGGCCTGGGTCGTCGGGTTCCTCGGGGCCGTCGAACCAGTCGAGCTCTCGCATCTCGTCGCCTCCCCGTGTCGTGATGGCTCGCACCGCCGCCATGCCGGCCCCGGTGGGGTGTCACCGGGGCCGGCCCCCTCCCGCCGGGGGCGATGCAGGTGGGGTGGCGGTGGCACAGGACCCAAGATAGCTCCTCGTGTTGTTTGATGCTATCTCGATATCTTCTGGATGTGGACAGGGAGGTGTCGGCCGTGGCCGGTCGTGCTCGCCGACGGTCCGGTCGCGCGGTGACATCCCAGTAGGCTGCTCTCCTCCCGACGTCCCGGAGCCAGCACCGTGAGCGACGCCGCGTCGACCACCTCGTCGTCCGCACGGGACGAGCCGTCCGAGCCGGACGACGCCGCACCCGTGCGTCGCGAGCTCGGGGACCGCGAACGTCGCGAGCGGTTCGAAGCCGAGGTCCTGCCGCACCTCGATCGGCTGTACTCCGCGGCGCTGCGCTACACGCGCGATGCCACCGACGCCGAGGACCTGGTGCAGGAGACGATCACCAAGGCGTTCCGCTCCTTCCACCAGTACCGCGAAGGCACGAACCTCAAGGCCTGGCTGTACCGGGTCCTGCACACGACCTACATCTCGATGTACCGCAAGGCCCAGCGGCGGCCGCAGGAGTCCCTCCAGGACGAGATCGACGATTTCTCCTTCTACGACGAGCTCAGTCGGACCACCGGTGCCTCACCGGAGCGACAGGTGCTCGACTCCTTCACCGCCGACGAGGTCAAGGACGCCCTGGCCCAGCTCCCGGACACCTTCCGCGAGGCCGTCTACCTCGCCGATGTCGAGGGGTTCGCCTACAAGGAGATCGCGGAGATCATGGGAACCCCGGTCGGGACGGTCATGTCGCGGCTCCACCGGGGAAGGAAGGCGCTGCAGCAGGCGTTGCACGGATACGCCATCCGCCGCGGACTCATCGCGGCCACGACCGAGGCAGCGCCATGAGCAGCAACGATCGCCGGCAGTGCAGCGACGAGTGCCGTGAGGCCCTGGAGCGTCTGGGGAGCTTCCTCGACGGCGAGCTCGGCGAGGTCACCGCGGCCCGGCTCGAGGAGCACCTCCACAGCTGCGCGCCGTGCACGGATCGGGCCAGCTTCGAGGACCAGCTGCGCGAGCTGGTCCGTCACCGGTGCGTCGAGGAGGCCCCCCCGACGCTGCGGGAGCGCATCCGCGTGCAGCTCGACGAGCTCGCCCTGGCGGAGCTGCCGAGCTCCTCGGGGTAGGCTCCCGGGCCGCCGGCGCTGGCAGCCACGCTCCAAAGGCCCACCATGTCCACCCGCCCCGTGCTGGTCACCGGTGGTGCCGGCTTCATCGGCTCGAACCTGGTCCGACGCCTGCTGGAGGACGGCCATCGGGTCGTCGCCGTGGACGACCTCTCCTCAGGTGCCCTCGACAACCTCGCCGACGCGCGCTCGGAGCGGTTCGGTGGGCGCTTCACCTTCGAGCGACTCGACGTCCGCCGTGGTGGTCTCGTGCAGGTCATGGAGCGTCACGAACCCGAGGTGGTCCACCACCTCGCCGCGCAGGTGGACGTCCGACGTAGCGTCGCCGATCCGATGCACGACGCCGAGGTGAACGTGCTCGGGACGATCGCGGTCCTCGAGGCCGCCCGGCGAACCGGTGTACGCAAGGTGGTCTACGCATCCTCCGTCGGGTCCTACGGCGAGCCGCGTCCCGACGAGCTGCCGGTCGACGAGACCTACGACCGACCCGCGACCTCGCCGTACGGCACCTCGAAGCGTGTCGCGATGGACTACCTGGCCACCTACGAGGAGCTGTACGGCGTCACCTTCACCGCCCTGACGCTGGCGAACGTCTACGGGCCACACCAGACCACCGCCGGTGAGGGCGGCGTGGTGTCCACCTTCATCGGTCGGATGCTCCAGCAGCAGCCGTGCGCCATCTACGGCGATGGCGAGCAGACGCGGGACTTCGTCTTCGTGGACGACGTCGTGCACGCCTTCGTGCTGGCCATGGACCGGGCCGACGGCGATCGTCTCATGGTGGGGACGGGACAGCGGACCAGCATCAACCGGCTGTTCCGGGCGTTGGCTGCCGCGACGGGGTACCCGCACGAGCCGATCCGTGAACCGGCCCGCCTCGGTGAGGTCCGGCACTCCGCGCTGGATGCCCGGCGCGCCGCCTCGCTGCTCGGTTGGAAGCCGTGGACGACCCTGGAGGAGGGCCTCGCGGCGACCCTGCGGTGGGCCGCCGGTCGCAGGTGACCCTGCGTGTTCGACACCCACTCGGCGCCACGGCCGGCTACCTTTGGTCAACGGCCCGAGCTCCGGAAGGGGAGGCGTCGATGTCGTACTCACGGGATGTGGGTGAACGGCTGCGTCATGTCCGGACGGAGCGGGGACTCTCGCTGCAGGAGGTCGAGCGGACCTCGGGCGGGCGATGGAAGGCCGCGGTCGTCGGGTCGTACGAGCGCGGGGACCGCAACATCAGCGCGACCCGGCTGCTGGAGCTGGCCGAGTTCTACGGTGTCCGGCCGGCAGACGTGCTACCGGGTGAGCAGGCGCCACAGGCGGGCTTCAGCGCTGCCATCGTGCTGGATCTGCGGCGCCTCGAGGCCCTGGGACCGCGCTACGCACCCCTGCGCCGCTACCTCGAGACGATCCAGCTCCAGCGAGGCGACTTCAACCGTCGGGTGCTGTCGGTCCGCAACGAGGACCTGCGCGCCCTGGCCGTGATCCACGAGACGAGCCCCGAGGCGCTCACCGAGGAGCTCCGTCGTGAGGGCGTGCTGGGCGGCGATCCGGGCATCCTGGCTGGTTCCGGTCCCGATGGCATCGACCTCGGACGCTGACGCCCGCCCGGCCGGCAGCCCGCGGGCGTCGGGTCGTCGTCAGCTCCGGCTCTCGACGACGGTGCGGTTCAGTGCATCCAGCACGCTGCGTGCAACGGCGTCGGCCCCGGCGACCTCACGGAGCACCGCCGTGCCGCTGCGGGGTTCCTCGCCACGGGCGTCGCGGAGCTCCAGCACGGTCAGGGCGACGACCTGCCCGCCGATGTCGACCCGGGTGGTCTCCCTCAGCTCGATGGACACCGATGGCGACACGAGCCGATCGAAGGCGCTGAGCGTCGCGAGGGCGACCGCCCGGCCCATGCCGTTGGTGGTGGCGACGCCGTCTGCGCTGCCGACCGCCTGCTGGTCGTCCAGCCCGAGGGTGACCTCGGCCGTGAGCTCCATCCCGGACTGCACGGTGCCGACCTTCAGCAGGCGGACCCGCGGGATGACGGTCGCGAGCTGGTGGTCGTCGACCTGGACGACGCTGATGACGCGGTGGTCGATCGGGAGGCTGCAGCGCGCGAGCAACACCGTCTGCACATCACGCACCGTGGCCTTGGGGCCGCGATCCGGTGTGGTGACGACGTGGAGCTCGTCGATCTGGCGATCGAAGCCGGGAACGACACGGGCCGCGAGGACCCCGGGGATGCTGGTGAGCTGGGACTCGATGAAGCGCCGCTGCTCCGGGTCATGGAGGTCGGCGGTGATGGGCGACGACGGCAGATCGACCTCCTCGACCTCCGGCGGCGCAGAGGTCGAGCCAGGGTTCCGTGACGCGTCCACCCGGTGCTCCTCCTGAGTATCTGGTGCGCAACCTAACAGCGTGGCTGCGCCACAACGTGGATGTTGCGGATGTGCCTCAAGTTGCTCGATGGGGAAGACGTTTCCAGAATCCTCTTTACGTGAGCGGCTTGCTCGCGTAACGTGCGCGGGCGGTCACGCTCGGGGACACCCCTCGGGCGGAGAACGCGCAGCACGCCCGGTCGCTGCGCAGACCACGCGGGGGAACCTGACAACTGCAGAGCGAGCGATGCGCGGGCGAGGTCGTCCCCGGCTCCCCGGAGCATGACCGAACCCCCCGCAAGTTGTACGACGCGTCACCGCCACCACCCGGTGGTGTCCATCGAGCGAAGCGAACATGATCGACGTCCACCAGCGAGGACGACGGCATGGAGACCAACCTCGATGGAGGTGTGCACATGTCGAAGAGGATCTTCCTCGCCATGGCCAGCCTGGCAGCTCTCGTGCTGTCCGGCGGCGCCAGCGTTTCCTGGCTGTGAAGCCGGTCGCCTGAGGTGCCTACTGGTACTTGTCGAGGCGACCAATCCGGATACGCGGAAGGCCGACCTCCCCCGCACATCGCTCGCTCTACTGCGGCGGAAGGACCCGGTAGTGACCGGGCAGCAGCAGCTTCACGTGTATGTAGCCGGTACGGCCCTAGCCGCTCTGGCTGCTGTCTTAGTTGCGCTGCCTCGGGTCGATCCTGTTCCTGGCATCATCCTGATGATCGCAGTCTTCACCGCTGAAAGGTTCGCATCGGTCCTGCGTGAGCGCGTGGCCGTATCAGTCAGCAGCATCGTGCTGCTGGTCGCCGTTCTGTACGGCGGTGCATACCTCGCGATAGTCGGCGCCCTGGGCTCGGTACCTGCTTTCGCCATGCGTCGCTCC
>JBLRWQ010000027.1:0-37749 GCA_047921175.1 Nitriliruptoraceae bacterium | reverse complement strand
GCGACCGGGCCACGTCCCGGACTTCTCCGGCGACGTCGCCGAGATGGCCCCGCACTACTACGGCGGGCAGGCGGTCCTCGAGGGCGTGATGATGCGCGGCGCCGACCGCTGGGCCGTGGCCGTGCGCCGTCCTGACGGCGACATCTGGCTCGAGTGCCACCCCACCTCGACCCTGCCGACCCGCAAGCGGTGGCTGAAGTGGCCGATGATCCGCGGCTGCTACGCGCTGGTGGACTCGCTCAGCATCGGGATGAAGGCGCTCGGGATCTCCGCCGACCAGGCGTTCGAGGAGGAGGACGAGGAGGAGCTCTCCGGCACGGCCATGGGCGCCTCGATGGTGCTGGCGCTGCTGCTGTTCATCGGGGTGTTCATCTTCCTGCCCTCGGCCTCCACCAAGGGGCTGGACGCGCTCATCGGCAACGTGATGGGCGACGGGATCTGGTTCCATCTGGTCGAGTCGGCCGTGCGCATCGTGATCTTCCTGGCCTACCTGTGGTCGATCTCCCTGCTCGGCGACATCCGACGCGTGTTCCAGTACCACGGGGCCGAGCACAAGACCATCGCGGCCTGGGAGCACGGGGAGGTGCTGGAGCCGGAGCGCGTCGACCGCTACTCCACCCTGCACGTGCGCTGCGGGACGAACTTCCTGATCCTGGTCATGCTGCTCGCGGTGGTGATCTACACCGCCGGCGGGTTGCTCGTCCCGCCGCCCGAGGGCATCGCCTGGTGGGGTGCCGTGATCTACCACGTGGTGCTGCGGATCGTGCTGCTGCCGGTGGTGGCCGGTGCGGCCTACGAGGGGCTCCGGCTCGGCGCGGCCAAGGGCGACAACCTGCTGGTCCGGGCCATCATGAAGCCGGGGCTGTGGCTGCAGCTGATCACGACGAAGCAGCCCACCCGCGACATGATCGAGGTGGCGATCCGCTCCTTCGAGGCGGTCGTCCCGGCCGAGCACCGTGAGGGCCGGGTGCCCACCTCGCTGACCAGCCCCATCCTGCTCGCCCACGACACGCTGCCGGTCCACCTCGCCACCGCCGACGTCACGACCGCGACGCCGGAGGGGGAGCGCCCCAGCATCGAGGCGACCGCGGACGCCGCCGAGCAGGCAGCCACCGCACCGGTCGGCGAGCCCGCTCCGGCCGAGGAGCCGCCATCCACCGCAGAGGGCCGCTGAGGTGCTCGACACCCTCGCGCAGCTCGAGGACCGCTACCGCGACCTCGAGGCCCAGCTCGCCGACCCGGAGGTCGCGGGCGACGGCGAGCGCTACACCGCGCTGGCCAAGCAGCACGCCGAGCTCAGCGAGGTCGTCGGGCTCTACCGCCGCTGGCGCAGCGTGGCGGACGACCTCGAAGCCGCCCGGGAGATGGCCGCGGAGGCCGACGCCGGCGCGGAAGCGGACGGCATGCGGGCCGAGGTGGGCGCGCTGACCGAGCAGCTCGCGGCGCTCGAGGCGGACCTGCAGCTCGCGCTCGTGCCCACCGACCCCAACGACGACCGGGACGTGATCCTGGAGATCCGGGCCGCCGCCGGCGGGGACGAGGCCGGCCTGTTCGCCGGCGAGCTCGAGGAGATGTACCGGCGCTACGCCGAGCGGCGAGGTTGGCGGACCCGGACGCTCGAGCGCAGCGCCCAGGGGATCGGCGGCATCAAGGAGGCGATCGTGGAGATCGTCGGCCGCGGGGCCTACGCCCACCTCAAGCACGAGTCGGGCGTCCACCGCGTCCAGCGCGTACCGGCCACCGAGTCCCAGGGGCGCATCCACACCTCCACCGCCTCGGTCGCGGTCCTGCCCGTCGCCGAGGAGGTCGATGTCCGCATCGACCCGGGTGACCTGCGCATCGACGTGTACCGCTCCTCCGGCCCCGGCGGGCAGAGCGTCAACACCACCGACTCCGCCGTCCGCATCACCCACCTGCCGACCGGGCTCGTGGTCGCCTGCCAGGACGAGAAATCCCAGCACCAGAACCGCGACAAGGCCCTGACGATCCTGCGCTCCCGGCTGCTGCAGGCCGAGCAGGACCGGGCCGCGCAGGAACGTGCCGACGCCCGCAAGGGCCAGATCGGCACCGGCGACCGCTCGGAGAAGATCCGCACCTACAACATCCCCCAGTCCCGCATCACCGACCACCGCATCGGCTTGAGCGTCCACGACGTCGCGGCCGTGCTCGGGGGTGAGCTCGATGCGATCGTCGAGGCGCTGAGGACCGCGGAGCGCACCGCCCGGCTCGCCAGCCTGGACGAGGACGAGCCGTCCCCTGCCCGGGGCTGAGCGATGACCGTCGAGCTCGACCACGACACGACCGTTGCCGCCCTCACCCGGCGGCTGGCCGGTGCCGGTATCCCGGCCGCGGCGGCCGAGGCGCGCTGGCTCGTGGAGCACGTGACGGCCACCCGCTCGACCGCCGCGCCGCCGCAGGACCGTCTCGAGGTGCTGGTCCGCCGCCGGCTGGCGGGGGAGCCCCTGCAGCTGCTGCTCGGGCGCTGGCCGTTCCGCACGGTCGAGCTGACCCTCGAGCCAGGGGTGTTCGTGCCCCGCCCGGAGACCGAGGTCGTCGCCGGGATCGCCATCGACCACGCGCGCCGGCTCGGTCGGCCGGCGCTGGTCGCGGAGCCGTGCACCGGGTCGGGTGCGATCGCCTGTGCGCTGGTCGCCGAGGTCGATGGCATCGAGGTGGTGGCCACCGACGTGGAGCCGCAGGCTGTCGCGCTGGCCCGACGCAACCTCGCCGCGGTCCGGGACGCCACCGCTGCGGTCACCCGACGCAGCCGGGGCGAGGTCCACCTCGGCGATCTCCTCGACCCGCTGCCGCCGTCCCTGCGTGGCCGGCTGGACCTGCTCGTGGCCAACCCGCCGTACCTGCCGCTCGGCGACCGGGACGGGATGGCCACCGAGGTGGTCGACCACGACCCCGCCCGTGCGCTCTTCGGCGGTCCCGACGGGCACGAGGTGGTCGACCGGCTGGTGGGCCTCGCGGGGGACTGGCTCGGCCCGGGCGGGTCGCTGGTGGTCGAGCTCGACGACCGCCGGGGGGAGGACGCCGCAGCGCGCGCCCGGGCCGTGGGGCTCCGGCAGGTCCGCATCGAGCGCGACCTCGCCGGCCGCGACCGGGCGCTCGTGGCCGTCGCGCCCTGAGCAGCCGGAGCATGCCGACCCGTCGCCGTCGTGCGCCTGCCGATGTGGGTGCATCCGGGTCCGGTATCCGGACGCTGACGCACCCAGATCGGCCATGATGGGCGATGGCGGATGACGTCACGGGCCGACCGGGGTGGGACGGACGCCGTCCGGGTCCTGCGTGGCAGCGCAGTAGGCTCCGGCTGGGGCCGCACCACGGCCCGCGAGGGATGTCGGGAGCATGGCGATGACGGAGCGGCTCGATGCCGCAGCGGACCGCGAGGCGGCGGTCGCCCGTGCCGTCGAGCTCCTGCTCGCCAGCGAGGTGGTCGCCCTGCCCACCGACACCGTCTACGGCGTCGCGGTCCACGCCTTCGACAGCGACGCCACCGACCGGCTGCGAGCGGTCAAGGAGCGCGACCGGACGGTGCCGTTCCCGGTGCTGGTCCACAGCCCCAAGCAGCTCGCCGGGCTGGCCGCCGGCGTCCCGACCGCCGCCGAGCACCTCATGGCCGCGTTCTGGCCCGGGCCGCTGACGCTCGTCCTGCACGCCCAGGCCCGGCTCAGCTGGGATCTCGGGGAGACCGAGGTGACGGTCTCGGTCCGCATGCCCCTGGAGGAGACCACCCTGGAGGTGATCCGCGGGGTCGGCCCCCTGGCCGTCACCGGCGCGAACGCGCCCGGGCTGCCGGCGCCTGAGGACGCCGACGGGGTGCTGACGCAGCTCGGCGACCAGCTCGCCGCGGTGCTCGATGGCGGTCCCTGCCCCGGGGGCGGGGTGTCCACGATCGTCGACCTGACCCGGGCGCGGCCTGCGGTGCTGCGCGAGGGGGTGCTGCCGACCGAGCTGGTCCTGGACGTGGCCGAGGGCCGGCTCGCCCCGCTGGACGCGGCGGCACGGCTGCTCGGCGAGGAGCCGGCCGACGCACCGGAGGCGTCCGAGCCGGCCGACGCACCCGAGGACGACACCGCGGCGGTCGAGATCTCCGAGCCGCCTGCCCCCGAGGACGAGCAGTACCCTGGGTGACCGACCGCTGCACCCGGATCGACCGAGAGGCCACACGGTGACGACCTTCTGGGGTCCCGACTTCGACCAGCTGCGCGCCACCGACCCCGAGGTCGCCGACGGGCTGCTCGCCGAGCTGCACCGCCAGCGCACCAAGCTGCAGCTGATCGCGAGCGAGAACTTCGCCTCGCCGGCGGTGCTCGCCGCCCAGGGCTCCGTGCTCACCAACAAGTACGCCGAGGGGTACCCGGGCAAGCGCTACTACGGCGGTTGCGAGGAGGTCATCGACCCGATCGAGCAGCTCGCGATCGACCGGGCCAAGGCGCTGTTCGGGGCCGACCATGCCAACGTGCAGCCCCACTCGGGCGCGTCCGCCAACATCGCCGCCTACTTCGCCACCGTCCAGCCGGGGGAGAAGGTGCTCGCGATGTCGCTCCCGCACGGTGGCCACCTCACCCACGGGATGCGGCTGAACTTCTCGGGACGCTGGTTCGACGTGGTCTCCTACGGCGTCCGTCAGGACACCGAGGTGATCGACATGGACGAGGTGCGTGCGCTCGCGCTCGAGCACCGTCCGAAGCTGATCATCGCCGGCTGGTCGGCCTACACCCGCCAGCTCGACTTCGCCGCCTTCCGCGCGATCGCCGACGAGGTCGACGCGGCGCTGCTGTGTGACGCGGCCCACTTCATCGGGCTGGTCGCCGGTGGGGTGCACCCGAACCCGGTGCCCTACTGCGACATCGTCACCTTCACCACCCACAAGACCCTGCGCGGGCCCCGCGGCGCCATCATCCTCACCAACGAGCGATGGGCGAAGCCCATCGACAAGGCCGTCTTCCCCGGCACCCAGGGCGGACCGCTCGAGCACGTGATCGCCGCGAAGGCGGTCGCGCTGCAGGAGGCGATGGACCCGTCCTTCGCCGCCTACGCCCAGCGCATCCTCGACGACATCCGGGCGCTCGGTGACGGGCTCATCGAGCGCGGCTACCGGCTCGTGGCAGGCGGGACCGACACCCACCTGTTCCTCGCCGACGTGACCACCAAGGGCCTGACCGGGGCCGAGGCCGAGGCACGCGCGGACGCGGCCGGCATCGTGCTCAACAAGAACGCGATCCCCTTCGACACCAACCCACCCGCGGTGGCCTCCGGCATCCGGGCCGGTGCCTCGTGCGTCGCGACCCAGGGCATGGGGCCCGAGCAGCTCACGGAGGTGGCGGGGCTGCTCGACCGGGCCCTGACCGGCAACGACGCGGACCGCGCAGCGGTCCGAGGCGCTATCGGCGAGCTCGTCGCGCGCTTCCCCGCCTACCCCGAGGCCGGTCCCGTGGTCGTCGAACCGGCGGGCTGAGGTGGTCGACCACCTCGGCGTCGCGCTCCTGGCCGCGGTCGTGACCGCGGTGCTCTGCCCCCTGGTCGCCGCGGTCGCCAAGCGTTTCGGGGTGGTCTCGCGTCCACCGGAGCCGTGGCGCCGGCGTGAGGTGGCGGTGCCGAGCCTCGGGGGCACCGCGATGGCGGTGGGGGCCCTGCTGGCGCTCGGGTTGGCGGCCGTGCTGCCGACCTTCTCCGGGCTGTTCGCGTCGACCTCCGAGCCGTTGGCGCTGCTGGTCGGCGTGGTGCTCATCACCGCGCTCGGCATCGTCGACGACATCCGGCCCCTGCCCCCGCCGGTCAAGCTGGCCGGTCAGATCGTCGCCGCACTCGGCGTGGTCCTGTTCGGGGTCCAGCTGGTGCACTTCTGGGTACCGGGGCTCGAGGTCGTCGCCCTGTCCAGCGACCTCGGGTTGGTCCTGACGGTGCTCGCGCTCGTGGCCATGATCAACGCGGTCAACCTGATCGACGGGCTCGACGGTCTGGCCGCCGGGGTCGCGGCGATCGCGGCCGTCGCCTTCTTCGCCTTCGCGGTCCGGTCGCAGCCCAGCGGGTTGACGCCGTCGATCCCCACCTCCTCGACGCTCGTGGTGGCGATCGTGCTCGGGATCAGCCTGGGCTTCCTGGTCCACAACTGGTACCCGGCCCGGCTGTACATGGGGGACACGGGCTCGCAGCTGCTGGGGCTCCTGCTCGGTGTCGCGATGATCTCGCACGTGGGGCGGACCGCTGCGCCGACCAGCACCGACTTCGTCGGCTCGATCCCCCTGCTGGTACCGGTGCTGGTCCTGGCGGTGCCCTTCCTGGACACCGCCTTCGCGGTGGTGCGACGGCTGGTCGCGCGGCGGCCGGTCACCGCGGGCGACCGTGGCCACCTGCACCACCTCCTGCTCGCGTTCGGGCACTCCCACCGGCGCGCGGTCGTGATCCTCTACTACTGGTCGGCGGTGGTGGCCTTCGGCTCGGTGGGCCCCTCGTTCCTCCCCGTGGAGCGCCTCGTCCCCTGGCTCCTGGTCGCCGGTGCGCTCGGCGTCGTGCTCGTCGCGCTGAGCAGCACCGACCGGCGCCGGGATGCCCGTCGTGAGGCGGGCGAGGCCGAGCTGCCCGAGACCGATCGTCAGGTCCGGTGACCGGCCCGCGACGGTCGGCCGAGCGCCACGGCCAACGACGCCACCCCGCCCGCCGCTGCACCGGTGCCTTTGGCGGTGCGGGAGGGACCTTGCTAGCGTCCCGGCTCCTAGGGCCCTTGGACCTTTCCGACGCTGCGCACCGCTGCGACCCACGGGAGCACGCTGCATGCCCTCGCCCGACCTGTCGACGCCTGCACCGCCGCCTCCGGCGACGGCAGGCGTGATGTCCGGGTCGGGCAACGCAGCGCTGTTCCGCGGCATGGACCACGCCTACATGATGCAGGTCGAGCTCCTGGCCGCGATCGTGGTCTGGGGTGGCGCCGGCTGGCTCGTGGACCGGGCCATCGGCACGCGCCCGGTCTTCCTGGTGCTCGGGGCGCTGGTCGGCTACGCGGCGGGCCTCTACCTGGTCTGGCTGCGCTCGCAGCGCATGGACGCCGAGGAGCGTGCCGCCACGGCGGCGGACGCCGCGCACGCGCGCGGCCAAGAGGTCGACCGTGTCGGCTGAGGGCGCAGCGGTCCCGGACCGACGGGCCGACGACGAGCTGCGGCTGGTGCGCGCGGCCCTGCTCGGTGTGAGCGGCACGGCCGTGCCGGTCGCCATCGTGGCCGGGCTGGTCGTGGGCCTCGACGGCGCGCTCGGCGCGCTGGCCGGCGCCGCGCTGGTGCTCGTGCTGTTCGGCGGCTCCACGGCCACGCTCGCCTACGTCGCGGCGCGGCGACGGGACGCGGGCATCGGCCTGCAGGTCGCGGGTGCCGCCGTGCGGCTGCCGCTCTACCTCGCGGCCCTGTCCGCCCTCAGCGGCGTGCCCTCCATCCACGCCCGCAGCCTCGCCGCCGCCACCGCGATCGCGATCGCGGTGACGCTCGCGGTCGAACTGCGGCTGCTCGCGCGCCTGCCGCGCCTGTTCTGGGTCGACGCCGCGGCCACCCGGCCGTCGGCGCTCGCACACGACACACGGAGCTGACTGCCGTGACCAACGTGCTAGCTGCCGCCGAGTGGGGCGGGGAGTTCGAGGGCGTCCTCGATCCCATCAACGCGCTGTTCGAGTTCCCGCCCTTCCTGTTCGAGGACCTCGAGCTGTTCGGGGTCTCGCTCGGGGTCAACCGGACCATCGTGATCGCCTGGATCATGACCGCCGTGGTCGGGCTCGCCTTCTTCCTCGGTACCCGCGACGCCAAGGTCGTGCCTGGCCGCTTCCAGGCCTTCCTCGAGATGATCGTCGACTTCAACCGCACCATCGCGCTGGAGATCATCGGGCCCAAGGGCACCCGCTTCGTGCCGCTGCTGACGACCTTCTTCGTCGCCATCTTCGCCCTGAACTTCGCGAAGATCTTCCCGCTGTTCATGATGCCGCCGACCTCGCGCATCGCCTGGCCGCTCTTCCTCGCCCTGCTGTCCTGGCTGGTCTACGTCGGCGTCGGCATCAAGGAGCAGGGGTTCGGGCACTACTTCGGCGGGGTCCTCTTCCCGCCCGGGGTCCCCAAGGCGCTGTTGATCATCCTGACCCCGATCGAGCTGCTGTCGAACTTCGTGCTGCGGCCGTTCACCCTGGCGATCCGGCTCTTCGCCAACATGGTCGCCGGACACATCCTCGTGGTCATCACGCTCGTGACGATCCACGTCTTCCTGCCCTCGATGCCGGTGGGTTGGACGGTCGGTGGCTTCGCCCTGCTGCTGTCCCCGATCGTGTTCGCCTTCGAGTTCTTCATCATCGCCCTGCAGGCCTACATCTTCACGATGCTCACCGCCGTCTACATCAGCTCCTCGATGGAGGCGCACCACTGATCGACCGCCGGTCGGTCACCACGACCTGGAACCACCCCATCTCGTACCCCGCGGTACCGACCGGTGCCGCTCCCAGGAGGGAACCCATGGAAGGCTCACTCAACGTCCTCGGCTACGGCCTGGCCACGCTCGGCCCCGCGATCGGGCTGGGCATGCTGATCTCGAAGGCCATCGAGTCCATGGCCCGCCAGCCCGAGGCCGCCGGCATGGTCCGCACGACGATGTTCATCGGCGTGGCCGTGGTCGAGGCACTCGCGCTGCTGGCCTTCGTCCTCGCCTTCGCGCTGTAGCCCCCCCCACGACGACCCCGCGACGCGAGGGACCATCATGAGCCAGATCACCCTGCTCGCCGCCGAGGGCGCGGGCGGTATCGCCCTGTTGCCCGACTGGTCCGAGCTCATCTGGGGCTCGGTGGCCTTCCTCATCCTGCTGCTCGGGATGTTCAGGTTCGTCTTCCCGAAGCTCAACGAGACCCTGGAGGAGCGGGCCGCCGCGATCCAGGGGAAGATGGAGGCGGCGGACGCCAAGCTGCTGGAGGCCGAGGCGTCGAAGGCCGACTACGAGGCCTCGCTCGCCGATGCCCGCGGTGAGGCCGACCGCATCATCGCCGAGGCCAGGGCCGCGGCCGATGCGCTCCGCGAGGAGGCCCGCTCCCGGGCCGAGGCCGAGGCGGCGCAGATCCTGGAGCGTGCCGAGGCCACGGTCGCGGCCGACCGGGAGCGCGTGCTGTCCGAGCTGCGTGGCCAGGTCGGGTCGCTGTCCGTCGAGCTGGCCTCCCGCATCGTGGAGCGTGAGCTGGACGGCGCCACCCACGAGGCGTTGGTCGACGAGTACATCGCCCAGCTGTCGAGCCAGAACTGAGGCCCGCCGTGAACCACGAGCACACCCGCGCCTACGCCCGCGCCGCGCTGGCCGTCGCCGAGGCGGAGGGCGCCACCGAGGTCGTCGAGCGCGAGCTCGACGCCGTGGCCCGAGCCCTCGACGGCAGCGACGAGCTGCGCACGGTGCTGAGCGACCAGCAGGTGCCGCTGGGCCGTCGTCTGGGGGCGGTCGACGGCGAGCTCCTGGCCGCGGCACACCCGGCGACCCGGACCGCGCTCGCGATGGTGCTGGCCGCGGAGCGGATCACCGAGCTCGGCGTGATCGTCGCGGCGATGCGGGAGCTGGCCGACTCCGACCGGGTCGTGGCCGAGGTCGCGGTGGCCGTCCCGCTCGACGAGGCCCGCCGCGCGGCGCTCACCGCCGCACTGGAGCGCGCGACGGGCCGCGAGCTGGACGTGCGGTTCGTCGTCGACGAGACGGTCGTCGGTGGCGTGCGTGCCACCGTCGGCGACACGGTCATCGACGGCTCCCTGCTGCGCCGCATCTCCGACCTGCGTACCCGCGTCGGGCTCTAGGCCCACACGACATCCCGTAGACCGCCCCGGACCGCGGGCGAGGACGAGGAAGCACACGATGGCTGATCTTGAGTTCCGGCCGGAGGAGATCTCCGACGCCGTCCGACGCATGCTCGAGGGCTACGAGCCCGGGCTCGCTGCCGAGCAGGTCGGGCGGGTCATCAACACCGGTGACGGCATCGCCAACATCTCCGGGCTGCCCGGCGTGCTCGCCAACGAGCTGCTCGACTTCGGCGACGGCGTGTTCGGCATGGCGATGAACCTCGACGAGCGCACGATCGGTGCCGCGGTCTTCGCCGAGTCCTCGCACATCCACGAGGGGCAGGCCGTCCGACGGACCGAGCGGGTGCTGTCGGTCCCGGTCGGCGACGCCCTGCTGGGTCGGGTCGTGGACCCCCTCGGCCGGCCGATCGACGGGAAGGGGCCACTGGAGCAGGCCAAGGTCGACGGGCAGCGGGCGCTCGAGGTCCAGGCCCCCGGCGTGGTGGACCGCCAGCCGGTCAACGAGCCGCTGCAGACCGGTATCAAGGTCATCGACGTCATGACCCCGATCGGGCGCGGGCAGCGCGAGCTGATCATCGGCGACCGGCAGACGGGCAAGACCGCGATCGCCGTCGACACCATCATCAACCAGAAGCCGCTGTGGGGCACCGACGAGGCCGTCAAGTGCATCTACGTCGGGATCGGCCAGAAGGGCTCCACGATCGCGCAGGTCGTCGCGACCCTGGAGAAGCACGGCGCGCTGGAGTACACCACGGTCGTCACCGCCCCGGCCTCCTCGCCGGCGCCGTTCCAGTACATCGCGCCGTACGCCGGTGCCGCGATCGGGGCCAACTGGATGTACAAGGGCGAGCACGCCCTGATCATCTACGACGACCTGTCGAAGCAGGCCGACGCCTACCGGCAGCTGTCGCTGCTGCTGCGCCGCCCGCCGGGGCGTGAGGCCTACCCGGGTGACGTCTTCTACCTGCACTCCCGGCTGCTGGAGCGGGCGGCGAAGCTGTCCGAGGAGCTCGGTGGCGGGTCGATGACCGCGCTGCCGATCGTGGAGACCAAGGCCAACGACGTCTCGGCCTTCATCCCGACCAACGTGATCTCCATCACCGACGGGCAGATCTTCCTCGAGACCGACCTGTTCTACCAGGGGGTCCGACCGGCCATGAACGCCGGGATCTCGGTCTCCCGGGTCGGTGGTGCCGCCCAGCGTCCGGCGATGAAGAAGGTCTCCGGGACCGTCCGCCTCGAGCTGGCCCAGTACCGCGAGCTCGAGGCGTTCGCACAGTTCGGGTCCGATCTGGACAAGGCCTCGCAGCAGCAGATCGCACGCGGCCAGCGCGTCGTGGAGATCCTCAAGCAGCCCCAGTACGCCCCGCTGCCCGTCGAGCTGCAGGTCGCCTCGGTCGTCGCGGTGACCTCCGGCGTGCTCGACGAGGTGCCGGTGCTCGACGTCGGCCGCTTCGAGGCCGAGCTGCACACCTTCCTGCGCGACCGGCACGCCGGGCTGCTCAAGCAGCTCGCCACCGAGAAGCTGTCGGACGAGCTCGCCGAGCAGCTGGACAAGGCCATCGCCGACTTCGCCGCCGGCTTCACCGCCTCGCAGGTCGTGGTCGAGGAGGAGCAGAGCGACTCGTGGGACGCGATGCGTGCCACCAGCGAGACCGTCGAGTGAGCACCGGGCTCCGGGGTCGCGGCCCCGAGCCCGAGCGGGCGGCGATCCGCTCGCAAGGAGGCAGACGTGGCAGGTAGCGGTCAGATCCGTCAGCTGAAGCGACGGATCAAGTCGGTCCAGAGCACGCAGAAGATCACGCGTGCCATGGAGATGATCGCGGCCTCGCGCATCCTGAAGGCCCAGGCACGTGTCCGTGCCGCCCGGCCCTACGCCGAGGGCATCCACGACATCATCCGCGGGCTGGCCGTCTCCAACGAGGTGCGCGCCCACCCCCTGCTCGTCCAACGCGAGATCCAGCACGTCGCGGTGCTCGTCAACACCTCCGACCGCGGGCTGGCCGGTGCCTACAACGCCAACGTGCTCAAGGCCGCGGAGCGCACCATCGCCGAGGAGGAAGGCAAGGGCCGCCAGGTCGACCTGTACGTGGTCGGCAAGAAGGGCGCGGGCTACTTCGCCTACCGGGGCCGACGTGCCGTGGAGGTCTGGGAGGGCGTCGCCGACACGCCGGAGATCGACGAGGCCGGCGACATCGCCGAGACCGTCATGAGCCGGTACCGCGCCGGCGAGCTCGACCGGGTCTGGCTGGTCTACACCGACTTCCGGAGCTCGCTCACCCAGACCCCGGTCCGCATGGAGCTGCTGCCCGTCAAGCCGACCGAGTTCGAGGGCGGGAGCGCCGACTTCGACCCCGAGTTCATCTTCGAGCCCGACCAGGCCTCCCTGCTCGACAGCCTGATCCCCCGCTACGTGGAGGCCAAGGTCTTCCACGGCCTGCTGGAGTCCTCCGCCTCGGAGCACGCCAGCCGGCAGCGCGCGATGAAGGCCGCGACCGACAACGCCAAGGAGGTCGCGGCCAACCTGTCGCGGATCATGAACCAGGCCCGCCAGGAGCAGATCACCACCGAGATCTCCGAGATCGTCGGTGGCGCCGAAGCACTCGGCGACTGACCGCGACCCGACCGGCCACACGACCATCCATCACCCACCGCAGCACGAGCCCCGCCGGACCCCACGCCCCGGCGACGCGCACGCCCAAGGAGCCGCCCATGGCCACCGCATCCGCCGACGGCCGCATCATCCGCGTCATCGGCCCGGTCGTCGACGTCGAGTTCCCCCCCGGGGACCTGCCCGACATCAACACCGCGCTGACCTTCGAGCGTGAGGAGCAGGGGCGCCGCCAGGTCATCACCGCCGAGGTCGCCCAGCACCTCGGCGACCGGCGCGTCCGCGCCGTCTGCATGCAGCCGACCGACGGTGTGGTCCGCGGCGCGTCGGTGGTCAACACCGGCAGCCCGATCACCGTGCCGGTCGGCCCCGGCACCCTGGGCCACATCTACAACGTGCTCGGCGAGCCCCTCGACGTCGACGCCTCCCAGATCCAGGCCGATACCCGCTGGCCGATCCACCGTGACCCGCCGCCGTTCGATGAGCTCGAGCCGCAGTCGGTGATGTTCGAGACCGGTATCAAGATCATCGACCTCATCGAGCCCTACGTGCAGGGGGGCAAGATCGGCATGTTCGGCGGCGCCGGCGTGGGCAAGACCGTCGTCATCCAGGAGATGATCAACCGGGTCGCCCAGCAGCACGGTGGCGTGTCGGTGTTCGCCGGGGTGGGGGAGCGGACCCGTGAGGGCACCGACCTCAAGCTCGAGATGGAGGAGTCCGGCGTCCTCGAGAAGGCGGCGCTCGTCTACGGGCAGATGGACGAGCCGCCGGGCGTACGGCTGCGCGTCGCCCTGTCCGCCCTGACCATGGCGGAGTACTTCCGCGACGAGATGCACCAGGACGTGCTGCTGTTCATCGACAACGTGTTCCGGTTCGTGCAGGCCGGTTCGGAGGTCTCCACGCTGCTCGGCCGCATGCCCTCGGCGGTCGGCTACCAGCCGACGCTGAGCAACGAGATGGGCCAGCTCCAGGAGCGGATCACCTCGACCAAGGGGCGGTCGATCACCTCGCTGCAGGCCGTGTACGTGCCCGCCGACGACATCACCGACCCGGCGCCGCACACCACCTTCGCCCACCTCGACGCGCAGACCGTGCTCAGCCGGGACATCGCCTCGCTCGGCATCTACCCGGCGGTCGACCCGCTCGACTCCACCTCGCGGATCCTCGACCCCGCGATCGTGGGGCAGGAGCACTACGACGTCGCCACCGGGGTGCAGGAGGTGCTGCAGCGCTACAAGGACCTGCAGGACATCATCGCCATCCTCGGGATCGACGAGCTGTCCGAGGAGGACAAGGTCGTGGTGTCCCGGGCGCGCAAGGCCCAGCGGTTCTTCTCCCAGAACTTCTACGTCGCCGAGCAGTTCACCGGGAACCCGGGCGTCTACGTCGGCATCCAGGACACGATCGAGGGCTTCAAGGCACTGGTCGACGGCGAGCTCGACGACGTCCCCGAGCAGGCGTTCCTGTACGCCGGTGACGTCACCGACGTCCAGCGCAAGGCCGGGGAGCTGGCGCGCTGATGTCCGACGCCACGATGCACGTCGAGGTGGTCTCCGCGGAGGCCAACGTGCTCTCGGGCGATGCCCGGGAGCTGTACGCCCGTGCGGTCGAGGGTGAGATCGGCATCCTGCCCGGCCACGCGCCGGCGCTGGTCGCGCTGGACGTCGGACCGCTGCGGGTCACCCTGGCGGACGGCACCAAGGAGCGCATCGCGGTCCACCGTGGCGTGCTCTTCGTCGGCGACGACGGCAAGGTCATCGTGCTGTCCGACATCGCCGAGCGGGCGGAGGACATCGACGTCGAACGGGCCCGGGCCAAGGCGGACCGCATCCGTAAGCGGCTCGCGGCGGGCACCGTGCGCAACGTCGAGATCCAGCTCATCTCCCTGCGCAAGCAGCAGCTCAGGATCGCGGTCGGGACCGGCAGCGAGCTCACCACGGAGCGCTGACCGGCGCCGGCAGCACGCCGGCTCCGGGGCGTCCGTGGCGCGTGCACGCGCGCGGGTGAGCGCAGGGCTGCGGGCTACCCTCGTCGGATGACCACCACCGATGCCTTCCGGGTCCGCGGCGGCACGCCGCTGCACGGCACCGTGCGGCTGTCCGGTGCGAAGAACTCCGCGCTGAAGCTGATGGCCGCGTCGCTGCTGACCGAGGAGCCGCTCGACCTCAGCGAGGTCCCGGCGATCGCGGACGTCCCCGTCATGGCGGAGATCCTCGAGGGGCTCGGCGTCGAGGTCGACCTCGACCTCGAGCGCCGCCGCTGCCGCCTGGCCGCGCGTGACCCGCGCTGGCACGCACCGTCCGACGCGGTGGCCCGGATCCGGGCCTCGCTGGCGACGCTCGGGCCCCTCGTCGGACGCCTCGGGCGGGCCCGGCTCGCGCTCCCCGGCGGGGACCGCATCGGTGCCCGCTCGATCGACCTGCACCTGCGCGGCCTCACCGCGATGGGCGCCTCGGTCAGCCAGGACGACGCCGGTGTCGAGGTGGTCGCCGACCGTCTGCACGGCGCGGTGATCACGCTCGACTTCCCGTCGGTGGGCGCCACCGAGAACCTCATCATGGCGGCCACCCTGGCCGATGGCCGGACCACGATCGACAACGCCGCGCGCGAGCCGGAGATCCAGGACCTGTGCCGCATGCTCGTGGCCATGGGCGCCCGGATCGAGCGCATCGGTGGGCCCACGATCGAGGTGGAGGGCGTGGAGCGCCTCCGCGGGGTCGCGTGGGAGACCTGCCCCGACCGGATCGAGGCGGGGACCTACGCGATGATGGCGGCCGTGACCGGCGGCGACGTCGTCATCGAGCGCGTGCGGCCACAGGATCTGACCCTGCCCCTGCTGAAGCTGCGGGCCGCCGGCGTCCGTGTCGAGGAGGGTGCCGGATCGTTGCGGGTGAGCGGCGACCGTCTCGGTGCGGTCGACGTCGTCACCCTGCCCTACCCGGGGTACCCGACGGACCTGCAGCCACAGCTGATGGTGCTCCTCAGCCAGGCCCACGGCACCAGTCGGTGCACGGAGAACGTGTTCGAGTCGCGCTTCTCCTTCGTCCACGAGTTCGCCCGGATGGGGGCGGACATCGAGCTCGACGGCCACCACGCGCTGATCCGCGGTCCCGTCCGCCTCCACGGTGCGACCCTGTCGGGGCTGGATGTCCGCGCCGGCGCCGCCGGGGTCATGGCCGGGCTGGTCGCCGACGGCGAGACCCTCGTGCGGGACGTCCACCACATCGACCGCGGCTACGCCCACCTCGTCCCCCGGTTGCGCTCGCTCGGGGCCGACATCGAGCGCGTCGAGGATCCTGCCGGTGCCCGCTGACCGGGCACGCGGCCGGCGGCCGCTCAGCGTCGCCCTGCGGTGCGTCACCGTCGGGCTGCTCGGCGTCCTCGCCGGCGTGGGCCTGCCCTCCGCGCCCGCCGCGGCGCTGGCGCCCGTCACGACCACCGGCACGGTCCGCGTCGTGCCCGACGACGGGGTGCTGGTCGAGGTGGACGGCACGCGCTACCCCGGGACGATCGAGCTGGGCGGCGACGGCGAGGTCGTCAACGAGGTCGAGCTGGAGCGCTACCTCGAGGGTGTCGCGGAGATGCCCAGCCGCTGGCCCGGAGCCGCGCTCGAGGCCCAGGCGGTCGCGGCCCGGACCTACGCCTGGTGGTCGGCTCGCAACGCGAGCCACGTCGGCTACGACCTGTGTGCCACCACCGCATGCCAGGTCTACCGCGGCGCCGAGGTCGTGCTCGACGGCGGCCAGCGCTGGGCCGATGCGGTCGCCGCGACGGCCGGGCAGGTCCTCCTCGATGACGACGGTGCCCCGATCCTGGCCCGCTACTTCTCCACCTCCGGGGGACGGACCTTCGCGAACGAGGACGTCTTCCCCGCCACCGGCCCCCGCCCCTACCTCGTCGCCATCGACGATCCCTTCGACGAGGTCTCGCCCTACCACCGCTGGGAGGTCCGGTTCGACCGCGAGGACTTCGACGCCCTGCTCGCCGAGGGGCAGCGTCTCGTGGACGTCGTGCCGGTCGCCGAGGTGGAACGCACCGGCGCGGTCGACGACCTGGCGTCCCGGCTGCGGTTCACGGGCCGCGACGGCACCGTGGTCGAGGTCACGCCGCTGGAGGTGCGCGACTTCCTGAACCGGCTCGCCCCGGCCCGCTTCCCGTCCCGCTACCCGAGCCAACGCAGCGACCGGCTGCGGCCCCTGCCCACCACCGTGCCCTCCACCCGCTTCACCATCGAGGTCACCGACGAGGAGGTCGTGCTCGACGGCCGTGGCTGGGGACACGGGGTCGGGCTCGGCCAGTACGGCGCCCAGGGCCGGGCCGCCGCCGGGCAGGACCACGAGACCATCCTCGCCGCGTACTACGGAGGGTTGACCCCCACGACCACGGCGGACCTGCCGGACACCGTGCGGGTCGGGCTGGGCCGCCGCGAGCAGGTCCGGCTCGTGGTGCACGGTGCGGCCCGGTTGGAGACCTCCGAGGGCGAGGTGGTGCAGGAACGGGTGGTCGGGCGCTGGGCGGCCGCCTTCCGGGACGGCAGCTGGCAGCTCGCGCCACCTGCGGTCGCCGGCGACGACGGCGTCATCGGGCCGACCCGGGAGGTGTCGACGCTGCTCGGGGTGCGTGATGCGGTCACCGTGGAGGCCGACGTGGCGGTCGACGCGTTGCTCTCCCTCGAGGTCACCGGTCCGGACGGCGAACTGGTGCTCACCCGCGATCTCGGCCTCGCCGGGCCGGGGACGCATGCTGCGACCTGGCGCCTGGAGGACGACCGCGGCGCGCCCGTCGCCGCCGGTACGTACCGCCTGGCCCTGGTCGGTGAGGACGCCGCCGGCCTGCGTGACGGCACGAGCGTCGAGGTGGAGGTCGACACGCCCGGAACGGACGGCCGGTCGGATGGGATGCTGCCGCTCGCTGCGTCGGGCACCCTGTCGCCGCTGCTGGTCCTCGCCGTGTCCGTGCTGGCGCTGGCCGGCATCTTCCTCATCGTCCGCACGTCCCGGAGCCGCCCGTGAGCTCGGTGCCCCCGCCACCGCCCGCATCCCCGCCGCCGCCCGCGTCCCCGCCGCCGCCCGCGTCCCCGCCGCCGCTGGGCCCCGTGCCGGGCACGCCGCCCTCGTCCGGGCGGGCGACCGCCGAGCGGGCCCGGACCCGGACGCCGCTCAACCGCGTCCGGTCGCCGTACGGGCTGTGGATCGCGACCTTCGTCGTGCTGATCTTCATCGCGCCGAACCTGCTGATCGTCGGCCTGGCCCTGGCCACGGCCGACCTCGAGGAGCTCCTGGCCGGCGCGGGCGAGCTGTCGGCCGAGATGCTCGTGGTGAACCTGCTCCTCCAGCTCGTGCTCCAGCTGGTGGTCTTCGGCATCTCCCTGCTGCCCCTGCTGGCGGCGGGTCGGCCCTACGGGCGACTGTGGGGCCCGACCCGAACGACCGGCGCGATGGTCGCGATCGGGCTCGGGACCGGGGTCGGGGTCGCGATCGTCGCGTACACGGTCAACGCGATCGGGGTGCTGGTGACCGGCGCGGAGGACCCGGTCGAGCAGCAGCTCCTGCAGGACGCCCTCGCGGGTGGGCTGCCGCTGCTGTTGGTGGTGCTCGTTGCGGTGGTGGTCGCGCCGTTGACCGAGGAGGTGGTGTTCCGGGGAGTCCTGTTCCGGGCGATGGCCGATCGCATCAACCTCGGTGTCGGGCTGGTGCTGTCGTCGCTGATCTTCGCGGTCATCCACATCGAGGTGGTGATCTCGCAGCCGGTCGCCCTGCTCGGGTTGTTCGCGGTCGGGCTGCTGCTGGCCCTCGCGTACCACCTGACCGGGAACCTCATGGTCCCGATCCTGGGCCACGCGGTGTTCAACGGCATCTCGATCAGCCTCGCGGTGTTGGTCGACCGGCTCGATCTGGAGGAGCTGATCGATCTGCCCTCGGCGCTGCTGCTCGGGCCGGCGGCACCGCTGCTCGCGCCGTTGGCGTCGTCGCTGCCGGGCTGATCCCGGGGGTGTCGGCCGGCGTTTTCCACGGGTGCGGGGGATCGTGCTTGCGGTTCGAACGTATGTTCGCTACGTTGGTGTCAACGAGGTTCGCATCCGGGGGCGGATGAGGAACGGATCGTGAAGCAGCCATCCACGGGGGCGATGGGATCGCCGCACCCGCACCCGGTGTCGCCGTCGCCGTCGCAAGCCGAACCGGAGCCGGGAGCGCGGTCGGCGACGGACCTGGTCGACCTGGATCCGGTCCTCTCGGCGGTGGACCGGCTGACCGGTCCGGGCCTGCTCCCGGTCGTCGCACGGGCGGTGGATCGGCTGGCGCGCACGGACCTGGACGGGTTGTCCGATGCCGAGGCGGATGTCCTGCTCGCGGAGCTTCGACGGCCGTTGACCCAGTTGGAGGGGGTGCGGGCGCGGGTCGCGGCGGTGCAGCAGCGGCGCCGGCTCGCGGCGCGCGGGTCGGGTTCGATCGATGCGACGTTGGCGGAGCACCGCAACGAGCTCGGTCGGCAGCAGCGGCTGCCGCCAGGCGAGGCTGGGCGTCTGCTGGACGCGGGGCGGGCTGCGGCCACCGGGACCTTGACCGGCCGTGCTGTCCAGGAGGGCCGGTTCGGGGTGTCGCAGGCGCGCACGATCGCGCGGGTGTTGGCCCCGTTGGTCGGTCCGGTGCGTGACGACGTCGAGGCCGAGCTCGTCGAGCTGGCTGGCGAGCTGGATCCCGTCGCGTTCGGCAGGGCTGCCCGACGGATCCTGGGTCGGGTCGAGCCCGAGGCGCTGGCCGAGCAGCAGCGTCGGCAGGAGCCCGAGCGCCGGTTCCGGGCGTGCGACACCGAGGACGGCGGGTTCGCGTTCTCCGGGTTGCTGCACGGGACCGCGGCGGAGACCGCCCGGGTCGCGCTGCAGGCGTTCCGCCGACCGGACACGCCTGATGAGCGGCGCACACCGGAGCAGCGCGGGGCGGACGCGTTCGAGCAGCTGTGCGCCGCGGCGTTGGCCGCTGGGACGGCGCCGACCCGGCACGGGGTCCGGCCCCAGGTGCTGGTCACCATCGGTGCCGACCAGCTCGCGGCGCTCGAAGCCGCCCCGGAGACGGTCGCGGGGACCTTCGTCGGCTCCGGGCAGCCCATCGCCGGGCCGGAGGTACGGCATCTGGTGGCCGACAGCCAGCTGGTGCGTGTCGTGCTCGATGCCGATGCCGTCCCGATCGAGGTGTCCACCGTCGTGCGTACGGTCCCGGCCGGGCTGTGGCGGGCCCTGCTGATCCGGGACCGCGGGTGCCGCTGGCCGGGCTGTGATGCCCCGGCGGCCTGGTGCGATGTGGCCCACGCCACCCGGGCCTTCACCGACGGTGGCCGTCTCACCCTGGACAACGCGCTGCTGCTCTGTCGGCGTCACCACCGCCGCTACGACCGCAGCCCCCACCACGCCGTCATCCGCGGGACCGAGATCCGCTTCCCCCACCTCGACCCACCACCCCGGCAGGGCGTCGCCCCACACGGCACGACCATCCCGGACGCCGCACGGCACCCACCCCGCCAGCCGACCCGAACGGCCAGACCGACCGGACCGAGACGGCGCATCGTCGAGGAGCAGGCCGACACCGGACACACCGCCTCCGCGCGCGCGTCACCGGGAGGGCGTGCGGTCCAGCACCCGTTGGTGGCCAACGGCTGAGGCGCGGGGCGGGTCGGCGTGCCGGGTCGGCGGGCGGCGTCCCCGACGCTCCGCGCCTGCGTGCCCGTGCCGTGCCTGCGTGCCCGAGCGTCGCCTGCCGCGGATCCCCGTTGCCTGGCGCCGATCGGCCGAGGGCGCCAGCGTGCGCGTTGCCGCCGCAACTAGGGTGAGGAGAAGGCGGTCGGGAGCCGCGACGTGCGGGAGGATGCAGCGATGGCGGGTGTGCAGGTCGGCGTGCCGGCGGAGATCAAGGACCGGGAGCGCCGGGTCGCGTTGACCCCTTCGGCCGCGCACCTGCTGGTGGAGCGCGGGCACCGCGTCGCGGTCCAGGCTGGTGCCGGCCAGGGGGCGGGCTTCGCCGATCACGACTACGTGGTCGCCGGCGCGGACGTCGTCGACACCGCCGAGGAGGTCTGGGCCAGCGACGTGGTCGTCAAGGTGAAGGAACCCCAGGCGAGCGAGTTCAGCCATCTCCGCCCGGACCTGACCCTCTTCGGCTACCTGCACCTGGCTGCGGAGCCGACGCTGACCGATGCACTGGTGGACAGCGGCGTGGCCGCGTACGCGTTCGAGACCCTCACCGATGCCCACGGGCTGCCCCTGCTCGCACCGATGTCGGAGGTCGCCGGTCGGGCCGCGGCGATCATCGGGTCGGCCTCGCTCTCCACCGCACACGGTGGCAGCGGCACGCTGATGGGTGGTGCCGCCGGGGTCCCGCCCGCCAAGGTGGTCGTGATCGGGCTCGGGGTGGCGGGCTCGATCGCCGCGCGCGGGGCCCGTGGCCTCGGCGCGCACGTGACGGGTGTGGACGTCGACCTCGAGCGGCTCTACCGCTACCGGCTCGACGGGACCCTGGACGCTTCGCAGTCCAGCGAACCGGCCCTGGTGGCGGACCACGTCCGGGAGGCGGATCTGGTCATCGGTGCGGCACTGGTCCCCGGCGCGCTGGCGCCGACGGTCGTGACCGAACCGATGGTCGCGAGCATGCGGCCCGGCTCGGTGATCGTGGACCTCGCCATCGATCAGGGTGGCTGCGTGGCGACGGCGCGCCCCACCACCCTGTCCGACCCCACCTACGTCAGCCACGGGGTCGTGCACTACTGCGTGACCAACGTCCCAGGGCAGTTCCCGCGCACCGCCTCAGCGGCGCTGTCCGCCGCGGTGATCGGCAAGCTCGCGGTGCTCGTCGACGAGGTCGCTGCGGGACGCGCGGGGACCGAGGACGAGAGCGCGGTACTGGACGGCTCGTTGAACGTCGCGGGTGGACGGATCGTGCATCCGGTGGTGGCGGAGGCACACCGGCAGGTCACCGGGCACGCCTGAGCGAGCCGGGAGCGACCGACAGGTCACCGGGCAGGCGTGATCGACAGGTCCGCGGCGATGCGTGCGGGGGCGGTGGCGGGACTGGCTCGCCTCCGGACGCCGGGTGCGCGTGGACGCGTTGTCTCGGGACGCAGGGTTGGGGGGTCGCTGCGGTCGGCCGGTACCCTTGCCGCAACGCGCTGGAGCAGCGCGGCACCGCCCCGGGGTCGCGGCGACCGGTCACACGGCGTCGACGCTCCCCTCGGTCGAGGAGCAGCGACGTGCGACGCACGCTCATGAAGTCCAAGATCCACCGTGCCCGGGTGACCGCCGCCGACCTGCACTACGTCGGCTCGATCACGATCGACGAGGACCTGATGGCGGCAGCCGATCTGCTGCCCAACGAGAAGGTCCAGGTCGTCGATATCGACAACGGCGCCCGACTCGAGACCTACGTGATCCCGGGAGCGGCCGGGAGTGGGGACATGTGCCTCAACGGCGCCGCCGCGCGGCTGGTGCAGCCCGGTGACCTGGTGATCGTCGTGTCCTACGCCGAGTTCGAGGACGCGGAGGCACGGCACTTCGAGCCCACCGTGGTGATGGTGGACGAGCACAACCGGATCACGAAGCTGACCACCACCGAGCCGGCGCACACGCGCGTCTGAACCAGCCAGCGACGGGTGCGTATCCGGATACACTGCTGTATCCGAGCTGATCGAGGGGTGTTGCCCCCGAGGTCGTCCATCCGGACCTGGAGTTGCCGTGCGTGCCGTTGCCGACACCCCGGAGCGGGTGCGGAGGATCGACCGCAGCGCCGCCCGTCGACGAGGTCGCGGTGTCGGATACGTGACCCGTCGACGAGGTCGGGGCGTCGCACGCGTCGCCGGCGTCAGCCTGCTGGCCGCCGGTCTGCTGACGATCCCGCTGCCGGTCATGGACGCGGCGGCCTGTCCACCGGTCGGCCCCGACGTTGCCGTCACGACGGTCGCGACGCTGGCTGACGACGGCGAGGTCGTCCGTCTCGACCGCCGACTGGTGAGCGCCGATGCCACGTCCTGCCTCGATGAGGGGGAGGGGGACGCCGCGGCCCTGCCGGTGGCGGTGGCCGTGCTGCACGAGGATGCAGGTGGCCGGTCGCTCGAGGCGACGGAGCTGGGCCAGCAGGAGGGAGCGGTGCGCACCCGCGTCGCGGTGCGGGACGTCACCGCCCGGACGCGGCGGGTCGAGGTCGATGGGCCCGAGGGGACGACGGTGACGGATCGGCTGCTCGGCGTCCCCCAGGTGGTCCGTGTCGCCGTCCGCTACCCGCCGGGCTGGCAGGTCACGGCCACCGTCGAGGATGGCACGGCCGTGCGCGTCGTCGACGGCAGGACCGAGGTAGCCCGGACCGCCGTCCTGTTCCCGCCGCTGCTGGACGACGAGCTGGTGCTCACCCTGCTCGCCCGACCGGGGTCCGGTACGCCCAGCGTCTCCGTCGACGCGAGTCCGCTGGCCGGGGTGGAGCCGTTCGTGCTCGACGTGCTGGACCCGGACGCGCTGGCCGTGGTCGGCGCCTTGGGCGAGCTCGCCGCCGACGGTGCCACGCAGCTCGCGGACGGAGCCCAGGAGCTCGCAGGGGGCACACGGGAGCTCGCGTCGGGCAGCCGTGACCTGGCTGATGGGACCCGGGAGATCGCCGACGGGACGCGGGCGTTGGCCGGTGGTGCCGGCGAGCTCGCCGGCGGTGCCCGGGAGCTGGCGGCAGGGACGGGCCAGCTCGCCGACGGGGCCGGTCAGGTCGCGACCGGTGCGGCGGACGGGGCCGCCGGCGCGCAGGAGCTGGCCGGCGCGACCGGGCAGCTCGCCTCGGGCGTTGGGGAGCTCGCCGAGGGCACGGCAGGCCTGGCCGCGGGCGCTGCCGAGCTGGCGGCGGGCGCCCGCGCGCTGGCCGACGGGCTGGCGGCCGGCGTCGAGCAGGTCCCCGACGTGGATCCGGCCGTCATCGCCGAGCAGGTCACGGAGCTCGCCGCGCGGGTGGCCACGATCCGGGAGCAGCTCGCCGCGGCGGTGCCGCCCGGGACCGACCCGACCGATCCGAACGATCCGAACGCGCCGCTGGCGCTGGCCGTCGCCACGCTGGCAGCGGTCGCCGACGGGCTCGGCCAGCTCGCGATCGGCCTCGATGCCGCCGTCGGTGAGCTCACGGCCGCGCTGGACGGGCTGACCGCCGCCGCGGACGGGGCCCGGCAGGTCGCGACCGGCGCGGATGAGCTTGCGACCGGTGCCGCCGGGCTCGCCGCGGGCGCGGCGGAGCTGGCTGCGGGTGCCGAGGTGTTGGCCACCGGCACCGGTGAGCTGGCCCGTGGGCTCGACGCGCTGGCCGCCGGGGCGGACGGCATCGCGGTCGGCACCCGCGAGGTCGCCGCCGGCAGCGTCGGGCTGGCCGACGGCAGCGCCGAGCTCGCGGCCGGTACGGACACCCTCGCGGACGGTGCCGCCTCGCTGGCGGACGGTTCGGTGGAGCTCGCCGCGGGTACCGACGAGCTTGCGGACGGGACCGACGCCCTGGCGGCGGGTGCACGGGAGCTGCCGATGGCCCTGACCGAGCTGACCGCGGTGGCCGACCGCAGCGGTCAGGACCTCGCGACCACCTCGGCGCTGCTGGAGGCGGGCAGCGAGCTGGCCCGGGAGGCGGTCGGGGACGCGGCCCTGGTCACCGCGCAGCTCACCCTGGACGGTGAGGAGCCGTTGCCGCTGCTGGCGGTGCTCGGTGGCAGCGGGACCGTCCTGGCCGCGGTGCTCGCGGCGCTCGCCGGGTTGCGTCGACGGCGGCCCCGATGACGGGCGAGCAGCCGCCCCGCCTGAGCCGTGCCGAACAGCAGGCTCTCACCCGTGACCGCCTGCTGGAAGCGGCGGCGTCGGTCTTCGCCGAGCACGGCGTGGATGGTGCCGCGATCGACGACATCGCGGCCCGGGCCGGCTACTCCCGTGGTGCCTTCTACTCCAACTTCTCGGACAAGACCGAGCTGCTGATCGCCCTGTGCGACCGACGGCTCACCGCCTACCGGCGGGAGCAGCTCCCGGCCCTGCTCGCCGCACCACCCGAGCAGCGCCTGACCGCCGTTGCGGCATGGCTGGGGACGGAGCAGCCGCCGCTGGAGGTCCTGCTGGTGGTCGAGCTCGCACGACAGCGCAGTCGCAGCGAGCCGAGCGATCCCGCCCTCACCGCCGCCATCGAGCGGGTGCTCGAGGTGCTCGGTGGCCTGCTGTCCGACGCGAGCGAGCAGGTGGGGGAGCTGACCGACGAGGAGCGTCGGGCCCGCTCCGCCGCCGTGCTCGCGGCGGTGCTGGGTGCCGACCTGTTGCGTCACCTCGGCCTACCTCCGACCGCCCGGGTGCTCGAGCTCCTGCTCGGCGGGATCGCTCCGGAGGCCGTCACGTGACCCGCCTGCTTGACCTGCTCGCCCGGGTCGTGGCCCGGGCCCCGGCGGTCACCCTGGCGGTCCTGACGCTGGTGACCGTGGCGTTCGGCGCTGCGATCGCGTTGCTGGAGGTCGACACCTCCATCGAGAACTTCGCCCCCACCGACGGCACCGCTGCCACGCTGGAGGAGATCGAGGACCGGTTCGCCACGTCGAGCTCCGTGCAGGTGCTGGTCGACGCCGGTCCCGGCGGCAACGTGCTGACGCCGACCGCGCTCAGCGACGTCGAGGGGCTCGCCGAGCGGCTCGAGGACCACCCCGACATCGCGCCGGTGCTGGTCGAGGGTGCGATCGATGCGCCCCCGGTGGTCAGCTTCGCGCTGCCGTTCGCGGCCGCCGCGGACGTGCTCGGCAGCGAGCTGGCCGACCTCGACGAGGCCACCTTCGCGCCGTTGGCCGGGGCCATCCTCGATGCGGGGGGCGACGAGGTGGCCGGCCTGTTCTCCGACGATCTGGCGACCGACCCGGTCCGGGCCCGGGCCGGGCTGGTGATCGTCGGGCTCGACCCCACGATCGGAGGCGACGCGCTCCGTCAGGCGCAGCGTACGGTCGCGGATGTGGTCGACGAGACCCCGGTCGGTGACGCGCGTCGGTCGACCCTGAGCCTGTTCGCGATCGAGGAGGGCATCGAGGCCGCGCTCCAGCGCGATCTGCCGGTGCTGCTGGCCGTCTCCCTGCTGCTGGTCGTCGGGGTGCTGGCCTGGCTGTTCCGCTCCGTCGTCGACGTCGCCGTCGGGCTGATCGGCCTGCTCGCGAGCATCATCTGGATGACCGGCATCGCGGCGCTGCTGGGCCCGGGCGTGCTGGGCTGGATCGGGCCGTTCAACCAGATCTCCATCGCGGTGCCGGTGGTGCTCGTCGGGCTCGGCATCGACTACTCGGTCCACCTCACCACGCGCTACCGCGAGCAGCGTCGACTCGGGGACCGGGCCGAGCAGGCCGCGCGCGTCGCCCTGCTGAGCGTGGGCGTCGCGCTGGTGCTGGCCACCATCGCCTCCGTGGCCGGGTTCCTAGCCAACGCGGTCACCCCCCTGGCGGCGATCCGCGACTTCGGCATCTTCGCGGCGATCGGGATCGTCGCAGCCTTCCTCATCATGGCCACCTCGGTGCCCGCCGCCCGGGTCCTGGTCGACCGTCGCCTCGACCGTCGCCACGAGCGTGCCGACGCGCTCGCGTACGGGGGCGGGCTCCAGCGCACCGGTGAGCGGGCCGTCGAGCCGCCGAGGTGGTCCACGCCGGCGATCGCGCTGGCCACACGGTTCCCGGTCGCCGTGCTCGCGGTCACCGCGCTGCTGCTGGTCGGTGCGGGCGTGGCCGCCAGCGGCCTGTCGACCGAGTTCGACGAGCGGGACTTCCTCCCCGACGGCGAGCCGGTGCTGGCCACCATCGACCGTCTCGACCGTTCCTTCGGTGGGGACGTCAGCGAACGGACCTTCCTGCTCGTCGACGGCGATCCGCGCGACCCGGCCCTGCTCGCGGCGGTCGCGCAGACCGAGGCCCGACTGGCCGCGATCGACGACGTCCGGGTCTCGGACGGTGTGGCGGAGCGGACCTCCCCGATCGAGCTGCGCGACCGCATCGTCGCGGCCGGCGGTGCCGTCCGGGAGCGCCTGGCCGACGAGCTGGAGACCTGGCGGGACCCGGACGCCGCCGCGGCCGTGGTGGCCCTGCCCGACCCGCTCGACCTCGATGCGCTCGTCGACGACGATGCGGTCCTGGCCGAGCAGCTGGACCTCCCCGACGACCTGCGCCTGCAGCTGCTGCTCCGGCTGCCCGCCGGCCGCGAACCGCTGCGGGCGCTGGCCGCCACCGCGGACCCCGACCAGATCGAGGCCGCGGTCCGAGAGCAGCTGGCGGCCGGGTTCGCGGCCGACCGGCCGCTGGTGCTCGGCGACGACGCGCTCGACGCCCTGGCGGCGCTCGAACCGGACGAGCTCACCCTGGCCCGGCTCGCGGTCGAGGGGTTCCCGCTCGCCGCGCTGGACGTGCACGACCGCGAGCGCCTCGAGCAGCTCGAGGCGCTCGAAGCCGCCGGCGCGACGGACGCGGTCGACGGCGAGGTGCTGCGTGCCCACGTGGACGTGCTGGCCGCGACCGCTCCCCGCGACCTGGCTGCCGTGCTGGACGATGACGGGCTGCTGCTCACGGTGGCCACCCGGGCCGGCCAGGACCGGGCCAGTGAGATCGCGGCGGCACTGCAGGCCGCCAGCGATCCGATCGAGTCGGCCGGCGGCCGGGTCACGATCGCGAGCGACCCCCTGGTCGCGGCCGAGATCATCGAGGAGCTGTCCGCGGCCCAGCTGGTCGCGATCGCGATCAGCCTCACGGCTGCGGCCGCGCTGCTGGCGATCGCCATGTACGCGAGCATCCGGGTCGTCGGGCTGGGGCTGATCGGGATCGTGCCGAGCGTGGTCTCGTTGGTGCTCGTCCTGGGGCTGATGCGGCTGTTCGGACTGGCCTTCAACGCGCTCACGGCCACGGTGGCCTCGATCGCGGTCGGCATCGGGGTGCCGTACGGCATCCACCTCACCAACCGGTTCCGGGAGGCGCTCGGCCGCGGCCTCGATCCCGACCGGGCGATCGGGGACAGCCTGGCCAACACCGGCCCCGCCCTGGTCGGCTCCGCGGCGACCACGGGGCTGGCCTTCGCGGTCCTGCTGCTGTCCGGAAGCGTGCCGTTGCGCCAGTTCGGCGGGGTCAGCACGATGATGATCGTGGCGGCGCTGCTGGCCTGCCTGCTCGTGCAGCCCGCGCTGCTCGTGCTGTGGGCCAGACGACGGTCCGCGGTCGGGGACCTGGGCCAGCTCGACCCTGCCGCCTAGCCTCGGGGTCCCGCATCCCGAGGGGAGCTGCCGTGGCCGTCCCGACCTTCCCGCACCTGGACCTCGTCGTCGACGGGCCCGTCGCCCGCCTGACGCTGTCGCGACCTGAGGTGCGGAACGCCCTGTCGCTCGAGCTGCTGCACGGGCTCGTCGCCGCGTGCCGCTGGCTCGCCTCCGACGAGGAGGTCCGGGTCGTGGTCCTCGCCGGGGCCGGAGGGACCTTCTCCGCCGGCGCGGACCTGAGCATCCGCGACCACCTGCTCGCCGACGGCCCCGCCGCGCGAGCGGCGGCAGCGGCCGGGGACGAGGCCGCGAGCGCGCTCGAGGCCCTCGACGCCGTCACCATCGCCCAGCTGGAGGGCCGCTGCGTGGGCGGCGGCGTGGTGCTCGCGCTGGCCTGTGACCTGCGTGTCGCGAGCGACACGACCCGCTTCTCGGTGCCGGAGCTCGATCTCGGGATCCCCCTGGCCTGGGGCGGCATCCCGCGCCTGCTGCGCGAGGTGCCGCCCGCGATCGCCCGCGACCTGGTGCTGACCTGTCGCACGATCGATGCGCAGGAGGCGCTGCAGGCCGGCCTGGTGTCGCGGCTGCACCCCGCGGACGAGCTCGCCGGGGCGGTCACCGAGCTCGCGCAGGAGCTGGCCGCCAAGGCCCGGCTGCCCGTGCGCGCCACCCTGGACGCCGTCCGCACCCACCTCGGGGTGGGCGCACCGCGGGGCTGGGCGGACGCCGACACGCTGCTGACCGCGATCCGCGATCCCGAGTCGCAGGCGGCCGCGCGCACCTACCTGGAGCGGGTCTTCGGCCACCGGGGCTGACCCGGCGCCAGCGTGCGTCGTCGCCGCCGGAGCCACCCCGGCGCCACCCCGGCGCCACCCCGGAGCGTGCCGAGCCCGGTGCCGGTCGCGGTGGCACGTCCACGTAGGCTCGCGGCGCGCCGGGGTACCGAACCGGTGTGAGCCGAGGACCGTGGAAGGCGCGGACGTGGCGGAACGGACCGACACCAGCGAGCAGCAGGACCAGGCACGGATCGCCCACGTGGGGGTCGTCGGGTGCGGCACGATGGGCGCCGGCATCGCGGAGCTGATCGCGACCCACGGCATCCCGGTGACCGTCCTCGAGGTCGACGACGGCGCGGTCGCGGCCGGGCAGCGGCGGATCACCGCCTCCCTGGAGCGGCAGGTCCGGCGCGAGCGGCTCACGCCCGAGCAGCGGGACGACCTCCTCGAGCGCATCCAGGTCGGCACCGACCCGGCTGCGCTCGGCGCGTGCGACCTGGTGGTCGAGGCGGTGCCGGAGGTGCTTGCGCTCAAGCAGGACGTCTTCCGGCTCATCGACGCGCATGCGCGCGCGGACGCCATCATCGCCACCAACACCTCCTCGCTGCCGGTGATGGACATCGCCGTGGTCGCCTCACGTCCGAACCGGGTGCTGGGCTTCCACTTCTTCAACCCCGCGCCGGTGATGCGGTTGATCGAGCTGGTCCGCACCGTGGTCACCGACGAGGCGGTGGTCGAGGTGGCCCGACGGTTCGCGGAGGAGATCGGCAAGGTCCCCGTCGTCGTGGGGGACCGGCGCGGCTTCATCGCCAACCAGCTGCTGTTCCCCTACCTCAACCAGGCGGTCTGGATGGTCGAGGGCGGGTACGCCACCAAGGAGGACGTCGACACCGCGATGCGGCTCGGGACGGGCCTGCCGATGGGGCCGATCGCGCTGACCGACCTGGTCGGTCTCGACACCTTCGTCGGCATCATGAACGCGATCCACGCGCAGTTCGACGACCCGCGCAACGCCCCGCGGCCGATCCTGTCGCAGCTGGCCAGCGCCGGCTTCACCGGCCGGAAGGCCGGGCGCGGCTTCTACCGCTACGAGGAAGCCGGTACCTCACGTGTCGTCGCCGAGGACCAGCAGCGCAGCCCGGCCGACCCGGAGCTCGTCGCCGGCTGGGGCCGCGTCGGCGTGATCGGCACCGGCACCATGGCCACCGGCATCGCCGAGGTCTGCGCCCGCGCCGGCTTCGCGGTCGCCCTGCGCGGCCGTAGCGCCGAGAAGGCAGCGACGGCGCGTGACAAGGTCGCCCGCTCGCTCGGGCGACAGGTCGAGCGGGGGCGCCTGGACGCGGCCGAGCGCGACGAGATCCTCGCGCGCATCAGCCCGGTCGACGACCTCGGGGCGCTGGCCGGCTGCGACGTGGTCATCGAGGCGGTGGCCGAGGACCTGGCCGTCAAGCAGGAGCTGTTCCGGGCGTTGGACGAGGTCCTGGCGCCGGACGCGGTGCTGGCGACGACCACCTCGTCGCTGCCGGTGATCGACTGCGCGATGGCGACCGCGCGGCCCGAACGGGTGCTGGGGCTGCACTTCTTCAACCCCGCCGCGGTGATGCGGCTGGTGGAGGTCGTGACCACGGTGCGCACCGACGCGGAGGTGGTCGAGCTCGCACGGGGGTTCGTCGCGCGCGTCGGCAAGACCGAGGTGCTGTGCGGCGACCGGGCCGGGTTCATCGTCAACACCCTGCTCTTCCCGTACCTGAACGACGCGGTCCGCATGCTCGACTCCCACTACGCCACGGCGGAGGAGATCGACACGGCCATGAAGCTCGGGTGTGGCTACCCCATGGGGCCCTTCGAGCTGATGGACGTGGTCGGCCTCGACGTGACCCTCGCCATCCTGGAGCGGCTGCACGAGGAGTACCGGCAGCCGGCGATGGTCCCGGCGCCGCTGCTGCGCCACCTGGTCGAGACCGGCTTCCTGGGTCGCAAGGCCGGGCGCGGGTTCTACGTCTACGCCTGAGGTGGCCACCGACCCGGCAGCGCCGGACCCGTCCCTGCCGCAGCTGGCGGGCTACACCGTGCGGCGTGTCCCGGGCTTCCGTGCGCGGGGTCCGTACCGCTGCCCGGCCTGCGAGCGGGAGCTCACCCCGGGGGAGGGCCACGTGGTGGCCTGGCCGGACGGGCAGGCCGAGCAACGCCGGCACTGGCATCTGCACTGCTGGCGGCTCGCGTGCCGGCGGGGACGGATAGCCTGAGCGGTTCCGTCCGCTCTCCCGTACCGAGGTTCCCGTGGCGTCCAGTCGGTCCGGTCCTGCCCGCTCGAACTCGCGCTTCGAGCGTCGCAGCGCCCGCAACCGCAAGATCATCCTGTTCATGGCCATCCTGATGGGGCTGTCCCTGCTCGCCCCGCTGCTGGGCTCGCTGCTGTCCAACGACAGCACCCCGGCGCCGGCGCCGGAGGACGACCCGTTCGCCGCCCCTCAGGAGCCGCTGGAGCCGGAGGAGACGGTCGGCCCGTGCGGGGAGACCCCGGACGACGTGCCGGAGGTGACCAGCACCCTGTACGACGCGCCGTTCGCGCAGACGATCGACGAGGACGCGGCCTACACGCTGACGCTCGAGACCACCTGCGGCGACATCGAGATCGAGCTGGTCGACGACGCGCCGATCGCGGTCAACAACCTCGTCAACCTGGCCGAGGACGGCTACTACGACGGGGTCATCTTCCACCGGGTCACCGCGGGCCCGCCGGTGATCCAGGGCGGCGACCCCGCGGGCACGGGCTGCGGCCGTGAGGAGTGCACGCTGGAGACCGCGGACGAGCCGGCCTTCCCGGGCTACACGATCGAGGACGAGCTGGCCGGCGCCGAGGCCCGCGCCGCTCAGGTCAGCGACAGCTTCGTGGACCAGCTACGTGAGGAGCTGGACGAGCTGCTGGCGCAGGGGATCGATCCCGAGGACCTCGGCCTGCCGCCCGACCCCACCGACGACGACCTGCGCGAGCTCGTGCCGGGGGGCTACGCCCGCGGGGTCGTCGCCATGGCCAACGCCGGCCCCGACACGATCGGTTCGCAGTTCTTCATCGTGTGGGAGGACACGCCGCTGCCGCCGCTGTACACCGTGGTCGGCACGGTCGTGGCCGGCATGGACGTGGTCGACGACATCGCCGCCTCGCCGACCCAGGTCACCAGCGCGACGCCCGAGCGGCCCTACGAGCCGGTGGCGATCCGGTCCGTGCAGGTGACCGCCGGGTGACGGTGCTGTTCGTCGCCGCGCTCGCCGAGGAGACGCGCGGCCTCGACGCCCACGTCGAGGTCTGCCACCTCGGTGTCGGCAAGGTCCAGGCTGCCACCGCGTTGGCCGCCCGGCTGGCACGCGACCCCTGCGAGCTGGTGGTGAGCGTCGGGACCGCGGGCGGGCTCCACGGCCAGCCGATCGGTCAGGTGGTGGAGGTCGCCACGGTGCACCAGCACGACTTCGACCATGTGGGCGTGTCCGCGTTCGTCGGGCGCGAGCTTCCCGGCGGGGCCCTGCAGCTGGACGGTCCTCCCGGCGCGGCCGGACGGCTGGCCACCGGGGACCGGCTGATCACCTCGCGCGGTGCGCGGGAGCGGCTGGCGGGCGCGGCCGACGTCGTGGACATGGAGGGCTACGCCGTCGCGGCGACGGCCCGGGCCTTCGGCCGCCAGGTCTGGATCGCCAAGGCCGTCAGCGACCATGCGGGCGAGCAGGTCGCGGTCCAGTGGCCCGAGGCGCTGGAGCGGTGCTCCGAGGCGCTGCTCGGGTGGGCGGCGTCGCACGGGCTGCTGGGCTGAGCCTGCCCGGTCGTCGCCGGGCCACGGCCCGTGCGGGCCGCGACGATGCCTCGCGATCGGTGGCCTACCCTCCGCCAGCGCCTGTCGGGGACCGCCCCCGGCAGCCCGACGACCCACCCCGAGGACAAGGATCCCCCGTGGCCCAGCAGTGGAGCTCCCCACCGAGCCTGACCATCGATACCTCGACCGCCTACACCGCGACGATCCGCACCACCAAGGGCGACATCACCGCCGAGCTGTTCGCCGGTGAGGCCCCGATGACGGTCAACAACTTCGTGTTCCTCGCCCGGGAGGGCTTCTACGACGGGGTCATCTTCCACCGGGTCATCTCCGGTTTCATGATCCAGGGCGGTGACCCGACCGGGACCGGTACCGGGGGGCCTGGCTACCGCTTCCGGGACGAGCTCGAGGCCGCCAGCGCACGCGGCTACGACCGCGGCACCCTGGCGATGGCGAACGCCGGTCCCAACACCAACGGTTCGCAGTTCTTCATCACCCACGTCGACGCACCGCTGCCCCCGGCCTACGCGGTGTTCGGTCGCACCACCGCCGGCCAGGAGGTCGTGGACGCCATCGCCGAGACCCCGACGGGCGCCCAGGACCGTCCCGTCGAGGACGTGGTGATCACCACGATCGAGATCAGCGAGGGCTGAGGCCGGCGCAGCATCGACACACGGCCCGCCGAGGGAGGCGGGCCGTGCGGTCCGCTCAGCGTGGTCCGGGTGGATCCGTCGGGTCGTTCGGGCCCTCCTCGGGGGTGTCCGGATCCGCGTCAGGTGGGTCCGTGCGCGCTGACGGGGGCGGTGGGGGCGGCCCGTCGGGGTCGCGGCCCCCGGGCTCGTCGCCGGGCCACGGTGGCAGATCGGCGAGATCGACCCGAGGGGGGCGCTTGCCCTGGTCGTAGTCGCGCATCCGCTTCGGGTAGCCGACCTTGCGGGCGTCGTACAGCGGGATGTTGAGGTCCTTGCACAGCGACGCGGCCTGGCCGCGGTCCTTCACCGGCCGACGCAGGTACTCCCCGTCGTCGGCGACGAGCAGCACGGTGGTGGAGTACAGGGTCGTCTTGGGCTCGAGGTAGGCCTCGACCCCCCGACGGCTGCGCGCGAACCGCTCCAGCTCCCCCGTGGCCTCACGCGAGGCGGGCCCGGTGCTCGGGCTGGCGCGGCGCTGCTTCGACTCGCCCTTGAGCCAGGCGCGCAGTCGATCGGAGAACCCCACGGAACAGCCTCGATGGTCGCGGTCGGGCCGAGCTGCAGGCTACCGCCCACCGCCAGGCTGCCCGTCGGTCACCCGTGGGGCTGGCCGTGCGCGTCCTCGTCCTCGACCAGCTCGATGAGCACGCCGCCGGTGCCCTTCGGGTGGACGAACGCGATCGTGTGGCCGCCACCGCCCGGTCGCGGTGCCTCGTCGATCAGCCGGACGTCCTGGTCCCGCAGGTGGTCGAGGGCGCCCTCGACCGAGCGCACCCCGAAGCCGAGGTGGTGCAGGCCCGGTCCGCTGCGGGCGAGGAAGCGGGCGATGGGCGAGTCCTCGCGCGTCGGCGCGAGCAGCTGGACCCAGACCCCGCCGACGTCGAGCATGGCCTCCTCGACCCCGTCGGACTCGATCCGCTCCCGAGAGCTGACCTCGAGCCCGAAGGCCCGCTGGTAGAAGGCGATCGCCTCGTCGAGGTCCTCGACGGCGATCGCGACCTGGTCGATGCGGGTCACGTCCACGCTCTGCTCCTGCGTCGCGGTGTCGCGGGCAGCGTGCCACCTCGGCGTGCGCAGACGGGCATCGGGGGCGCCGCAGCGCCCGGGTGCTGCGTGGCCCGGTTCGGGCCGTCCGGGGCTCGGGACGTAGGCTCTCCACACGCTCCAGGGAGGCAGGCTGATGCACGACGTCGTGGTCGTCGGGATGGCACGGACCCCGATGGGTCGCTTCAACGGTGGGCTGGGATCGCTGACCGCGATGCAGCTCGGAGGGCACGCGATCGCGGCCGCGTTGGCCCGCGCCGGCGTGGCCGCGGACACGGTCGACTACGTGGTGATGGGCCACGTCCTGCAGGCCGGCCAGGGCCAGATCACCGCCCGGCAGGCCGCGGTCGCCGGAGGGATCGGGCTCGGGGTCCCGGCCGAGACGATCAACAAGGTCTGCCTGTCGGGGATGACCGCGATCAGCCGCGCCCGCGACCTGATCCGGGTCGGGGACGCCGAGGTCGTGGTCGCCGGCGGCATGGAGTCGATGACCCAGGCGCCCTACGTGCTGGACAAGGCCCGCTTCGGCTACCGCTTGGGCGACGGGACGCTGACCGACGTGATGATGCACGACGGGCTGACCTGTGCCTTCGACCACTGCGCGATGGGACTGGCGACCGACACCTACCAGCGCGACAAGAGCCTGGGGATCACCCGCGAGCAGCAGGACGCGTGGTCGGCACGCTCCCACGCCCGCGCGGCGGCGGCCTGGGCGTCGGGAGCCTTCGCGGACGAGGTCGTCCCGGTCGAGGTGCCCCAGCGTCGCGGCGACCCGGTGGTGATCGACCGCGACGAAGGCATCCGCGTCGACACCACGACCGACTCGCTCGCGACGCTGCGCCCCGCGTTCGACCGGGAGGGTTCGATCACCGCCGGCAACGCCTCCCAGATCTCCGACGGGGCCGCCGCGCTGGTGCTCATGAGCCGGGAGGCGGCCGAGCGTCAGGGTCTCGAGGCGCTGGCGACCCTGACCTCGTGGGGGACCGTCGCCGGTCCCGACCCCTCGCTGCACCTGCAGCCGGCCGCTGCGATCGAGGCGGCGGCCGCGCGGACCGGTGCCGACCCGTCCGGGTTCGACCTGTACGAGATCAACGAGGCCTTCGCCTCGGTCGCGATCGCGTCCACCCGGGCGTTGGGTGTCGACGAGGAGCGCGTCAACGTCAACGGCGGTGGGGTCGCCCTCGGGCACCCGATCGGCTGCTCCGGTGCGCGCATCGTGGTCTCGCTGATCGCCGAGCTGCGCCGCCGCGGTGGCGGCAGCGGCGCGGCCGCGCTGTGCGGCGGGGGCGGCCAGGGCGACGCGATCACCCTCGAGGTCTGAGGTGGCGGTCGACCTCGACGCGCTGCTCGCGGCGCTCGAGCGCGGCGAGCGGCGGGCGGTGGCGCGCCTGCTCACCATCGTCGAGGACGGCAGTCCGGCGCAGCTGCGCCACGTGATCGCGGCGCTGCACCCCCGGGGCGGGCACGCGCGCGTCCTGGGGATCAGCGGGTCGCCCGGGGTGGGCAAGTCGACGCTGACCGACCGGCTGGCGGCGGCGCTCCGGGCCCAGGGGCGAACCGTGGCGGTGCTCGCCGTCGACCCGTCGTCACCCTTCACCGGCGGCGCACTCCTCGGCGACCGGGTCCGGATGCAGGGCCATCACGCCGACCCGGGCGTCTACATCCGCTCGATGGCGTCCCGGGGCCACCTCGGCGGCCTGTCGGTGGCGACCCCCCAGGCGGTCGTGGTCCTCGATGCCGCCGGTTTCGACGACGTCCTGATCGAGACGGTCGGCGTCGGCCAGTCGGAGGTGGAGATCGCGGCGACCGCGGACACGACCGTGATCGCCCTGGCCCCCGGCATGGGGGACGGGATCCAGGCGGCCAAGGCCGGCATCCTCGAGGTCGCGGACGTGTTCGTGATCAACAAGGCCGACGCCGGCGGGGCGGGCCGGCTGCAGGCCGAGCTCGAGGGCATGTTGGAGCTCGGCCACGACACCGGGGCCGGGACCTCCTGGTGGCCCCCGATCGTCCGCACCGTGGCGGTCCGGGACGAGGGCGTCGCAGAGCTGCTGGCGGCGATCGGTCAGCACACGGCCGCCCTCGCCGCGGACGGGACCGGCGTCGCGCGACGGCGGGGCCGGGCCCGGCACCTGGTCCGGGAGCTGGCGCTGGAGGAGACCCGTCGCAGCTTCGCCCGGCTCGAAGCCGGGGAGGACGCCCTGCTCGACCACCTCGCGGGACGGGTCGAGGACCGCGAGCTCGACCCCTACACCGCAGCCGACGAGCTGCTGGCCGCGACCCGTGCCGCGGCGGACTGAGCACGCCGCGCGGGCTGCCCGGCCGTCGCGGGACGACCGGGCGGGTGTGGGCGGGTGCGCCTGCACCGACGAACGGACGCCGCCGTCCCGCTCCTGGAGGCCGGCCCGCCACTAGGGTGCACGTGAGCGGTGAGCGCTCACGCGTCACCCGACCCACGTCCGTCGGCCGACGGCCGCGTCCCGGAGGTCCCCGTGCCCGCACCGACCCGCCAACGCGTCAGCATCCAACGCGTCCGCCCCAGCGCGCTCGATGGCCGCTACCCGGCGGCTGCGGTGGTCGGCCGCCCCGTGGAGGTCGCCGCCGACGTCGTCTGCGACTCCCACGACGTGGTCGCCGTCGTGGCCCAGTACCAGGCGGCGGAGGAGCGGACCTGGGAGGAGGTCCGGCTCGCCGTCGACGCCAACGACCGCTGGACCGGCTCGTTCACCCCTGGCACCCTCGGGCGGGCCCGGTTCCGGATCGTCGCCTGGGTCGACCACCTCGCCACCTGGGTGCGCGATACCCGGACCAAGGCCGGGGCCGGCACGCTCGAGGAGGTCGACCTCGCGATGGGCGCTGCGCTGCTCGCCGCCCGGGCCAGCCGCGCCAAGGGGCCCGACAAGCCACGCTGCCGGGAGCTCGCCGAGGTCCTCACCGACACCGACCTCGACCTCTCCCACCGGGCGGAGCGGGCCACCCGCGACGAGGTCCTCGAGCTCGGACGGCGCACCGACCCGCGCTCCCATCACGTCCGCTCGGCGGTCTACGAGCTCCGCGTCGATCGGGAGCGGGCCGCGTTCTCGACCTGGTACGAGCTGTTCCCGCGCTCGGCAGCCACCGAGCCGGGCCGGCACGGGACCCTGCGTGACGTGATCGACCGCCTCGACCACATCGCCTCGATGGGCTTCGACGTGGTCTACCTGCCGCCGATCCACCCGATCGGCACCGTGCACCGCAAGGGGCGCAACAACAGCGTGGAGGCCGGACCCGACGACCCCGGCTCGCCCTGGGCGGTCGGCTCGGCCGAGGGGGGCCACCTCGACATCCACCCCGAGCTCGGCACGCTCGCGGACCTGCACGCGCTCCGGGACGCCTGCCGGGAGCGTGGCATGGAGCTGGCGCTCGATATCGCGTTCCAGTGCGCACCCGACCACCCCTGGGTCAGCGAGCATCCCGAGTGGTTCAAGCAGCGCCCCGACGGCTCGATCCAGTACGCCGAGAACCCGCCGAAGAAGTACCAGGACATCTACCCGATCGACTTCGAGACCTCCGACACCGCCGGCCTGTGGGCCGCGCTGAAGGGCGTCTTCGACCACTGGATCGACCAGGGCATCCGCATCTTCCGGGTCGACAACCCGCACACCAAGTCGTTCGCGTTCTGGGACTGGTGCCTCACGGAGCTGCGCGAGGAGCACCCGGACACGATCTACCTCGCCGAGGCGTTCACCCGGCCCAAGCGCATGTACGAGCTCGCCATGCGGGGGTTCAACAA